>JANWLA010000022.1 GCA_025451075.1 Nitrosotalea sp. | reverse complement strand
CTTTTGAAATGTATTATAACAGGTCTTTGCTGAATTTTATTTGTGGACCCGTAGCACAGCTTGGATAGTGCGGACGCTTGCGGAGCGTCAGGTCGTGGGTTCGAGTCCCCCCGGGCCCGCTACAATATGTCCTTTTATCATCTTTCTACGTTGGTTTGAGCCTGATCTAAATTATGCTGTGATAATATCCATACTATGGGATCTAATTTTTGTCATCTGCTAACAATGATATTTTAATGTACACCTTTTCGTATTTTCTTACATATTCCATTATCCTTTGATACTTCATCCAATGGTTTCCTTCTCTACCTGATTTCTGAATTAAAAACTGTGCAGAGCACATCATATATCTAAATTACATTTCCTGATTAACTTTGATTGTATGATATATTGATGCCGGTTTAGTTAAATTAGTTTGATATCTGCTCATTTTATAGCGGTTTAGGTTCGGGCTAGGATTCAAACGTGTCTTATCTTATATCTATGATATGTGCCTTACAATTGCAATCTTAGTTGGAAATCAACTAACAGCTTTTAGTTCAAATCTCTCCAGATTTTCAAATTCTTAAAAATTAGATTCAGGTTAAATAATGACACTAATCACAATGTTTATCTTTATAAAACTTGTAAAAAATAAGATGCAGATAAAACACCTGATTGCCTTGGTAGCTATATGCTCTTTGAGCAGTGTTTTGGCAGTTTATTCTATCACATCAATACATTCAAACGAAAATAAAATGCAAACTTCATTACTGCAGGGTGGCATTACTGATGCTCCAATTCCGATGGACCTAGTAACGGTTACAATTCATGATAAAAATGGAAACTTGGTTTCACAACAAACAACATATAATATCATTACAACAGCTGGTGCCGCATTTTATTGCATACAGTCTGGTATTTGTTTAGGTGGAGCTACTGGAGCAATCCAAAACCCCACAGTAAACATACAAGCTGCTGCTCCAACATACTGGGTTGGATTCATCAATGGTACAACTACCAATACTAACGAGCCGACTGCAGCAGATTGCTCAGTATCAAGTTCCAATCAATTAACAGGTGAAACAACGGGAAGCGGAGCTGCAACAAAATGTGTAATTAGTTTTGGAAGTGCACCTGCTCAATATCCCTCTGATGCAAATACTTTTGTTGCAACAACTTGTGTCAATGCTGGATCATGTGTGGGAGATCTAAGGGCGTCTGCAGGTACTGTGGAAGCTGCAACATCTTATACGTTGACAACAAGATCTTTTAATGGCTGCAGTCCAAATGCCAACGGTACAGCTCCAAGTTCTGGAACATGTGTCAACGCAGTACAAACTAGTGTATTTACAAATAATGTTAGCCAAAAACTAAACATCATTGGTCTTGCTCTAGTGGGAGGAGGCACAAGTGCAGTAGCTTCAGGTCCTATTGTAGTAGCTGAAGCAAAATTATCGCCAGTGGTTCTACTAAATTCTGGCGATACCATTCAGGTTACCTGGCAAATTACAATTTAGCGCCATTTTTTTCAATTCCGCCTTGGAAACCAGAATGCTAGTATTTTCCATTTTGGAATGTATGTGACCTGTTTTTTTCCGACTGCCTAATGATTCGGCATGCCGGATTGTTTTCATGGTGAAGAACAGTGAAATTTGTCTTATTGTGATAGTGCTGTTGGCAACTGCTCCGTTAGCACATTTAGGTACATCCTCGTATCTTAACAATGCTTTACCAAACATACCGCATGTCAAAATGAGTGATGGTACTTCATATTCTAAAGGAGACAAACTGGCAGTTTCTGAACATGTGTTAATTGTTGTAAATGGAAAACCATATGATCAAACTCAAAACATTTCTGACAACATGTTATCTGAAAAATATGGCGAAATAAAAATTACAACTGTCAAGGAAATTACAAATACAGTAACCACAATGGAAAGTATATTTAATTTTAAAAGAATTCGTTTTGATGGAAAATCAGTAGTTCAGTATAATCAGGTACTGGATGCAAATGAATATGTGAAATCTCCTGCTGATGATATATTAAACAGTAAACCTGTAAACAATTTGGATCAAAAACTATCTGATGCATTATTCAAATCAATGTATACAATTCAATCAAATACCAATAATGAATTTGTTGCAATTGTCAGTGTTGCAGACCAATTTGAAAATGACTTGTCATCATTTGCACATCATGCTGCGTCTTCAAAAGATCCGACACTTTTAGTATTGTTGTTACCCCTTTCGGGTTATATTCTAATTCGTTCTGAAGATGTTAGAATAAAGTACAACAAAAACCAGATTTTTTCATTTTGTTTCATTTTAATCCTTGTTGCATCATCTACAGTCACTCCGTTTGCAACAAGCCAAAACTACTGGGGAATGGCATATGCAGAATCCCAAAACCAAACAGTTGCAAACAATGTAACACCAATCAATTCAACATCAAGTGTTTTACCAAATGTTTCAAATAGTACTGTGACAAATGTCACAATACTCTCTGCAAACAATGCCAGTGCACACTTGTCAAATCAAACCATATTGCCAAACCAGACAAATTTTGCCATACCCCGCAATCTCTCACAGGATCTTTCCACTAGTCTTGGCATTGCAGACAACATCGCAGTATTGCACAATAGTGCCATTCCAGTGCAGAAAAACACTGAACTATCAACTGGCGTTTCCATATCTGATGATATCTCAATATTGCGTAATGGCACCATCCCTCCAGTATCTGAGAGCGTTACTCTATCCTCAAGTGTGGGCATAACAGACAGCATTACAATATTGCGTAATGGAACAATTCCTCCAATGCAGAGCAGTTTGGGACTTTCAAGTGACATGTCCATCTCAGACTCGGTTAATGCAACACGAATCGGTATCACAGTACCTAATGCAATAAAATCATGGAATTTTACATCAACCAATGATACTGTTGGCAAGGTTAGTGTAGAGAACAACACATTAAACCTACAAGGAAACGGCTACCTAAAACAATCAATCAACTCTACCAATACACTAAACAACTTTACCATATCCGCATGGGTCAAGCCTGACTATTCCCAAGGGTCACCTGTATTTGCAGTAATCACAAAAGCAGGCCAGTTTGCACTGAATGTGAACAATAACATTGCACCCTACAAGACTGCAACATTTTCAATATTTGATGGCATACGATGGAGTACAGTCAACTCTACTGGAATGATACAAAACTGGACACACTTGGCAGTCACATACAACGGCACTAATATTACCATGTATGCCAACGGAACAAAACAGGATTCATTGCATCTTCCTGGAGTGTTGACCATAACAAATGATGGTCACTTGACACCTGTTACACCAGATAATCTTTCATCAAACTCTGATATGGTAATTGGCGCAACAATTGATACAGTACGAAACTATGCAATGGACAAGTTCTCAGGCCAGATAAAAGATGTCAATTTCTATAACACACTGCTTAGCCCATCACAGATACAGCAACTGTATATGCAGAATGCGCAAGGAGTACCAAGTCCGACATCTGCCAATGTGCCAATATATGAAGTTGTCTCCATGTCAGACTCTATTCAAGCACTACTCAACTCGGGAATAAACAGCACTAGCATCAATGGAACCAGCATGAACGGTACTGCAATAAACATGACAACTCTTGCTGTTGTACCTACAATTACAAACCTAAAGAGCAGCTATGCCATGGGAGATAATCCTGAATTTGAATTCAAGATATTCAAGGACTCGGACATTAAGAAGATGAAGAAAATAATCAAGGCAAGCATACAGCATGATGGATGGAATGAAAAGAATACTACTATTACAGTCACGGTGATTGCACCTGATGGTACAGAGATTCCACTCAAATCAGAATTCAAAAAGATGAAGGAAGGTAATTTTGATATAAAGATCTTGTCCAAGAAATACGGCAAGCCTGGATTGTACACCATTAAAACAACCTTGGTACAAAATGGCAAGACATACACAACACAGGATCAGTATGCCTGGGGCCTTGTATCACTCAATACGCAGAAGAGCATCTACAGTCCAGGCGATGTTGCAAACATGACTATGGTAGTACTTGACAGCAAGGGTCATCCTGTATGTGATGCAAACTTGTCTGTTACCGTGACAGATCCTAGTTCTCACATCACCACGTTGTTGTCTGGAGTAGGGATATCGGCAGGTTCAGAGTGTGGTCTGTACAATGCCAAGTATGCCACTACCATTCCAGGAAACTATACTGTTAATGTATCAGCAACTGCAAATTCCATACAAACTAACTTTGACACATCATTTCTTGCACAGACCAACATACCATTTGATGTAATCAGAACAGCACAAAGCAAGATTGATCCAGTCAACAATCCGAATTTATTTAATGTCAAAATAGATGTGACATCATTTGTAAACCAGCCTGGAATTGTCATAAAAGAATCAGTTCCATCTATATTCAACGTAACAACTGATGCAGTTGTACAGACAGTAGGGGATGCCAAAGTGTTGACATGGAACAAGAACTTGGCTGCAAACAAGACATCTGTATTATATTCATATACTGTACCGCTTGTATTTCCACAGCTGTATGCTTTGGGCCCAGCACAGATAACGTATGGCAACCAGACATTCACAGAGGCAAGACCGTGGTTTGTAGCAAACGATCCAGCGTCATATCCTACTACTGAATCTGATACTTTGACCATGACAGACAACCCATCTACTGGAAATAACCCAAAGGATGCAATTGCAATTAACATAAAACCGTCTACTGGCAACACTCCAAAAGATACTCTGGCACTAAGTGATTCTCCAATTGTATCACATGGAAGTTTACATTCCGTGACTGTCCAAGACTCACTTGCTTCACAACTATCTGACAAGATATCAACAGGTACAGCACCACGCGATACCATATCTGTAAGTGATGAGGTGTTGAAAGGAAGCACACCAAGTGACACCGTAACTGTAACTGATTCTGTATCAATACCAACAAGCACTTTCTATCCAGTGACTGTCCAAGACTCACTTGCTTCACAACTATCTGACAAGATATCAACAGGTACAGCACCAAGTGACACCGTAACTGTAACTGACTTGACAAACCCCACGGCATCCAAGATGGCACATCTGTCTGATTCCATGTTACTTGCTGACGCGCTCACAAAACAATCAATCAAATCGCTCTCTGAATCTGTAGGAACTACAGATACACTCTCTATGCAAGCAGTGTACAGCAGATCCCTGTCTGATTCCATACTGATGACAGATTCAATTGTCAAGTCTACATCTAAAATATTAAATGATCAAGTTCTCACATCTGATTCATCTACTAGTGCGGCAAATCTTCAATCGAATCAACAACTAGTTGAGACTAGACAGACATCCATTACAATGGACTCAGTCAAACCGGAACTTCTTGTAGTGAGTAAAAACATTGCACTTTCAAGTGTAACTGTACCTTCAACTGTAACTGATCCTGTCATTAACTATGCTGGTGTACAACAAACTAACGGTAGTACAACATCTGTACAGATTACCAATCCGCTTACAATCATAAAATACACCAATGGTGATACAATGCCTGACGTAAAGATGGCAATTTCAGCTAATACTACAATAACCTCTAGTACATCATGGGATGGCAGTCTTGACCTTCCAACTATACAAAATTCATCAACAGTATCATTACCACAATCACCAAACCAAGTAAATACACCACAGATCATAATCAAAATAGGTTCTGACGTACAGCTTTCATTTAACAATCCTGTAAGACTTGTATTTGTTGGGCAAGCAGGATCACGTATAGGTTTCTTCCATTCCAATCCGGCAGTGACAGAAATCATATCTGTGTGTACCTCTGATAGTTCTTCTGGAATTCCTTCTGGGGCAAATGAATGCAAGATCAATGTGGGTGCTGATCTTATTGTCTGGACAAATCACTTCACTGGCTTTGCAACATGGAGTTCTAGTACATCAAGTACTATCAGCAGTTCAACTTTGGGTGTACCAGGTGGTGCTGGTGGCGGAGGTGTAGGTGCAGGCCCATCTGGAATGGGTGCATCATCCGCAACAAGTAATAGCGGTGGAGAGGGACCTTATCTTAAGATCCAAGACATATCGTATGATGTCTGTGACAAACAAGTTGTAAGGATCCAAGTTGGTACAGACGTTAATAGTACAAATCCGATGGTGATAATTCGTACTTCCCTTACTGGTGTAGTGGATGCAAAACTTGCAACAGACCAGCCATATGCACAAGAAAACACCAACGCAACAGTGAGAAAACTAGTCTATGAGGCATCTATCTCTCCAAAAGAAAAATCATTTGAGGTTGTTGCATTGGAGGCGGTTGGGCACAATGTATTCTCCGTAGGAAAGACAGTTGATGTTGTTGGCTGTAATGAGAACTTGGATTTCACAAACATCGAATCCATTTCACCACCAACTGAAATTGATGTGTCTGCACCAAAGATCTTTGATGTCAAATTCCAAGTAGGAAATCAAACCAAGACTTCATCATCTGAAAATAATCACTTTGTTGACTCACAACCAATTTCTGTATTTGCATTCATAGATAGCAAATCTGCACTTGATAGTGCAGAGATTAGATTTGCAAAATTAGGTGACAATATGACAAACTATATCTCTATAGCGATGCAAGCATCTCCACTCCAAATATCCAACACTACATACTTGATGTCTGGTACAATTCCAAAAGAAATGCTTAGCGCTCCAGCTATATCATATTGGATTAATGTACAAAACGCTGCAGGAAAAATATCCGAGTCGGATCATTATACCATTGGAGTCAAACCGAACTATGATATTGATGGTAATCTTGAACTGGATGCAAGACTGACAAAAACAGAAGGCAACACCAGGCAGCCGCAAGCATACTTTACCAATACTGGTACAGGGCCAGTTTATGGTTCCATAGTATTGTTGGTAGATGGAAATCCTGTATTCATATCACCTACACAAGTATTTGGTACTGGACAAAATCAGGTAAATCTGGAATGGCAAGTTCCGGTAACAGGTTCCACAACCCAGTATACGTTGCAAGCCGTAGCCAACATTTATGGAAAATCATTTGAAACTCAATCTTCTATGTTCAGCTCATTTCCTGGCACTGTACGCATGCCACTCTCTAAATTGAACAGCATAGATTCGATATCAATTGGAAATGATACCATAGGACGCGCATACTTGCTACATTCTTCTTTTGATAACCATGGTATGGCAAGATTCAAGGTTACTGCACCTGATGGCACATGTGTAATAGGCGAAACAAAAGACTGCCTTGTCACAAACTCCACCACTGGACTAGGTATTGGCTTTAAGACTGTCTCAATAGGAGATCAGATATACCAGGTAAGATATTCTGGTTCAGAAAATTCGCTGGAACGATTTACTATCACTTCAGTAGATCCAATAGTTGGAAACTGGGATGTGGAAATTGTTAGCCAGTCTGTACCACAAAATCAAATCATGAACAATGTATTTTTAATAGTAAAATACACCGACATTGATACCAGTAAAATAACATTGTATTCAAAATAATCTTTATCGGATGGGATCTTTTTTTGTGTTTGAAATTTATTTTTTATTTCGTTCTTTCCCCTAGGCTGATTAATTCATTAACTTTGACTTGATAATGATGCACATTTGCAGCAATATTTGTTGCATTTGACGGTGCTATTACAATATTATTTGTTGCATTTGATGGTGCTGTTATAATATTATTTGTTCCAGAGTTGTTATGGTTTGAAATGTAAGAATATGCTACAAAAGAAATAATGACTAGGCATGCCACTCCAATTCCTAGTTTTTTAGACAAACTCATTTGTATGTCATACATTATTTGTGTTAATATCTTTTGTATCAAATAATGGATCTATTCCAACATAGATCACTAATTTCTAAATTGACGAAGATATTTTTGTGAAGTTGGTCAGTATGTTGCTAAAATATGGCTATTTTAGAACAATCACATGATTACATTTGGTGAGTTTGCTTAAATTTGTTATCCCTGAACATTATAGGAATTAATTCCTTTGAAAATTCATGGAATCAAGAAAATTAGTTCTCTTATCGATAATATTTCTATCATTAAGTGCGCCTACTGGGCCCTAGCATAATTCTTGCAATCGTCACAACTGATTATGACGATAAATTTTTAGTTTCATGGAAAGCGGTTCCAAAAGATAATGGAGATTCATTTCATTTCTATGCCAAGTATCTAGGTGGTAACTTTTTTGGATATACTAAAAGTGAAACATACGAATCTGTGATCAAATATTCTAGTCAATCTTCAACTGATACAGTGCCATAAAAAACAATCCCAATTTGGTCCGACAATGTTTCAAAAATGTGGCATGATGGACAGATTAGAGATATGGACTATTCATTTAGTATAAAAAATTTGATAGACTGTGGAATTATAAAATCAAATGTTATGGTTAATACTGAATTAAAATTACCGACATGGTTGAAAAATGATGCTAATTGGTTTGCAGACAATAAAATTTCAAAAGAGGATATGCCAATAGTTTGAAATATCTTTTAGAGAAAAAATAATCCTACATAATCCGGTTTAGAGTAATCTCATGTGATCATTGATGATGTGACTAATCTTTCTTGAGAGTGTTATGGGACTAGTATTTTTATTGATTGTCGTGATAATTATATTTTTATTTATTGGAAATGTAATCATTGTAAGGTTTGATCTTTCTGATATATGATAGTTAATGGGTCCATAATTTTTATCAAAATCTCTTCCCATGGATATCTGCAAAACACAACTCATGCAAAAAAGCTCACTTAAATGATCAGGAAATTGTTTAGTAAACTCGGATCTTGAAATTTTCTCAATCACTCTTCCGTGATTGTTGATGAGCGCAACAGATTGGATGTTTTTGTTCAATTTGATGATGAAATCACATAATGATCCAAGTAATGTGTAGGACGACATTATACAGTCATAAGTGGTATACAATCGATATGGATTAGTAGTTGACTTTCACATAACCTTATGTTAATTCTAATAGTTTTACTTTGAAATAACATTGATTTTTTACCATTAGGTTGTATATTATATGTAACACGTAAAAGATTGAGTTTTTGAAGCAACTTTAGTTTTCTATATGCAGCACTAGGAGAAATATTATGACATGTACAAATCATTGAGGCAGTCATTGCATTTTCTTTTGTTATGTGTAGAATGGCAAGACAATCTTTGTCTAATAAAGCCTGGAGAATTTGTTTTTCTCTTGTATCCACTTTGACTCTTAACGGAGATAGGATCTGCACGATATCTTATTTATCATAAAATAATTAAATTGGTAAGTACACACTGCAATACATCCAAAATTTGATTTACTCCAAGTGTAACGGTGTGAGAGGTTTTTCCTGTGTTTTTTCCAAATGACAAGATTGTTTACTCCAATCTGAATCTCAACTTTCTTTGCTACAAAATTTTGTATTTGATCATTGTTTTCATCTCCTAGCACATTGTTATGGTAATGATATCACTAGGATGTAATACTTTTTCTGAAATTATGGGTTTTGCATTTAATTCAGGTATAAAGTAAAGCTGATAACATGATCTCCTATGGCAACTCCTACTATTACTGCAATCAATCCTATGCCATATGCATGACTTGATGAGGGTAGACTCAACAATGATGTTGTATGCGGTTTGGCATAAAACCTAGTTAATATATACTGTAACACAACAACATGCTTGAAAATATTATAACTCACAAAGCAATTTTCTAAACATCATTTTTATTTAGATTTGTACAAGTGGTACAAAATTTCTGTTTATTCAAGAATTCATGGAATGAATACGTTGTTGAAAAATAGGTGATCACATTAAGTGATTTTTAGTTTAGAATTTATTCATACTTTTAGTATGTATTTATAAAATAAAACAACCCCTTATTCTGAAAATTCAAATGAAATCATGGTTTTGTCAATTTCTACATCGACCCTTTTATTGAATACTTCCTCAAATATCAATTCAAGAATTGTTTTGTGATACACAGACCAGTTTTTCCCCAATTCATGTTTCATAACATATCTGTGAAAATGATCATCTTCATGAATATGGCTCACTTGAACTGATGAGTTTATCATTCGTAATTCAAACCACGACAAAAATGATTTGATGTCAATCTTACCTTTCATAAACAGTGCTATGTTCTTTACTTCATCTTTGCCAACACGGGTAGCAATGTCTACTATTTCTTTTTGACTCATCTTTCCAAACACATGGACAAATACCTGTTTGTTAATTATGACAAATCCTACTGTTGATTCGTACATGCCCCAATCCAAAAATTGTCTTAATGCCTGATTTACAAGCGTATTAGTGCTTACTTTCCTATTATTTGATTCACTACGCAGCCCCCTGATCGTATTTTCATCAAGCCTGAAGGTAATAGTAGATGATTTTTTGGTATTTGAACTCAACTCCTTTTAGTATGAATTGTTGAGCTTTTAAGATTTGTATAGGTTTGTCATATCTTGCATGAGTGAAAATCAAATACTTTTTCTACGTATAAACTCAACTAGTTAATACACTGGAATCATGGCACTGTCCAATAGAAATGAAATTTATTGATATGCGGTGTGGTATATCACACGAAGGAAGATTAGAAGACAACCTGCTTTTCATTCATCTATTTCATCGAGTTCTATAAATCGTTTTATTGAAATTAACACGAGTCTACTGTTTCAAGAAAGAACTTTCTCAAATCATAATATCTTGTTCTTATGGTGGTAGATGTAATGCCCGAGGCCTTTGCTATTTCTGCCTGTGTTATTTTTTCTGCGTTTAGTATACAAGCTAAATACAGTGATGCTGCAGCTAATGCTTTTGGATTTTTTCCTTGTGTCATACTTGCTTTCTCAATAGAATAAACTATTTCCACTGCATCTCTTCTTGATTTTTCACTGATTTTTGCCTCATTTGCAATTTTTGTCAGAAACTCTCTAGAACTAAATGGGCTTATTGATAAATCCAATCTTTCCACCAAACTTCGATATGTCCTAGCAATCTCTTTTTTCCCTATGTTGCTAATGAGAGATATTTCAAGAATTGATCTAGGTATGCCGCATTGCTTGCAGGATGCATAGATACAAGCACACATTATATTTTTTGATTTTCGTCCAATAGTAATTTTTGTTCGCATAGCCTTTCGGTACATGCGTGCAGAATTTTCAGCTATGGAATCTGGCATTCCGAGTTTCATTTGTAACATGTTAAGAAATACAAGAGCAGATCGTAACGACTTGTTTTTAGAAGTAATCGTGCTTCTAGTATTCAACATCTTGAGTCGATAAAATTCATTTCTGGTGATTCTAGAAAGAGAATTTCCCATGCCATCTCTGTCTGACATGACAGTTGTCATATTCATGTCAAACATTGTTAAAGAGTTGGCTGATCCAGAACTTTTTTTTGCCAAATAATCTACTGGGTCAGACAGGTATGACGAAATGGTTTCAAAAGACTTTTCTTCTAAAACTCGACCACATGAACCACAAAAGATCTCGCCTGATACATTATCGGTTATTATCGGCCACCCTTTACAATCATGAGTAATGCATTTTAGAAAAACTTCATTAGTTTTGAGAGGATTGGTTGTAACCACATCTAGTTCCGGTTTGGCAAGAACTTGCTTGCGTTTATTCATGAATCAAGTCAGCCCATTGTTTTCTTTCATTGATTTGAAAAGGCGATATTTTTTCAATGTCTTCTTTTATCAACTGTAACGCCAATTCAGCTTCATTTCTCAACTCTTCTGAAATATGTCTGGATCGAAGCTGTGCAATCCCTCTTATGGCGTAGTTCATTTCCACTTCCAAAAGAGTTTGGTTTCCAACCTGTGTTAGTAAAATGTCTTTTATACCTGTTAAAGAACCTCTAGTCCACTTTATGTGGATGCCTTCCATTGGAAAAAGAATAATTTTTTGGTAGCATTTGTCAGAGTTACTCAATGTTACCTCTCGAGTAAACACGTTGCCGTCTCGTGATTTATTTCGTACTCTGGTCATTCCTTTCCAAAAATAAGGATCTCTCTCAATTGCGGATATGACACTCCAGACTTTTTTAGCAGTAGAGTTTATCATTATTTTTGCGGTGATTTCAATCATGCTGTTATTTTCTAAAACCTAGCATAAATGCTAGATAGTACACACTGCAATCTATGGCATTGAAATACATTGGTAACACATTCTGAATTGTAATGAAAACCTTGACAGAAAAAATCAAACACATGAATGCGTTGTTTGGTGTTTTGTCTCTAATTGTTGTCGTTACCATCATCCCACACGCATTTGCACTAACAGCTGCAGATGATCCTCATGGACCGCTGGAATCGATTGCATGGATGGCAGCAATTGCCGTAATTGCTGTGATGAGTGGCGTTGGGTTTGTGACAACAGTTAAACTAGGCAAACTACACCAAAAATAATTTATTCCCCTCTTTTTAATTTATAAAAATTATTTTATTATATGGACAAAATTCAATATTCGAAAAATTGTTCATTGTTTTTATGTCTTTTGGGCAAGATATTAAAATTATGAAATGTTAGATTTATAAAAATTGAAAATAGTTGGAAAAAAATCTACGCTAGGTGAAATGTATAATCATTTTTTGCATATTGCTCCACGCTATCGTGAATTAAGAACTACAGATCTTGGACCCATACTGTTTATAGCTAACAAGCTACAAAGCCTCTCAAACATACATGCTGCTGATATTGGATGTGGTGCGGGAAGATATAGCCTTAAACTGGTTCAACATTTAGGAGAAAAATGTCATCTATTTTGTTTGGATAATAATGGGGAAATGCTACGCCACCTAAATCAACACTTTGTAAAAAACAACATTGTAAATTTCACTCCAATACGGAGTGATTCGCACAAAATACCATTACAGACGGATTCACTTGATTGCGTAATGTCATTTAACGCAGTTCATCATTTTTCACTACAAAATTTTCTAAAAGAGTCTTCAAGAGTGCTCAAAAATAATGGAAAATTATTCATATATACAAGATTGCGGGACCAAAATGCAAAAACTATCTGGGGAACTCATTTTCCTTCATTTAACAAAAAGGAAACACGTCTTTATGAGCTAGATGAGTTAAAGTCAGCCTTCGAAAAGGATCCAAATCTAAACATCAATTCAGTACAGTTTTTTGAACATCATAGAGTCTATCCGCTAGAAAAACTTGTAGAGCAAGCAAAAAATCATCATTATTCAACTTTCAAATTTTATAAAAAACACGAATTTAGAGAAGCATTACACAGGTTTGTACAAAACCTATTGAATCATTATGATGATCTGGATAAAATATCGTGGAAAGATCAGAATACGTTACTTGTGATTGAAAATAACCAATGAGTTAGTAATTTTCTATACTACTCATAAACTGGAGAATGGTTCTGCTGTGACTTGGGACTTCTGCTGTTTGATTTGTAATGAATTTTTGAAGTCTTGGCATCTTTCAGTGTATTTCTAACAAACTTTATTTTCTTCTTTGTGTTATTTTCTTTTTGCTTATCATTTGTTTGATGAATAATGTCCCCAATGAAGGTATAGTTGATACTATCTGACTTTACTATCCTTACTTTGTTTTTCTTTTTTGTTTTCATTTTTATCTGAATATCACATCAAGTTAATTGGTAAGCCGACAATCTGTTAAAATCACAATCAAAACTAGTGTCAAGATACATTAACTACAGAAAATTTGCTTTATGGCAAATAACTTGATGTATACACTGTCTGATCTAGTTTTTGTATAAAATTTAAGTGTTTTTTGGTTCGATTCTGTAAAGCCTGTAGATATTTTGAAAGTTTGAATTCTTCGTATTGATACCTTTGATGAGTATTACAGTTTTAGTTCAATGCCTAGACAAATCATTTTGATGATTTTGCGCACAAACTGGGCCCAAAATGTGTCCATGTTAGTAGCTGAATCCCCCGGACCCGTATTACATGTAACTACGAGCCCGGCTATTTTTGACCAAAATTTTGTCATTTGGTAGGGTTGCGATATACTGCCAGCCTTCCGAGATTAGTTTTTCAAACTCTTGGACAGTTACGATTTTTTCTGCCATAGTCTAATCGCTTGTCTCATTTTATATTCTCATCAGAATGCTTTTCAATTGTTATTCTTATTTTATTTTTTTATTTGATTCTTCTATGATCTGAACTATGTATTCTATCATGGTTGCAAGTCTTTTTTGATTGCTAATTACTTCGCGAATTGTAGGAACTCCTTCATCCATTGGTTTTCTAATTGGAGCTGTTTCACTCTCATGTATTTTTTTGCGCCGCGTTCATGAATTCGTGTTTGTTTGTCAAACCATTGTCCTTTTACTTTACTATGAGTACAGGTGTCTTGGAGTCATGAAGTATGCCATTTGCAACACTACCAAGATATTCTTTACGTCTATTGCCATCTCCTTGTGAACCCATTATTATGATATCAGACCTATTTGATTTCGCATAACCGATTATTGTACTCACTACATCTCTTGACGTTGTGTTTTTTTCATAGAATGTAATGCCATGCCTTGCAGCACTTGTTTTTGCTTGAGACATTATCTTTTTTGCATTCTTTATCAATTCAGATTTGTATGACTTTAATATCCTTGATACTTTTGGAGAATAGTTTGGCATTACATGGATACCAGTTATTACCGCGTCACTCTGTCTTGCCAGCGAGATCGCCTCATTGAGTCCTCGAATGGAATTTAGTGAACCGTCTAGTGGTACAAGAATCTTTTTGAATCTGTTTTGCAACATTGAATTTAATATACATTCATTTGAGTTAAGTGGTGCGTACATATGTGTCAGTTTTACTGATAAGTAAAATTTCCTTTTCTGTGAAAGAGGGAATAAAACTTAACACCGAATAGCAAGAACAACATGTGATGATTAATGAAATAACAGTATTTGTGGCCATTGCAGTCATCATAGTTCTTGGATTTGGTGGCGAGATCTTCTTTAAAAAAACAGGCATTTCATATTACCTTTTTTTGATTTTTGTGGGAATAATGCTTGGACCAATCTTTCACGTATTTCCAAGAGATTCTATGATTCCAGTACTTGGTATATTTTCTTCATTTACTTTGATCATGATATTATTTTACAGTGGAATGGATATGAAGATACGCGCGGTTATAAAAGAAAGTAGTAGAACACTAATCCAAGTTGTAATCTATGTCATATCGAGCATCTTCGTAATAGGAATTTTTGGCCATCTTATTTTTAAGTGGGATCTTGTCCAATCATTAATTTTTGGTTCCATGATAGGAGGTGAAACTACAGCTGCTGTGGTGATCCCATTGGCACGCAATCTGAAACTTAGAGAAAAAACCATAACATTTCTTACACTAGAGTCTTTAATAAATTCAATTTTATCAATCGTCATGTTTGCCGCATTTTTAAACCTGTACAAGACTGGAACCACCAGTTGGATAATTCCACTTGAAACAATAGGATTGAATTTTTTTGTTGGCATCGTATTAGGTATAGTACTTTCAATACTGTGGTTATTTGTTCTCAAATTCCTTCAAAATTTCAAATACATGTACGTATTCACATTGGGATTACTCTTTGCCACATATTCGGTTACACAGATCTTAGGTGGAAGCGGTCTGATAGCAGTTCTCATATTTGGATTATTGATTGGAAATGAAAAATCTGTTTTCTCATTTTTACATCAAAAACTTACAATTGGCGAAATGGGTGAACATTTTAACAAGTTTCAAAGCGAGATGTCTTTTTTGATGGAGACATTTTTCTTTGTATTTCTGGGTTTGACTTTTTTGATAAATCCCGAAGAAATAATTTCCAACATAATACTATCATTATCTTTTCTTGGAATATTATTACTCTTCAGATACATTGCAACAAAGATATCTACGCGTAATTCAGAACTAGATAAAGATAAAAAAATCATTTTCCTCATATGTGCTCAAGGTATTGTTCCGGCAACACTTTCAATTGTTGCATTAAATGAAGGTATTCCTCTGGCAAACACTTTCTTGAATCTTACAGTTTACGTCATTATATTGACAAACGTAGTAACTACCATTGGCACACTTTGGATGACCAAGAGATCACGTAGTAAACACCCAAGTGAGTTGGTTTAATCTCACAGAATTCATTTGTACATGAGTACCATCTAAAGTATAGAATTTTAATTTTCTAGACGTATTGGGCATGTATGATTTAAAAAATTATGGTAGAATTCTTCTAGTTTAAAAAAGGATGGATCGGGCCGGACACCTCGCATTCAATATTTTTGGTATAAGTCAATTCTAAAATTTCAGGCATGAAATACAGGTAACTCTTACAGGTTTGCATACACTGGACGTTTAAGTTCATCAGATACTTGCTCTATTGATGGTGGAACTTTACACATATCATACCTGTTTTTTGTTCCATCCAGTATAGATTTTCGTCTATGCGTCTTGTTCTCATCGTATTGTTAATTTTTTCCATAGTTATTTTTCAATATTTCACTATTTAGAGACTGATGAACCTTGTTAAGTTACCATGTTACAGAAGACTTATCTTCTTTACCCAAATTGGCTCAAAATAAAAATATTAAGATATTTTTTATCGATGTATCAGTTCAATCATTTCTTTTCATTCAATTTTTTTGTATTCAGTATCATAATCTTATGGTTGAGATTGGTCCAATATTATTTATTACAAACAAGCTCCGAGACCTTTCGAGCATACATGCCGCAGACATTGGATGTGGTGCAGGAAGGTATAGCATCAAGTTTGTCCAGTATTTGGGAGAAAAATGTCATCTATTGTGCTCAAGCAATGGTATCTATAATTAAAAATGCAATAAATCCAATTTTGTAAAAAACATATTACTCATCTCTGCAAATTAAAATAACTATTGATTTTGATAATAACAACATAGTCAAAGCTCACCACGGTACAATAGATGTAAAGAATAACCCTACAAGATTTAGAATAATTCTTCCAAAAATTATGACATCCTTGGATTCAAATCTGTGAAGTTTATCTTTTGAAGTATTTTTTCTACATGGTGTTGCATGGACGAAAATTACCTCATATGAAATTCATGATAATTCCATGATGCCATCTTGTAATCACATGTAAAACAACAAGTGTTACAAGCATTGCCGCAAGAACGGCTTGTCCATGAACTAGTCTGCTGAAGAATTTTAAATTTTTACCAGATGTGAATCGAAGTATTATGCCACTAATCATTGACACCGTCATGACTATGGCCAATGAAAGTGAGATGTAATCGAGGCCTCGAATGAGTATAAATCCGTGCGACAAACCTGCAAAGAATCCTACTGAATTTAACATGATGTGAAAATTCAATACTGGTTGGTACATGGATGTCAAACTTTGTGAGGTGCCAGAACCCCCAACTAATTTCATGACGCGCATCTTCTTTATCATTTTGAATGTGACAAGCGAGATATTTGCTGCCATGCCGCATCCAATGGCTAACCAACCCAGCGTATCAGGTACGCTAAATCTTCCCCCATCATCTGCATAAGCCACTGCTGGAACAAGTACAAGTGCTAGTAACATGGATATTTTCAAGTATGGTTGGATGGAAAAAATTCGCATAAAGATTACGCCAATTTCATTTTAGCAGCCTTTTGTCTTATCTTGAATACTTTCCAAACTGAATATCCGACTATGCCAAGTATTGCAAATATGGTAATGTATAATGTTAAACTGAAGATAGTTAGGATCATCGTGTCTGGTTGACTACCACCATCGTTTTCATATTGTGCAATTGCTAGTGTTGGTGCACTTGTGGCAAGTATGACAAGTGTCATTAGTACATATGAATATATTTTCATGAATCACTAATATGCCAGTCAGAATAAAACGGATGCTACCATTTTCATCCATAGGAATGACAACTAGACATTATAGTCTATACAAGAAAACGATGTTATGAATAAAAAAATTCTAGTTGGCATTGCAATTACCATGATTGCAATTGCAGTTGTAGTGATAGGTCTTAAAACTATCACGGGAGATAAGGCACTGGTATTACCTGGAGAGGAACATACGGAGAATGCTCTGAATCTTCAAGAGACTAACAAATCTACATCTAATTCAACAGAACCAGCCAAATCAGGCTCTACTGAATCAGGGGAATCTGGACCGTAGTTTAGCTAAACTACATTCTATTTTTTTCTAAAATCCACAATATGAGAAAAACTTCTTTTGACACATCATTTTCTTTTTCTGACAAATGTCTTCTTTTTTATTTTTAGCATTCTCGTTGATGAAAATGGTAGTTAGACAATTAAATATGTAATACAAATTACAAATAATGAAAAAATCAACACAACAGTTCATTATGATTATAGTAATTCTAGTGCTTGGAAACAGCGGAATCTATTTTGTTACAGCATACTCTCAAATGCAAGAATCAAGTGATGTTCCTAGCCAGATTCAGACAATGCTTTTTGCAACTGCGGCAATTGTATATCTTCCGCTTGGAATATGGATGATAAAGAACAATCTCCACAGCAGAGCTCCATATGTAATAGCAAGTCTTGTCTCACTGGCCTTGATTGGACTATATGCTGTATCAAGAACTGTTAGCTTGCCACTAGTAGGCATACAAGAAGATGTAGGCATAGTAGATATACTTGCCAAGATTACTCAGGGCTCTATAATAGTAATATCTTTACTACTGCTACGAAACTGGAAGAATGCAAAGATAGCCATTTCACAATAAACCCGACTTATTTTTCTGAGAATTTTTCCCAAAGTCTTTGTATCTTTTCATCCATGGTAAATTTTTCGATTTTACATGACATTTCACCATTTCGAAACTTTACCTCTATTCCTGAGACTAGGCTCTTGTAGTAACTTTCATCAAGGCCCTCAAGTGTACGAATGACCTTGGTCTTCTTTATGAGGGCAAGACTTTCCAGATTCTTGATCTTCCTATAAGTTGTCGAAGCTGGAATGTCAAGTTTTGTAGATATTTCAAGAGCATTCATTTCATTTTTTGCAAGTATTGAGAGAATTTTTCTGCTATATTCATCTCCCAGTATTGTTAGGATCTCATCATCATTTGTCATTTTCTAGCTTTTCTTGACTGCTATGATTAGTACAATGAATCCTGCTATCTCAAACCCTTCTTCAATTATTTTTCCAAAACTCTCGCCTGTAAATGCAAATATGTATTCAATGACAGTTTCTCCGAGGACTAGCAGTGTAAACCCTATTACCAGAAGGGCCATTGGAAAATATTTCGTTCTCTTGAACGCTCTTGTGGCAAAGAAAACTAGAATAGATCCAACTATGATATGTGCAGCAAGAAGTACATAGTTGGTAATCGATAATTCAACCATTG
Source organism: Nitrosotalea sp. (assembly GCA_025451075.1). GTDB lineage: Archaea > Thermoproteota > Nitrososphaeria > Nitrososphaerales > Nitrosopumilaceae > Nitrosotalea. The sequence continues at coordinate 55,700 of JANWLA010000022.1, read as the reverse complement.
TCTATATAATCTCGTCGCATGGTGCTAATAGATATTTTTATTCACGACAATAAATTTTTTTTATAATGCATAATATGCTACCTTCCATTCTCATCTATGAGAATGGTAGGCACCATTAAAATCTACGAGTAATGAAAATTCATGTTGGCCGCAAATACTACTGTAATAATATTAGGAATATCTGTTGCCGCAATTGCTATTGCTATTGCATTATTTATCATAACAGCACCCCTCTTGACTACACAACATGTCAATAATCTGAATATTCAACAAAATAACACTCAACAACAATATGTTGGCAAACATAAGGAATTTTACCTATTTGATAGTGACATACCTGGTTTTAATGAGACCGAAATGGGTATGCCGCGTGATATTTACAGTATGCCCGTCATAGCTGTCTTCAAAGGTGATGAAGTGACAATTCATTTCTTTAACATCGAAGAACCTGGTGGAGATAATCATTCATTTACTATCTATGACAAACCGTACAATAACATCGATGTTGTTGTACATCCCCGTGAGAATAAAACTATAACATTTGTTGCAAACACCACTGGAACATTTACTTACTTGTGTACATTTCACCAACCCACAATGAGAGGTCAACTCATAGTACAGCCTCCGCCATATTGAATAATTTTCAATAATTGCCAGGATTGGAAACTAGTCACTTTCATGATAGAATTTAAAATCAAATTGGCACAAATTTTTCAAATTCTCACACTTACGATTTTTCTTATCCCGTTATTCGCTAAAACAGAATTGCTTTAATATTATATAACACGATAAATTGATGGATTGAAAACAAGACCAATTTTTGCATTACTTGTTATTATGACGATTGGTATTCTAGTGGCACCTGCTCTCTTACCTGCATATGCATCGTTAGAATCCTGTTCGTCCGATAATAGTGGAGCATGTGTCCAGTGGTATTTCATCGATCAAAACGGTGCACAAACAAATGAGCCTTCTCCAGTCATAATTGATACCACACACACTCATGAAACAACAATCAAGTGGTATGTTACAGGTGAAACAGGCAATGGAACATTTCAATTCAAGACAATAACGCATGTATCAAGGGGAACTCCTGGTATGATTGAAAACTGTCAGTCATTTCCAATCAAGGCGTTTAACGGAACACAGGTTACAGGACAATACGAATGTACAATCAAAGCAGATCAAGACGTAGGAATTGGAACACTGGAAATAGATTTGGCAGTAAACAATGGGAAAAGTTTGCCATTTTATGATGCAAATAATAACTTTGTAGGAACTTCATTCCAATATTCTACTGATGTTGTTGTTGGTCCAAATGTAGTTCCAGAGTTTGGACAGGTTAGTGTGTTGATACTAGTTATTTCCATAATGTCAATAATATTGATTTCAGCAAGATCAAAACCATTCACGATGTTCAGCTAGTTCACGACAAATGATGATAAAATGAGTCTTACAGAACTTGAATCAATGATTTAGTTGATCGTATAACTACCTAAATGCGATGTCACCGACTAATACTCATGCCTATTTTTACAACTGGATCGTGCATGAAGTGCGGATATCAGGCAAAACCAAGTAAACATCATTCTGCTGATGATGTTAATGCTTGTCCAAAATGTCACAATGAATTGACATAAAAATTTCATTCTTGGATTCATACGTATGGGGTCATTGAGTAATTTTTGTAATCTTACTCCTGATAGGTATTGTTAAATCTGAAGCTTAATTGGATGTATGCTATGAACAAGAAAAAAGCTATAGCTGAATCAATTAAAATCTACCAAATGCGAATCATTCAACTAAATGAGAAGCTCAGCGGACAAAATCTTAGCAATGAACAAAAAGGAACTTTGGAGTCTGAAAAAAGGATTGCCACGGAAGAACTACTGAAATTAGAAACCGGTTAACATATCTTCAACACTCAAAATAAAAATTGGGAGCGTTTTATTTGTGCGGGTGTGTAGTGCATAAATTGCTCCTTTATGGGTTTTTGTTACCATGCTCTATCATTTCCGCCCAGAATTTTCTAGGCTCCATTGGTATGACATGCATCTTGCCCTCTGCTTTTTCCTTGATAAGATCTAACGCATACTCTGCCTCAATCTGCAGTTTTTCTGTTATCTTTCCAGGGAAGAATCGAGATGGACCCGAAATGGCATAGTTCATCTTGACTTCTAGAAGTGTTGAGCTTCCAAGTATGGTCAAAGACATGTCCTTTGTGCCAGTTATCGCTCCTTTTGTCCATTGCACGTGTATTGCTTCTTTTGGCAGGAAAGTTACTGTTTGACTGCATTTGTCAATTTTGTCCAGCATTATCTCTCGCACTATCTCATTTTCTTTCTTTGAGATATTTTTTAGCAGTTTGGTAATATTCCAAAACTCGGAATCATTGTCAACTTGCGAGATGATATTCCAGACTTTTTCTATTGGTGCGTCAATCTGTATCTTGACTTTTATTTCTACCATGTAGTATATTGGTAAAACTAGAATAAATCATGGCCGTATACATTGTAAGACAAGGTGTATGGTGGAGCTGTGTATGATACGACAGGTTTATCATTTTTCAAATGGACAAAAGACTGGATATGCCATGAAAGAAACATCAAATGGTAAGAAAAAAACATCCACTATCACATTTAGATTTGATACTGATCTTATTGACAAGCTACAGAATGAAGCAAAGAATCACCAAGTAACTACCAATACCCTTGCCACTCAGGCCTTGAAGAGATTTCTAGAGTGGGATATATATCAGCCAAGGGTTGGGCTGGTCAGTCTTAACAAACCAGTATTTGTCAAGATTTTTCAAAATCTAAAGGAAAAAGAGATAATCGAAATTGCAAGTACTATGGGAAAAGATGAGATGCGTGATGTTGCACTGTTCATGAAAGGTGAAACTGATGTCAAGTCATTTATGGCCTGGTTTGAAATGCAAATGCTAAACTCCTCAGTTCAAGTAAGCCACATGATTGATGATGGTACACATACTTTTGTCATGAAGCATGATCTTGGCAAAAATTGGTCACTGTACAATAAAATAATCTTGGAGCTCATTTTTGAAGAACTATTCCAGAAGAAAGTAGATGTCAAATATGACAAGAATATGTTTGCTCTAAGGTTTTCTGAATGATAAAAAACCATGTCTTATCATGATATGAAATGTTTTTCAAGACAACCGCCATCTTTTAATCTGATTTCATGATAAATATTTTGAAGCATGTCTTCTGACCGACTAGATGCGTTTTTAGATGAAAAGTATCTAAATCTTGAAACATATAGAAATGATGGTAAGGCAGTAAAAACGCCTGTCTGGTTTGTTGTTGATAACGATATAATATATGTAACAACGTCTTCCACTACTGGCAAAGTCAGGCGTTTGAATAAAAACAAGAATGTTCGTATTATGCCTTCTGATCTAAAAGGTAAACCAAAGGGAGACTGGATTGATGCGACTGCATATTTTGCAGACAAATCTGAATCTGAGCAGGCCATAAAACTTCGCAAGAAAAAATATGGCCTAATGGCAAAACTGGTGAGCATTACTGTGTACCGAAAAGGCACGCCTGTTGTAATTGGAATAATAGTCTGAAATCTTGTTTTGTTGTATGTGTGGTATGCATCAAATTACTTGGCAAATACACTTGTATTTTTTCGAATTAACGTAGCTAGTTCTTTAATAATCTGAAGAGAAACTAGTTTACACATATGATGGTAACAAAGGACAACCAATCAGAACTGGGGAGAAAAAAAAATCTCATAGATACATTATACCATCATTCTGACTTGTCAGTGGAATCTATCTCGTACCAAGCAGATATGAGTATAAAGCAAGTACAGGGCATGATAGACAAAATAAGAAAAAAAGAAGCCCTTGAAGTGCTAGTGGAGCACAGCAAAACCCCTGTAGAGAAGATCATGGCAAAAATAGTTGTCAGCCTGGAATCTGGCAAGACGCTTTATGACGCATCTGTACTGATGGCAAAAAAGAAGGTGGGATGCCTTGTTGTTACCGCTAAAGGCAAGCCGCTTGGAATAGTTACAAAAGGTGATGTTGTCAAGGCAGTAAGCAACGGTATTTCATTCAAGAGCACAATACTTGAAGAGTTTGCATCACGACCATTGATTTATGCATCATCCAGTCAGACAATCGAAGAAGTCGCAGATCTCATGATAAAAAACAATATTAGAAAACTTCCTGTAATACAGCAGGGAAAAATAGTTGGAATTGTAACAGTCACAGATCTTGCATTATTTCTCTCGCCTACCAGAAGGCCAGGGCTGACCGAATCAATATTTCATGTCATCACAAGAGAGAATGCTAGAAAAAAATAGAGATCCAGTTTTAGTGTAAATGAAATTATTTTTGACAAACAACTAGTACAAAAATAGATTTTGCATAATAATTAACTTGAGGAATGCAGCAAAAATAGGATACGTTGTAGACTGGGTTGCCACTGTTTGTTTTATTTCTAGATCTGGATTGGTAACGGTGTTTCCCTCAGGTATTCCCATTGTCAATGTGGCAGTTGAAAATTTCACCATGACGGTATATGACTTGTCATTATAGTTTACTGTAAATGACTTGTCTCTTTGTGCATTATCCAAAATTAGGATCTCGGCAATACCTCCTGCATCATAATCTCCAAATATTCCTACATTTGATTGAAGCTCCAATAATGTGAGTGGTATGGAAAACTCATTGATTGAGGAAGTCCTATAAAACCCACTACTAGCTTTCACAATCTTTTGTATTCCATTTGGATGTAATGTAGCAACTATGACTCCTTGGGGTGCTGGATCTTCTGTTAACCTGCCATTGTGATTAAACATCATCGAAGTTAAATTGCCACTTAGATTTTGCATTGCAACAGTCCCGTCTGCATCAGGATTCCCATTCCTGTCAAATGCCTGGTAATACACTGTATTGTTTGAGATGGCTGTTCCCCATGTCCACGAATCATCATCGGTGGGATCAATGTTAAGTTGAGGATCAATCACATCTCCTTGAACATGTCCACCTCTTGGCCAATATCCTCGGTTACTAACAATTCCGATAAAATTAGAAGGTATTCTGTCAAAATTTAGTTCTACAGTCTGCACTCCAGAGCCACCTTTGTTGTACTGAATTGTTACTTTTGTACTGGTAGATCCGAAATCGTATAGCTGAATTATTGGCCATGCATCAATGAATGCTTGATTGTTTGATTGCGTAGCTATCTGACCTGCCTTTGGTAAATTCAAATTCAGCGTTTTATTCTCTCTTACGACATGGTCCAGTAAATTAGATTGTGCGCCTGTAATGCTAGGTATTGTGTGGTCTACTGATCCGGTACATGTCGCAGATATTGACGATGTGGGGTTTTGACTTCCATCTGATGATCCTGGTGCACTTCTTGCTATTGCAATTCCATTTGTTTGTGAAAAATCAACACCTGTTGCAGTGGATGCACTTGCAGACGAACAGAATTTGCCAAAATCAAGGCCTTTGCCAGATGTACTTGTCTGTGTAGAGTCTGCAATCTGGGCTTGCTTGCTGTCAGCAAAATATGCATACCAATTTCCATCTGTTGCCTGAGCCATTCGTAGTTTTTTGCCATTGACTGTAACGTCGGGCTCACCGTATGACTCATCAAGTCTGTTTATGTTGGGATCGCTTATGATTACTTGAATTACTTGTGGACCTGCAAAATAGTTTTGAAAAAATGAATTTTCTGCAGAAACAAATAGATCTGGATTGGATGAAATATGCTGTGTGGGCTCATACTGTGGAAGCAATGGCTCCATTGCACTCACAGGTGTTGAAAAAATTCCAAAACAAAGTATTGATAATACAAGTAGCGAAATTGACGTCTTATATCCTTGTACTATGTTATTGCAAAGTTTCTCTTTTCTTGTCATTTCATCAAATCTTGTATAGTATGATGAATTACTCAAATTCATTTAGTTTTAACCATTTCCATATATACAAATGTCCGGGATGGTATTACTTGAGTGATATATTGTCAATAATACTGAATTATCGTAGTACCACCATAATTGATAATAATCATCAAGTTTATGCAAAATGAAGGTAGGAATGTAAAAAATGGGGAGTGGCTTGAACAATAATTATGTTTTAGGTAATACCTCTGATGAAATTGACAGGTTAAAGATCCAGTCCGCTTTGTTTGAACCGTTAACTAGAGATTCTTTGCTAAAAGGGGGAATTCAAAAAGGTATGCGATGCTGTGATATTGGGTGTGGTCCTGGAGAAGTAACAAAAATGATGGGTGATATGGTTGGAACAAGTGGTAAAGTGATTGGATTTGACATCAATGAAAATTACATCAAGTACTGTCAAATATCAACAAAGCAAAAAAATGTTTCATATGTATGTGACAACATAATGACTTCTAAAAATCTACCAGCTGAGACTTTTGATGTTGTATATTCTAGATTTATGTTTGTACATCTGAGCAACAAAGCAAATGCATTACAGCACATGGTTAGGCTTACAAAAAAAGGTGGTACAATAATAGTTCAAGAACTTGATCATGCACCTGACTCGTGGCTATCATATCCAAAACGAAAAAGTGTTGACACTCTAAGAAAGATCTATGTAAAACTTGTAAAAAACGCTGGTGGAGATCCATATTCAGGTAGAAAACTGTACAAACTGTTTGTTGATCAAGGTCTTGATAGTAAAATTGAATCTTATTCCCCTTGTCTTGTGATGGGTCATGAGCCTTACAACTCTCTTGGATGGAAAATTGCTCAGAGCTTGAAGCCGCAAATTCTTTCACTTGATCTAATGGATAAAAAAGAATTTGATGACATGTCAAATGATCTAAAAGAAATGTCAACAGATCCTCATAGTTTCGTACTTTATGCACGGCTCTTTAGTGTAATTGGGAGAAAATAATTCCAGTAATGACTTTGCAGGAAACATCAAAAGGTAAGATTAACGTAATAAAATACTCCTCGCAAATGCCTTCTGATAAGATTATACTATGTATCCATGGATTTTGCTGTGATGCAAGAATATTTGATTACCTAGGAAATTCTCTAGTAAATAGTGGATACGATGTATACAGTATTGATTTGCCAGGCCATGGAAAATCATATGGAGAAAAAGGAGATCCGGATTTTGATGACTGTCTAGAGTCAATACATGATATTGTTGAAAAACTAAAAAGTACCTCTAAACTATTCATTCTAGCTCATAGTATGGGTTGTACCTATGCGCTATGGTATGCTCACACTTTTAAAAAATCAATTGATGGATTAATTTTGTTTGCACCATATGTGAGGATACCTAGTATATCGAAACGAAGCGAGATTGAACCAAGCAATCTCCGTTTTTTATATTTCTTGTTGCGTAAAATGTTGACGCCAAAAACTAGAATACTTGCAACACAAGAATTACCCAACTTTTTAACAGTCGGTGGTCACGAGATTGAACAGATGCTAAATGACAAATCTCTTAATTTTTATTATTCGTATAGGTATATTGTAAATGTTTTAGCGCTAAGAAATACTAACATCTCTGCGTTATCTGATACTGTGGTACCATTATTGATTTTACATGGAAAAAAAGACAAAAATGTTTTTTCTGAAGTAGGTGTACAATTCTGTAACTTGGCAAAAAGTATTGATAAAAAAATTAACATTTTGGATTGTGATCATTGGTTTGACCATTCTATATTTTATAGCCAAGATGATGATAGATATTCAGAAGAGTCCCGGGCGAAAATATTAGATTTAGTAAAAAATTGGTTGTCATTACATTGATTCAAACAATCTGTAATGGGATGATGCTTGAAAAATACATATCTTGTGATAATTCTAAAAATTACATTTGATGCAAATTTTCAAATGTTATGTGTTATGTGTTTAACATTTGATCAAGATCTAAAAATGAACAACAACTCATCATGTAAGAATTTGTTTTATTTTATTATTCGTGATATTTTTGTTATTATGTTTCAGCCACTGTATCCATCATCATGTGGATTTTTGTGTGATGTAAAATTTGAATCTGTGAAAATTTACATAAAATATGATAATAATGATATATTTTTCATATTTTATTAATAAATATCCAAAAAGTTATAATCCACTATATATTTATCCAATTATGGAGAATATGTGTCAATATTTTACTCTAAAAAGTAAACACAATGATGGATGAAATGGCTCTAGTGGAAGAATCTCATCCATCTGATCTGATAACAAAAGTACGCATGCAGTGTAGTATTCTATATTCTGTAATAAGATCAAGGACCATAGTCTATGGTTTTGCTCTAGCTGCTATGGGCACATTTTTTATTGCGTCTGGTATGAAAGTTCCAGATTTTCTAGTTCTTGCTAGGCTTACCGCATCGGTATACTTTCTGGCTCTTGCTACTTACCTCTACAACGATCTGACTGATTATGATGTTGATAAAGTAAATAATCGTAATGTCATAAGCTCACAAAGAAAACATTATCTACAAATATTGTATCATACAATTGGTTTTTTTGTCGTTTCTGTTCTACTTGCATTTTCGATTAATGTACAAACAGGAGTGGGCGCACTTGTTTTCTTGGGGCTCGCTATTGCATATTCTCATCCTAAAGTACAATTAAAGAATATGTTTGTAGTAAAAACAATCATCACTGCCCTAGGTGGATTTATTGCATCAATTATGGGTTCTCTTGCAGTTCAGAATGTATCTTATTTGGCAATTGTATCGTCCACAATAGTATTTTTAATTTATTTTATCAATGGACCTCTAAATGATATACGTGATCTTGAAGGCGATAGGAAGGGTGGTAGGAGAACTATTCCAATTGTTATAGGGATACAAAAAAGTTTTGTAATAATACTTGGTTCTGTATCTTCAATTGCTGCTATGATTATAGCAAGTTATTATTTTCTTGGATTGAATGTGGCAGGGGTATTTTTGGGATTAGCTGTATGTGGTTACCTTGTATTGAAAATTATGAAGTTATCAAAGGATCATGATAATAAGGAGAAAATGAATAAAACAAGGACTATCGTGAGAAATAGTATATTCACTATTCAACTCTCTATATTGTTAGGTCTTGCTTTGAATCAATTCCTGCATTAGTGAATCTAGTTTTTAATTGACTTTGTGATTACTTTTGGAGGATTGACATTTGATTTTTCCCACAAATCATTGAAGAGACGTGTCATAGATGATGACAGATTAACATCTTCCTCAAAAATGGCCATTTTGAATTTTCTTGATTCGTTTAGATCTACCATTTCTAATCCCACATGTTTGTTATCTACAATCATGATGCAAAAAGGAACTTGTACATACCTTCTGTCTATTCTCGAAGGATAATATGGATTGGAAATTACGTCTTCACGTTCCTTTTTGTTTTTATCTGATTTTACAGATATTTCTTTTTCAAAATAATTTTCTACAAGGTTTGTATCTGCAAGAATTTTTACATTTACTCCAGAACTAGCTTTCTTCAAAATAGAATTGATGATAAGTTCATTTTGGAATCTGGTGACAAGAAGTATTTCGTTTTGCGCAAATTCTGTCATCTCTAAAATTTTTCTGACCATATCTTCATATGATGATATCACCGTGGAAGTTTTTCTGGAAGGCTCCAAATCTGAACTAACTTGTGGTTCTACTTTTGCAATGAATTCCATGATATCACTATCATTGAATTTTGAGTCTGCTTTTAATACATCCACCATTTGTAGGTATTTTGAATTCTTGATTTGGTTTGTAAGTCCTATGATGTGTTTTTGGTAAACAATTTTACCAAATGCTGTTTGTGTGTATGATTCATTATGTTTGATAACTAGTCCCAAGTCAACCAATTGTTTTAGTCTGGTATAGTATTGTTTTTTTGTTAGTCCTATCTTTGTTGGTGTGTCAAGTTCAGACTTGATTCCTTCGTTTGCCATGAGGAAAATTGTTAAAGCATCATTTTTTGATAATACTGATAATACTTCGGTTAGCTGTGCTAAAAGTTTAGAACTATCCTTGGATTCCATATCTGAATTCCAATTCTTTTGTTCTGTCTGTTTTTCGGTAACTGTTTTCATGAATTTCTACCTGTTACACGCAAATGGGCTTTATATCAATTTTGGTGAATTTCATACCTTTTTTCCCAAAAGTGTGCGTAAAATACTACTGAATCGGAACTTTCGAGTGCTTTCTATTTCATTGTCTATAAAAAGTGAATATACTCATAAAAATACCTTAAATAGGGAATATAATACAATTATGCAGTTGGAACACAGACAATTAAAAACAGCTGTTGTAGTAGATGATAATCCTGACGTATTGTCTCTTTTTGTAGAACTTCTGGAGCTAAAAAACTTCAAGGTGGTTGGAACTGGGCGTAATGGCAAAGATGCAGTTACACAATATGAAAAACTAAAACCAGACATCACATTTCTTGACGTTGTCATGCCTAACACTGATGGATTGTATGCACTGGACCTTATTCGAGAAATAAACCCTGCTGCTATTGTAATAATGATTACCACAGATCTTTCCCAGGAAACAGCAAAACGACTAGAAGATCTCAAGGCTACTGCCGTAGTTTACAAACCATTTGATATCAATGACTTGGTAAAAATTGTACAGGATCTTGAATCAAGTACAAATACTGGAAAGATTAGATTTTTCAACTGATTCTCTGTTTTGCTTGAAAACCGACAAGTTTTGGTCAGGATTCAATTAATTTTCAATAAAAACATGGATCAAAAATTTATCATCTCCCGTCCAATTTTTTTAAATAATATATTCCCAAAATTTGGTAAACTATCTCTAGTTGGATCTAATAGATCCGTTTTTGGTTTTATCAGTAGAAAGTTTTAAAAAATGTTTGATTGTTATATCAAAAGGGGAGTATTTGAGTTCAGAATTATCACTTGATGAAATATGGGAAAAAATCGAGGAATATGGTATAGACCGTAAATTGCTGGAGGCAACACATCCTAGCAATGAATTGCTGTTTCAACTATATACTGCAATAACTAGAGTCAATGAAGAAATGCGTGCCCTAAACAGCAACGATGTTCAAACATCATAAATTTTTGTCCAAGTCCTGAAAATACATTTTTGATCTTATGTGATATGTGAAATCATTTTTGATACTTGCAAATTTTATTGTATGTATGTAAAATATATCTAGAAATAACAGCGGATGAACTTTGAGGGATAATTTCTCAATAAAATCTGACTTGAATCTACCTTCTATCTTGTGAACTAGGAATCATCTGGTTTTTCCAACTCTGTACAGAGTTTCTTGTACTCTGCAATGGTTTCACTAAATAGTACAAAAGCGCTATTGATGGCTGTCTGTGCCATTTCAAACCTCATGGTCTTTTCAACAAGGTATGAGGGATCTTTTGGGTCAAGACCGGTATCTTCCCAGATTTTTCCTATTTCGTCCATCTGTTTTTGCAGTTTACCTTCATTTTTGCCTATTTTTTCCTTGATTTTCTTGACTAGCACATCATCTGTCATTTGTCTTCCACGGAATAGATACCTGCCTCTTAGTTAAAATTCATTATTTTTGATAAATCAACACCTTTTGATTTTGCTAAATTGTGAAATATTTGACCCAACCTAGTAAAATTAGTGAATCTTTTCTTTAAATAGAAATTTGGCAAATTATTGAAATGCCATACGAAGAAGTCTATTTTCAAAGACTAAAAGAAGAAAACCCTGAAGAATACCAAAAGGTTACTGTACAAAAAGTCAAATCAATGTAATTGTGCAACCAACCTGTTTGATATATTTTTGAATATTCATGTACGCTGGGGATTCAAATTTTTAAATAATAAAACAAATTGATGATTTTTAGATTCTTGTCACGTTTAATCTGTAATTGGTTTCATTACGGTGATGCCTTGGTCGTATGTCACTGCTACTATCTTTGAGCCTACAATTTTGAGGTAATTTAAGGGCGATGCTATAATTTTATACCTTTTCTGTTTTTTCCTATTTTTAAAATGTCACGTGTCTTGTAACTAGTTTTTCGAATAGATCTTGAAAATCTTGGAAAAGACTAGTCTGATAAAAAGAAGACGCTCTAGTGATTTGACCTAGTTTATCATCTATTTGCATTTTTGATGGTTTATCTATTCACTCTTTGCAAGGTGATATCATGAAAGCAAAATTCAAGACCACGTGCTCAGAGTGTAACGCCCCAATCAAGTCCGGTGAGGAAATTGCAAAAAACCCTGCAGGAAAATGGGTTCACAAGTACTGTGCACCAAGTTCTGAAGAACTACCGTAGGAAAATCACGTATGATCTGATCTTTTTGAAATGTAATCTGCAATCTTTCTGACGTTTTCTTCTGGAGAAAGTGTTGTATCCACAGTGATGTGATCTGCCTTTACAGGCTCGTGAATCTTTTTCATCTTTTGGTATGCTGATATGGTAGCATCAGAGTAGTCATATTTGCGAGATTCAAGTCTTGAAATAGCAATCTCTTCTGAACACGAACATTCTATTATGTGGAAATTAAAATCATCAAGTTTTAACTTGTCCCTTACTTCCATCCTGGAATCTTCTCTGTTAAATGTAGCATCAAGTATGCAGTTAATCCCGGAATCATTGAGATACTTTGCGATAACCATCATAACATCGTACACCATCTTTAGTTCAGATGGAAAATAAGTTGGGCTGGAAAATAACTCCTTTCTAATCTTATCCGAAGATAATAAGGTGGCATCAAAAACTGGTGCAAGTTGTTTTGCAAGTGTGCTTTTTCCAACTCCTGGCAGACCGCATATTATGATTATCAATTGTATCCTGTCTTTGATTTGTTTGTAGATATTTATCTAGTGTCTTGAAAAAATATAAAAAACTAAAAAAGAAAATGGTTAACCCAAAGCCCTTGAATGTTTCTGGGTGTGAGGTCGTTCTCCTGGAAATTTTCTTCTCATGTGACCTGATGGTCTTGAATATAGCAACTCCAAAAACCAAGCCTCGTGTTCTATCTCCTCTCTTAGGATATCTTTTGCAACATCGTATGTTGCAGGATCCTTTCCATGTGTCATCATGCATACCTTATTCCAGTTTACAATGGCTCCCTGCTCTGCCTTTAGGCATTTTTCCAAAATTGCTTTGGTGTCTATTGGATTTGTTGGAAGTTGCAAAAATTCACATCCTGACATCTTGATAAAATCTTGTGCTTCAAGTGGAAGTTTTCCTCCGAGCTCATAGATTCTAGACAGGCAAGATTCAAAGTGACTAAGGTCCTCTAACCTTGCATCCTCGATTATTCCCTTTAATGATTCTCCTTCCATTCCAACGCAGTGTGCTCTTAGGTTTGTAAAGTAATAGTATGCCGTAAACTCTACTGATGCATTGTAAACTAGGGCCTTTATCAGCTCCTTTACATTTACACCATTTTGTTCTAGGACTTTTATTCCTACTACATTCGGTTCTTTACCCATGATTGCGTACAAGTTTGTTTGAAATATAAGCAAATCGATGGATTGGATAATCAAGATTTATATCATTAGTATACTAATGATTAGTACTCTAAGCATGATTCGATATGATTTTGAGAACAGCATGGGGTTTGTTGTAAATACGACCGCAAAGGCATTTCAAAAGTCCTTTGACATTGAGCTTCGAAAAAATGCAGGTGTTTCACTTAGCCAATGGCGTGTAGTTGGAGCGCTTGTGCTCCAGCCGGGTCTGACCCAAAAGGAGATTGCAGACAAGGTGGGAGTTGAAGGGGCTACACTAGTTCCAGTAATTGACAAGATGGAAAAAGAAGGATTGCTAAAAAGAAAACTTGATTTGCGTGATAGGCGAATAAACAGAATTTATCTGACACCAAAAGCTGACTCTTTGTGGGAATCCATGATAGAGTGTGCACTTCGAATACGAAAGTCTTCTACTAAAAATATTCCAGAAAGTGACATCCAGACAACACTTGAAACACTTCGTAAGATATCAAAAAACTTGATGACATTTTCTGAGCTTGACAAGACAGTGATTCCAGTAAAAAAAACGCATAGGATAACATAAGATGAAAGTTTCAAATCCTGCTGACAAAGGACTACAAGAAAAGATTTCTCCATCTGCATGGAAAACACTTGCAATTCTTAGCTTGATTGCTACAATGGTAATGTATGCTGAAACAATGCTGGTTCCAGCAATTCCTGACCTGATAAAAGACTTCCATATTTCATATGGCATGTCATCGTGGATTCTTACTGCATATCTGATTGCTGGTGCAATCATGACTCCTATTTCAGGAAAACTCTCGGATATCTATGGACGCAAAAAGATGCTTCTCATAATTATGGGAATTTATGCAGTAGGTGTGTCCCTTGGAGGGTTTGCCACGGATATTTACCAAATGCTTGCAATTCGTATAATCCAGGGAATTGGTATGTCCATGTTTCCAATTGCTTTTGGTATAATTCGTGAATCGTTTCCTCGCAGCAAACTTGCAATCGGACAGGGAGTGATAACTTCGATGTTTGCGGCAGGTGCTGTGATTGGCCTTGTAGCTGGAGGCCATCTGATACAAAATTTTGGCTGGAATGCAACATTTTTTTCAATAATACCTGTTGCAATTGGATTACTTGTGATAATTGCACGCTTTATACACGTGGATGAGTCACACTTGTTCCAAAATGGTACATCTGGAAAAGACAATCCAAAAAACAAGATAGATGTGCAAGGTGCAATCACGTTGACAGTCTCTATTAGCGCATTTTTGATGGCACTTACAATGGTGGAAAATGGTGATGGATCTAATTCTTTTTCTGTCTTAGGTCTTGCAGTAATTGGTATTGTCTACATGGTATTGTTTGCAGTTATAGAGAAACGGTCAAGCTCGCCGCTTGTAAGTATGAAGATTCTTACAAATAAAATAATTCTGCCTTCTAATATCATGATAATGATTGTTGGCATGTCTATGTTTATGGTGTTCCAGACAATTCCAGTACTTGTTCGTAGTCCCTCACCGCTGGGATTTGGAGAAGACCCATTGATGACTAGTAATGTACAGCTTCCATTTGCTCTGGTCTTGCTGATATTTGGGCCTACATCAGGTTTTATCATATCAAAACTTGGTTCAATAAAACCAATAATTGTTGGAAGCATAATCAGTACGATTGGATTTGCAGATCTTTATTTCAACCACTCTACAGAGCTTCTGGTGTCTGTCAACCTGGCTATTTTATCCACCGGTCTGTCACTTACAAATGTGGGCGCAATGAATGTAATCATGCTGTCTACGCCAAAACAAGACATTGGGGTATCACTTGGAATGAGCACCCTGATAAGAATAGTGGGCGCCTCTATTGGCCCTGCAATGGCTGCAATGTACATGCAGACTCACAAGGCATCTCTTCCTGGCGTTGTAGGGGCATTTCCTACTGCAGACTCGTACAATCTGATATTTCTTACTGCCACTCTGATATCCTGTGTATCAGTAGGCCTCTCACTTGTCTTAAGACGGCAACTTGGAAAATCTCCAATTACAAACTAACAGTAATGCTAGTAATGAAATACAGTATCTCCAATAGTCTTTTTCCAGTCTGCGCGTATTCCTGGCTTGCCCTTGAGTTTTTCCACATAGTTAAAGGCTGACAGCCCTGCAGTTGCACCTCCAGAACATGCTGCCACAATTTGCTTGTATGGTATACTTGATGCATCGCCTGCAGCAAATATTGCTGGATGGGATGTCTTACCGTCTATAGTCGTCTCAATTTCATTTTTGCTGTTTATTTTTACCAAGTGTTTTATGAAATCAAGATTAATCTTGGAGCCCATCTCTATGAAAAGCCCATCAACGTTTACAACTTTTTCTTGTCCGGAATTGTCTACAATGGTAATTGATTGTAGATTGTTTGCACCAGTGAGTGCCTTGACTGAAGACTGGGGAACAAGCTCAATGTTTTCTTTTTTTTCAATTGCAGAGATCATCTCCTTGTCGCCGCCCAATGCACCGCCCTTGTAAATCAGATAAATTTTTGATGCCATCCTTGAAAGCAATATGCCAGACTCTAAAAGATACGCTCCTACACCTATGACTGCAGTTGTTCTGCCTTGGTAAAATGGCGCATCACACTTGGTACAATAGTGGACTCCCTTGTTTACAAAGTTGGATTCATTTTCTACTCCTAAATTGTTTGGCACTTTTCCTGGTGCAACAACTAATGCTTTTGCCTTGTATTCTGAACGCAATGTCTTGACAGTAAATCCTGTTTCTGTCTCTTCCACTCTTTCTACAGTATCATAGTACATCTCTCCGCCAAACGTCAGAAATTGGTTTTCAAGTGTTTTTGCAAGCAATGGTCCGCTTGACATTATGGTACCTGGATAATTCTCAAGTTTTGGAATTAGGTTCAGCTGCCCACCAAGATCTTTTGAAATCAATAAACAGGAAACCTTTTGTCTTGCTACAAATATTCCCGCAGAAAGGCCGGCAGGTCCTCCTCCGATTATGATTACTTCGTGTTCTTGGGCCATCTAGACTAGTTTACGGCAATAAGTGATGTGATGTTGTTTATTCCGTCAATTTTGTGTAAATCTACATCAATTGCTGTTTTGATATCTTGCATGTTGTTTGACTCTAGAATTACCAAAACATCATAGATTCCATAAATCGTTTTTACTTCTTTTGCTATTGGAATTTTTTTTGCTGTCTCGATTATGTTTTGTTGTTGTTTATAATCGACATTTAGTAAGACAAATGCCTCATTCACAGGCTTGTATAACTGTCATATCTTAAAAGGATTGTCAAATTTGGTGATTTGATATTGTTACGTTTCATTTGTGATATTTTTTGTACTGGTTTTGTATTTTAAAGACTCGAGTTCTTTTTTTGTATTTTCATAATCTTCTTTTGTCCTTGCAAGTGCAATTTTGATTATTTCTAGTTCTTTTTTGGCAGCTTCATACTTGGCATTTATCGCTGCTGCAACTGCTCCTGCGGCCTCGACTATTTTCTTGACATCGCTGCTTCTTCCAACTGTTGCAAGCTCTGTTTCGATGAACTCTAGTTCTTTTTTTGACAGCATTATTTCTTTTTTCTTTATTTCATGCTGGGCCTTTAAGGATTCAATCTCTCTTTCTTCATTTTCTCTTGAAGATGTTATCTTTTCTAGATCTTCTCTTGCTGTATTTGTGCTAGACCTTATGGATTCTAGCTCTGTTATTGCAGACTCTTTTTCATAGGTTATCCTTGTTAGTTCCTCTTTTACATCATTTACCTGTCGCCTAATCTGATCTACTTCTGACTTGGAGTATTGCGACTTGACAAGTTCAAGTTCCTCTTTTGTAGATTTTATCTGGGCTTGGATCAAGTCTCGCTCTGCTCTTATTACTTGGATGTCCTCTCTTTCGGATTCTACCTCCTGATGGATTGTCTTTGCTTCCAAGGTTAACGCATCAAGCTCTGTCTTTGCCTTCTCTATCTCATGAGAGTATGATCCTAACATCATTGCAGTATCCTGAATCTCTTTTTTTAGATCTATGATTTCCTCATGCGATGTCTGGTCCTCTATTGACGGTGAGGCCTCTTCCTCATGTTTTTCCTCTTCATGCAGTTCTTTTTTTGCACGCCCAAAAAGCCCCATGAAAATAACTTTGGTGCAAGGTAAGAAAAGTATTCCTTTTGGTGTGTGCTATGTTCGCTTCTTGAAAAATGCAAGATAGAATCCTACTCCGCCCAAGACAAAACCAAGTATGATAAGTACAAGGCCTCCGATTAGGTCTTTTGTATAATATCTTGGAGCAAAAAAGAAGATGAGTATTCCAATTGCAATCAGTACCACTCCGCTGCCCTTTGGTCTGTTGTGTTCGCTGTGTGCCATTTCTACAGGTACTCTGAAATTGAGGATGATACCTTCTTTCGTCCAATGTCAATTATCAACGGCCCAATCTTTGGACCCCTATCTGATGCAAGTATAATTTGATATAACAACTTGAATAGATCTTTTGGCTGCATTCCCTTGTCTTTTGCAATCTGGTATATGGTATTTTGTAGGTCTGCAGGTTCTGTCTCTGATGACAAAATGTTTGTCAGATCACTGAGCACTTGTTTTGAAATTTCATCTAGATTGATCTCAACTTTTGTTGGGTTATCATAATCGTCTGCATAATTTCCTGCAAGGGTTATGAGATCCTCAATCTCTGGGCTTGATTCTTTTATTGTTCCATATTCTAATAGTTTTTTTGTAACAAGATGAATTCTGTTTTCTCTGAATATTCTGCAGAGCTGAATTAACAATCTATAGTTGACATAGGGTTTCTGGGTCTTTGGGGGATTTAGCAGGTTGACATACTCGTACAATCCCTTTGATCTTATTGCCTTAGTCTCATTGTCAAGTTTTATCTTTCCAAAATAAATGCCCTCAAGCTCATTGTATTCATCCATGAGTGCTGGTATGTCGTCAATACCGACTTCACGCGCACCTGTAATTCTCTTGTACAACAAAAGAAGAATTGTTTTTGGTGTGCCATATCTGAGCCAGGCCTGCGATGTCAAAACATTTCCAAGTGATTTTGAAATCTTTTTTCCGCCTTTGTCAAGAAACATTTCATATTTTACATGCGTTGGTGCTGGGAAATTTAGAATCTCTTCTGCCACCCAGTCATTTACCTTTACTGAATCCATGATGTCTTTGCCATATGCCTCAAACCTGATGTCAAAGGCGCTCCACCTTGCTGCAAATTCTACCTTCCATGGGAGTTTGCCCAAATCTTTTGTTATGTCTGCTATTCCGTCATGTCCGCAACCCTTCAGTGGCTTTGAGCCAATTGTTGTATCGGCACACCTGTACTTGATCTTCTTTTCATCAGCCAAATATTCGTATGATATTGCAGTATACAACCTTCCACAGTTTGCACAAACTGGAAAATATGGCAGTGCCTCTTGGTATTTTTCCTGGCCTACCATTTCTGCAATTTTTTCTCCAATCTTTTGGCTGTTTGTTAAAATTGTGTGAATTTGATCCTTGAGCAGCCCATTTCGATAAGTATCCACTCCGCGCTGAAACTTGTACTTTATTCCAAGCTTGTCAAGACCATCTAAAAGTATGCTACTCATGTGAAGTCCATATGAGTCATGGCACCCAAATGGGTCTGGAATAAATGAGACTGGTTTTCCAATATGCTCCTTTAGTGTATCTGGCAGACCTTCTGGAATCTTGCGAAGACCATCAAGGTCATCAGAGTATGCAATAAGTTCTGATTTGTATCCAAAATTCTCAAGGGCGAGTTTTACTCCGTATGCTCTTACTGCATCACCTAAACTTCCAATGTGGGGTATTCCAGATGCACCAAGGCCGCTCTCAACCCTGATTAGATCTGTCTTTCTTCCAAGCGACTTTTCTCTTTGGAGTAACTCATCTGCAAGCTTGTCAATCCATGTGCCCCTGCCAATTATCTGCTGTTCTTCTTCCATTATTTCAAATCCTTTGACATGTATGGGCCAAGCGGGGTGTAACCAAGTTTTCTATAATACTCCCTTGTACCTACTGCGCTTATCACAAGCAACCTCTTTGAATCAAACTCTTCTGTTGAAATTTTTTCTGCCTCGCTCATCAAGTTCTTTCCCAGTCCAAGATGTTGTATGCTGTCGTGTTCTCTTTCTCCTAACTTTAATGACTTGCCATAAACGTGGAGTTCTCTTACTATGCATGTGTTTGAAGTAACTTCACTTCTATGTGCCGCACTGCTTGGTTTTCTTAATCTTAAAAATCCAAATATTTTATCGTACGAGTCATCATATGACAAGAAGACTTCATTTCCCCCTGATGAATCATAATTTTCTCGGTGCATCTTGATGTCGTCAATGTTTATTGTGTTCTCTGACAGTCCTGCCTCTCTGCACCTGATGCATCTACATGAGATGTTTTGTTTTTTCAGGTTCTGCTGAACTATTTGGCGTAGGTTTCCAAGTTTTGGTCCTGCAATAATCTGGTCTGATGATATCTCTCTTTGGACTCTCATTATTCTTGCCCACCTTGGAATTATCTTTTTAATCTCTGTGAGGACTCGGATCATCTCGTCATCTGAGTATGGTACAAAGTTTCCGTCCTTGTACATTGTATAAAGTGGAGTGTCTTCTAGCACAAGTGTTGGATAAATCTTTAGCATATCTGGTCTTAGTTGGGGATCAGAAAATAATTTCTTAAAATCTGAAATGTCTTCTTCTGGGGTCATTGATGGAAGACCTGGCATCATATGCGCCACGATTTTGTATCCTGCATCCTTTGATATCTCAAATGATTCTATAACATCTTGGTATGTGTGCCCGCGATTTACAATCTTGTATACCTTTTCATGAAGACTTTGTACGCCGATCTCAACTCGTGTCACTCCGTATTCTAGCATCCAGTCCACGTGCTCTTTTTTGCAATAGTCTGGTTTTGTCTCTATGGTAAAACCGACGTTTCTGAAATTTGTCTTTTCATTATTTTTCTTGGCCGATTCCAAGTCTTGTGAATCAAACCCATTTAGTGCATCATAACATGATTTTATGAAATCAATCTGGTAGGTGCGCGGCATGAAAAGAAATGTTCCGCCAACTATTACTAGCTCAAGTTTTGTACTGTCATGACCGTATGCAATCAGATGTTCAAGTTTATCCAAAATCTGTTTTTTTGGGTCATAGCTGTTTGCAATTGCATTTTGTGTGGAAGGCTCTCTTCCTGTATAGCTGTTAGGAGAGTTGTATTCAATTCCACCTGGGCAATAACTGCACCTTCCGTGAGGGCAAGCGTAAGGTTTTGGCATTAGTGCAATTACTGCAACACCTGATGCTGTCTTGACAGGCTTTCTTACCAATGCCCTTTGTAGTTTGATGTAATCTTGACCTACAACTGATGCAAGTATCTCATAATTTCTTGGAATTCTTTCTAGGGAATATTTTGTGCAAATTCGCTTGACTTCTTTTTTTACATCTTTATCAGTAGGACTTGAAATTGCAAGGAGGTTGGTGCAAATCTCTTTGCATGCATCCTCAAATGTAACCTGGGCTCTTTGCACGCCTTGTCTGCACTAATTTGGGTATTAAATCCTAATCTGGTGTAATTTGCAGTTTGGTTTATGCTATTTTGTACTTGTTGATGTAGACGCCTTTTTTCTCTGTAATTTTACCAATCTGACTGCTTGAAAATCTGTATTTCTTGAAGATTTGACCTATTTTTTGAGCCTCATCTTTTGGTGCAATCACGCAAAATCCTATTCCCATGTTAAATGTCTTGTACATCTCATCCTTTTCTACTCCGCAGTCCTCTATTGCCTGAAATATTGGAGGTGTACTGGGCAGCTCATCTAAAACAAATCCTGTCTTTTTTAACCTCAAAAGTTTGGTAAATGCACCGCCTGTTATGTGTGCAAGACCATGTATGTTGCACTCCTTTATTGCCTGCAGTACTGGCTTTACATAAATCTCAGTTGGTGCAAGTAGAGCATCTCCCAAAACTCCAATGCCTTTAATTTTTTCTTGTATGGAATATTTTGAAAGAAGGACCTTGCGTGCAAGTGAATATCCATTAGAGTGTAACCCGTTACTGTTTATTCCAATGATAATATCGCCTGTTCTTATCTTGTCTCCCAGAATCATCTCTTTTTTGTTGAGAATTCCAACAACCATTCCTGCCAGATCAAAAGAAAAATTTTTTCCTGATATTAAATCTGGAAGTATCGCAGTCTCTCCACCTACTATTGGGACCTGTGCCACTGTTGCTCCTCTTACAAGTCCACGAACTATTTGGTTGAATATTTTTTGGTCATTTCTATTTGCTGCTATGTAATCCACAAAAGATATGGGAACTGCACCGGTGCATATGATGTCATTTACATTCATTGCAACACAGTCTATTCCCACGGTGTCATATTTTTTCATCATCTGTGCAATCATGACTTTGGTTCCGACACCATCTGTATGGGTTGCAAGTAGTGTACCTCCTGGTATTTCTACAATTCCTGCATAGTGGCCAAATCCTGACATTGTCTTTGCTTTTTTTTGCAGTCTGTGAGTTGAGGCAATAAGATTTCCAATGCTTTGCTGACTCTGCTTTATTTTTTTGATGTCAATGCCAGCGTCCTTGTATGTGATTGCCAATGGATCTGCTCTATTTGATTGGAATAAAAGAATTATGTAATCAATTGTTCTTTTGCATGAACAGATCAAGCATAGTTCTTCCCTTGTCTGTTATAGAATATACCATGTTTGCACCCCTTGGCTCTTTTTGTACAAAGTTGTATGATACACATAGGTGGAGGTAGTTTAGAAAAGATCTCTTCATTCGTATGTTTGATTTTACATACAGGTCTGAGAATGTCATGGGGTTACACTTGAGTTGGTATAGCAACTTTAGGATGGATATTGTGCTAAAATCCCTTGCCCGCGTCTTGACTGCATCCAGGACCTGCTCGTCTCGCTTTATGATAAAATCTGCAAAATGATCTGCCACTTCAACTGATATGTAGGTCATTCTTGTCTTCATGTTACGGTATTGGTACCGTAAGATACCTTATTAATTCTAGCTGGGTGAATTTTTTGAGCTTGGCACTAGCTTTTTTGGACAAATCCAATTTGTTTTTATTCTAGACACATACAGTTTCTGCATGCATAGTGCATTTGTTTTAATGAATGCAGAACTTGGAAAGGAACTTCACATTGTAAATGAGATAAAAAAAATTCCACATGTAAAAGAAGTGTATCCAGTATATGGCGTATATGATGTACTGATGGTTCTAGAGTCTGATTCCATGGAATCATTAAGAGAAGCAATAACAACGCAGGTAAGAAAACTGGATGGAATAAAATCAACTCTTACCATGATTATAGTCAAAGACTAGTCTGCAATATGCACGTCACCTGAAAATTATTTCATCGCCACAAATAATAGCACAAGATTGGCAGAAATAATGAATTGGCAGACAATATACTATTTCTGCTTGGATGGCTAGGGGAGCTCATCTTTGCAAGTTGGTTATTGTCTGATGGAGCAGAACATCTTGCAGAACGGTGGGGTGGAAGGTTTGTGGGAAGAACATTGCTTAGCATTGCAACCACATTGCCTGAAATAGGAATTGTTGTCGCTGCCGCAAAGGATGGTTCGTATGGTACTGCAATTGGCTCTGCACTTGGAAGCAATTTATTCATGATGACTTTTGGGCTTGCAATAATGTTGATAATTGCAACCACTCGACTTTCAAAGGCCCCACAAAAATTTATTGATGTAAAAGAATTTGGACTGGATAAAATATTTCTTGTAATAACTGCAGTTGTTGGAGCAGTGCTGTTCATTGATGGCTATGACATCACTGATGGGATAATATTCACAGGACTGTTTACAGTATATCTCGCATTTGCTTTCAGGGAGATGAAAAAAGAAAAAAAGTTGGCACCACTTGAAAAAGACCTACATGATGAGGCACAAACCAAGCCAAAAAAGCACTTTGCAAGGTCGATGGTTCTTTTTATTGCAGGCACTATTGGCATATTTGTAGGAGCAGCGCCATTTGTGCATTCTCTTGAGGGGGTATCAACTGATCTTGGTGTCTCAGTTGTTATACTTGCAGTCATAGTCAGCCCGATAGCAGGTGAAATGCCTGAAAAAATATCCATGATTTTTCTTGCGCGAAAGGGTGCAAACGGGGCATCAATTGCAGTTGCAAATGTACTTGGCTCAAAGATACTAAACAATACACTGCTTCTCTCTGTTGCAATCTTTGCAGCAATGAGCTACCGAGGTCTTGGCACAAGGATACCAAACACACCATTGCTAGAAAACCAGATGATACTTGTTACTGTAATTACAATTGTTGCACTGATCCCAATGTTCAAAAATAAACTGGGACTAAAATCTGGAATAATGTTGCTTGTATTGTATGTTGTAGGAATTGGAATGCAGTTTGTCTTGCCTGCTCTCTAGAGCGGGCTCACATTGATGTTATCCACTTTAACAGTTGGTGTTATGGATGGTAATGAACTCCACTGTAGAATGTTTTTTGAATCATTTCCTATTGCTGATATGTTTTTCAGCAATGCCTTTAGGTTGTGAACTATTCGAACAGACTTTCCGGGGCCTGTCTTACCGTTTTCAATTATTTTTATTCCGCTTCGTGCGGTGCATGAAAAATCGCCGCGTTCTGGGTTTACTGGATATGTATACCATAGTCTACCAATTAGCAGGCCTTTTTTTGTATTCTTTATGATCTCGTCTTTTGTAATATCTCCATCTGCAACTTTGAGGTTGTGGGGCAAAGTGATTGGAATTGATTGGGCTTGTCTTCCCATTGGAGAACCAGGTCTTGCAGCATTTGCACTAGAACTTGTTCCATTCTTGAATGCCTCAAAAGAATCTGAGAACAAGCCTGCAAGCACTCCTGATTTTATGAGAGATTGTGGAAGTGTCTGACTACCTTCGTCATCAAATGGCTTGCTTCCTATGCCCTCTGGGCTGTGGGGATCATCTGTAAGGGTAAAACTCTCACTTGAAATTTTATCTCCCAGTTTGTCTGAGAAACAACTTCGTTTTTCAGTATATGTTTTTAGGTTAAAGTTTGAAGAAAAGACAAACGCCAGTAATTCTCCAAATGCATATGGCTCAAAAATTATTTCATACGAGTCAGACTCAATTTTTTTTGGGCCAATTGAACTTACACACATTTCTTGGGAGTCTGTGCCAACTTTTTGTGCAGAAAAACCGTCAAGTGTTCTTGCACAGATTGCACCTATTCCGCTGATAGGTGTATCTCCGGTTTGAGAGTCTGTATTGATGGTTCCAGAAATGAATGTCGAACTATCAGAACAATTAACTCCATTTGTGTTCATTACCTGAAATTTCTCTGAGACAATATTTAGCGAGCCTGATATGCGGATTATATCCTTGTGTAGTGCAGAGTTTATCATTTCATTTGCAATATCCACTGCAGAAGATCCTGACATGTTTTCAAGCCGTGAATCAAATGTCTTGTTTACTGTTGCATACCTTGATGGGAAGGGAAGGGTTTTCCAAAAACTCTTTGGCGCTGCATAAGGTGTAGTCTCTAAAACTTTTTCCAAGAGATTTTGTTCGCTGCTTGATGCACTACCTGAAAGTATCTTTTTTTGGTTGATTACACGTACTGCAATAGAGTCTTCCTGATTTTGTTTTATTTCTGCAATCTCTGAATCTGTTATTCTTACCGTGATTATCTTTTTTTGTATGGATACTACTTCACATTCATCCAAGTGCAGTGACTTGGATCTTTTCAGTATGTCATCACAATGTGACAACTAGCTTCGCCTATTGCGTTTGTATCTGTATCCGTCAAGCTTTATCAATTCATGATAAGAGCCAAACTGGGATATATTTTGAACCTCATCCAATGGGTCTGTGCCCTCATCTGAAGCAAAAGTCTTGATTATTTTGTAAGATGTTGTCCGTTGTGCCGGAATCCTTCCTGTCTGCCTTATGAGTTGTCTAATGTCCTTTGGCTTGAGCAACTGACCATGCTCTGCACCTGCTGCAGTTGATATGCTTTCGTTGATCAGCGTACCACCAAAATCATTTGCACCCCATGATAATACCAACTGGGCCATCCCTGCTCCCTCCTTTACCCATGATGTCTGGATGTTATTGATGTAATTGTTGAACATGATTCTTGATACTGCATGCATGAGCAAGACATCTGGACCATCTGCACCATTTTTGATATTGTGGTGCAGATTCTCTTTATACATTGGAGCTTCGGTGTGGATGAAATTTAGAGGGACGAATTCTGTAAATCCACCTGTCTCTTTTTGTATGTCTCGAATCAGTGCCATGTGCTTTGCCCTGTCTTCTGGTGATTCAAGGTGTCCAAACATTATCGTTGAAGTTGATGGTATTCCTATCTTGTGTGCAGTCTTGATAACTTCAATCCACTTGTTTACACTTATTCTTCCTGGGGAAATTTTATCACGCATTGTTTGATCTAAAATTTCTGCCGCAGTCCCTGGAAGAGAGTTAACACCTGCATCCTTTAGTCTGAGCAAATATTCTTTTATTGATACACTAGATCTTGTGGCGCCGTAAAGCACCTCTTCTGGTGAAAATCCGTGGATGTGTATATCTCCTACCTGTCCCTTGATTGCCCTGCAAATATTCTCGTATGTGTTTGCATCCATATCTGGGGGAAGTCCTGCCTGGACACAGACCTCTGTTGCACCAAGTGTTCTTGCCTCTTTTGCACGTCTTACTATCTCATCTGTTGGCAAAAAATATCCCTCCTCTTCACGAAAGTCCCTGCTAAATGCGCAAAAACCGCATTGCTTTATGCACACATTGGTAAAGTTGATGTTTCGATTTATTACATATGTTACAATGTCTCCGACCCTTCTCTTTCTGAGCTCATCTGCAACCATGCCGACAAGGTGAAAGTCAAGCCCCTTTGCATAAAATAGTCTGGTTGCCTCGCTTACTGAAATCTCTTTTTCATCCAGTGCACGATTTAGTGCATCTGATATCAGAGGGTCGGCATTTCTCAAAAGTGACTCTATTGCAGATGCATTCATCTGGCATACTCCGTGCTTACTAGATTCTCTGAATCTGCAATCTCTAACATTTTTTCTACCAGGTGGGGGTTTACCATGTGGAAAAATTCTGGGTATACCGGGAATCTTGCCCGCAAGTGAAATCCTGCCTCTGTGCAGTTTGAATCTATGTCATTGATGCGTGGCCATGGAAATTCGGGGTTTACATAATCCTGAGTTATAGGGGAGATGCCGCCCCAATCGTTTATTCCTGCTGACAAAAATGACGAGTACGATCCGGGGGAAAGATTTGGAGGTATCTGGATGTTCATGTCTGGCAAAATTATTCTTGCCAATGCAACAAGTGTTTTGAAATATCTTTCTTGTGGGGAGGGACTTGACTTCATTGGCGTGTCGACTTTTGGCTGAAAGTTTTGCAAAATTATTTCTTGAATGTTTCCATATTTATCATGAATTTCTTTTATTGCATAAAGCGAATCAATCAATTCTTGTGATGTCTCACCAATACCTACTAGCAGTCCAGTGGTCATTGGAATTTTTAGCTCTCCTGCGTTTTGTAGAACCTTGATTCTTGCCTTTGGATTCTTGCTTGGGGCAAACTGGTGTGGCATGCCTCCATCTGTTAATCTCTCACTTGAATTTTCTAGCATCAATCCTAGGCTGACATTTGTATCTTTTAGTTGGCGCATCTCATCTTTTGTGAGATTTCCAGCATTGGTGTGTGGAAATAATCCTGCCCTGAGTGCAATCTCTGATGCCTCGACTAGATATTCTACAGTACTTGAAAACCCATTCTCTTTGAGCCATGATCTTGCCTCTTGGTACTTTTGTTCTGGCCTCTCACCTGTGACAAACAGTGCCTCCGTGCAGTTGTGTTTTTTTGCAATGCCTGCAAGAGTTATGATATCATTTTTTGACAGCATTGAAACTTTGGACTGCCCTGGTTCTGATTTGTAGGTACAATAAGAGCATGTATCCCTGCAGAGATTGATCAAGTTGAAAAATACTTTTCTTGAATATGTTACAGTTGTTCCCTTGCTCTTGGTTCTCAAAAACTGGGATACCTTGTAAAGTTCTATGGGGTTTCTTTCAGCATCTTGGTAGATGTGATATGCTTCATCTTTTGATGGTGTCCTGCCATCGACTAGTCTATTTAGCAACTCAGAACTGAGGATTAGCTTGCTCAACTAGTCATGATAGCTTTGGCAGTTGTATTTATCCTTAGATAGTGTGACATTTAATGTGCCAAAAAATGCCAGATCGGGCAAATACTGCCAAAAGTTGGTATTATTTTCTGTCAGGTTGTTGAAATTGCATCTGGCTTGAGTTTTTTCCACATCCATCCAAGTATAGCTCCGTTTGCAATCCAGTATACTGTCATGGTTGCAGCAGATATTGTTCGAAATCCATTTACAAGATCCATTGAAGTTTTTATGGGATCTGGATTTGGCGGCATTACTAGAAATACAATTCCCATGAATCCCGCATATCCTACAAAAGCAAGAAATTTTTTGTTTTTTAGTTTTTTATAAAATAATGAAAAACCAATTGCGCCAAACCCTGACAATGCAACAAACAATGCATATGCTGAAGCACGAAAAGCTATGGTATTTGACTCTCCCACAGTTGGTGGGTTTGCGGGATATTTCAAAAACGGTATGAAATACAATACTGCCCACATTATTCCGGCAAGTATGAGCGCTTTTTTAATATCACTGTCACTTGGAAGCGATTTTCTTGAATATGCAAATACCAGTCCAAACAGCGCACCTGTGGATGCACCTAGCATTGCACCTGCAACTATGGAGCCTTGCTTTTGCCATATTCTGTAATCTGTGAACTGTTGCCAAAACTGCGGTGTGTCTTTTGCCTGTCCCGCTGCAAACAAGCGTTGGTTTTCAATTCCTATTGCATTGTCAAGATATGGTTCTACCAGTACAATGTTGAGCATGCCGTGAACAAGTCCTGCTAGAATACCTGCTGATATCACAATAACAAGAAAAGAAAATGTCTTCATGTTTTTCTTAAGACCATGTCTGAATGGTTTGTATTTAAATCGTTGGAGGGTTTATCCAATCAAAATTATTTTTTGCTTTGACAAATTATTTTTGCTATGAATAAAATTATTTTGTTGAATTGCTTGAATTGCAAAATCTATGTGTTCATATTACAACTAATTCTATCAATCACATTTCTGTAATGTAAAACACAACTTACATTAATTTTATTTTGAAATGGCATTCCACATTGTTGGAATCAAAATATGTTTTCAACAATTGTGTCAATTGGGCAAATTAAATACATGTCCTAATTAGGCAAGCCTAATGAAACCAAAAATAAAATTGCTGATGATACTTGGAATAATTTTGATATCAGTGGTTCCAACTACGCAGATCTTTGCACAAGGATATGAAAGTGTTCAAACACAGAGCACATTTGTAAATTCAAAAAAATGTTTTGTGAATCCATCTCCTAGTGTGGACTGGAGTGGCTGTAGTGCATTAATCCCACTCGAATTGCATTTTAAGGATATGTCTGGGGCAAATCTCTCAAAAATGGTTGCCAAGAATAGCGAATTTTATGCTGTAAATCTATCAGGTGCTAATCTGCAAAATGTGGTTCTTATCGGTGGTGATTTTGCATATGCTAATCTTTCAGGTGTAGACCTTAGGGGTGCTGATTTGAGATATGTTGACTTTTATCATACAAATCTCGCTGGGGCAAACTTGAATGGTGCAAACATCGCTGGTGCTAGGTTTCCAGGTGTGGATTTTAGTAATTCCAAACTAGCCGGTCTTGACTTTTCGCACACAAACATGATTGGTGCAAATATGTACAAGGCAGATTTGCAAAATGCTATACTAGTAAATGTCGATATGAGGAATGCTAATTTTACTAACGCGAATCTAGGTAATGCCACCTTGATAAATTCTGACATAACTGGAGGAAGTTTTGCAGATGCTGACCTTGATGATACAAACATGGGTGGCCTTGACTATTCTGGAACAGACATGTCCTGTTCTGGAAACTCATCGTGTCATGGAAAATAACCAAATCTTATTTTAATATCTGACTTTGATCGCCTGTACAGTTTCTGTAAATCGTTGCAACTCTACGTAAAACTGCATTCCCTTTTCAGTAATGATGAAAAAATTACTTCGCTTGTCAGTTTTTAATTCCATCAGCCCAAAATCTATCAATTTTTGACACTTGTCTGTTGCGGTATAATGCGATAGATTTGCCCTTCTTGCAATGGTTGTAATTATTGTTCCTTGCCTGCCATAATCCATCGCAACTTGTAATATGTCTGAAATCATTCCAAGCTCTGAGCGGTATGGCTGTTTTGACATACTCTCAAGTGCATGTCTAGTTAATAAAAAATTGCGACACTTTGTTCCTTAACAATGTTAACTCAGAAATGGCACGAATTGCACATGATTTGCACCAAATTTAAAATACTAGTTTGCATTTGTAATATGTGATGATTGATATCATATCCATACTGAATCATGTTATTGCATTTTGTACCGGAACTATACATCCTTAGCTTCTTGATCATATCTCTATTTTACTAGATTTATTTCTGCGACTTTTTGACTATCTTTATGGGGCAGTGTAATTAGCAAATGTGCTTGCTACAAATGTATTCAATGTTTTATTTTCCATGTCTGATGCGTTAATGTAGACACTTTCTGGGAAGAGTCTGTATGTGTCATTGTTTTGTATTACTGAGACCATTGGTATTATTGTCTGGTCACTTTGGAAATCCTCTGGTGCCATACCGTACAAGTCACATGTCTTTAAAAATCTCATATACTTGTCACCAAAGTCTACAAAACAAGTTGTTTCCAAGTTCCATTGTGCAACTTTTCCAAGAAATACAGTATAATTTCCAGCCTCAATGGGCAGGCCAGTTATTGTCTTTGTTACTATGGGAGCAGTCTGCCTTGGGGTTACTGTAAATGTGGAATTTGCAAGTCCTTTTGTATATCCGTCCATTGTTGCAGTTACATCTACCTCATAGATTCCATGGGTTGAAGGCATGGCAGATTCATACCTAAAATTTCCCTTGTCATCTGTAGTTGTGGTGACTATGACGGTTCCAAACATTATGAGCACATTTGCATTTGCAATTGGCTTGTAGGCTTGATCTGATACTGTTCCTACTATGACTGGAAAGTCTCCCTCTGTTATTGGATCCTTTTCTGCCTTGACTGATACTAGCATCTTGCTTGTCAATGTGGACTCTGAAACCTGGATGCTTGATAGAATAATTGTAAAGCCTATGAGAAAAGCACAAATTGTGAAGATGAAGTGGTTGTTCAACTCTTGGTGCTTTATTTTTTAATTGTTATCTGATAAAACCTAATTTTTTTCTCCAAAAGCTCAAGTAATTGTCAACTAGACTTTCTTTCAAATATGTGATGAATTATTCAAGCATTTATTTTTCTACGAGATTTTATTCTATATGTTGCATATATTGCTATGATAACTAAAGAAATTGCTACCAATATCATGTATGATATGGGTGGCTCTATAATGATGCTCTCGATATGTGCTATTCCATACTGTGGAATGATTCTGTAAATTGTACCGTCTGTAAGGGATACTATATACAAAAGTCCATCTGGTCCTGTCATTACATCACTGATACAGCCAAATCCTGTTGCAAATACTATCTCTTTCATAGAATCCCCTATGTCCACTTCTTTGTCTGCAAGTTGTGGGCTGTTAAAGACAAAACCGTCCCTGTTTTGGTTTAGCTGAAACCTGTACACATTTCCATTGTTACAATCTCCTACAAATACACTATTCTGATACTTTCCAAACCCTTGTTGTGGCGTAAATGCAATTCCAGTTGGTGCAACAGTCCTATACCAAGTAAACTGGGGATCATGATACGTATACCCTGGATATACGGGAATCTTTGCAAGCAGGGTCTTGTTTGCAGGCCCCATTATCACATCCCATCCACTGTTAAAGCCTGGGGGAACAATGTTGACTTCATCTCCAAAATCTGGCCCGTTTTCTGTATCCCAAAGTTTTCCTGTGACAGGATCAATTGCAAGCCCAAAACTGTTTCGTATCCCAATTGCATAGTATGGACCAGGAGGGACAAGCCTAAAAATGACTGAAGTGTCGTCTGGCTCTCCAGTTGGGTGGTTCTGCAATTTTCCAAATCTGCCTGCATCTCCCACTGCTAGATAGACTGAACCGTTCTTGTCTGTGACCATGGCTCCACCGTTGTGGTATGTCTGGGTCTGTGGTAGGTCTTTTACTAGGGTTCTGTTGACTAGCTGCTGACCATTCCAGTCATAGCTGTACACACGTTTTCCAAGTGCATGCCCTCCCATCTTTGCTGATTCTGTAAAATAGAGGTAGACCTTGGTACCAACTGTTGTAATTCCAAGCATTCCTTGCTCTCCAACACTTGTTACATTTTCCTGTAATACTGGCTTGTCTTGCAAAACTCCGTTTCTGAACAAGTGGACCTGACCGGAAACTTTTGATAACACAAGTATGTCATTTCCCTCAAAGGCCATGGTGGTTGGACTACAACAAATCCCTGTGACATACTTTTGAATTACATAACCTGTATCGTTCATGACTGGATCTGCATATGATGGTAACATGACAACTCCGGATAGTATTAAAACAAAAATCAGCCAGTACTTCAACATTTTTTACTAAAAATACTATTTAATAAATGCACATCAACGAAATGATCACGCTGTTATCAAAATTATGTATCTGAAATTTTATTTCAGTGAATAAGCTCTTTATTGACTGTATGGTCTTTCTTGCAATGTCAGGGTTACATCCATGGTCTTATTGTCTCGAACTATATGCATGACCATTTTATCTCCTACTGATTTATAGTCCTGTAGATAATTCAAAAGATCCTCTAGTTTTGTAACTGGATTTTTGTCAACTCCTGTTATGATGTCTCCACCAAATTTGTACTTGACACCGTCTATCGTCTTTGTCTTGTTTGATGCGTGTAGGCCTGCCTTGGAGGCTGGGCTGTCTGCGACTATATTCTCAATAAGAAAACCTGAATGTGTGGGTAAACCCAGACTGTCTGATAGGTCAGGATCAACTGATATTCCTGATACTCCAAGCCATGGATGCTTGTAGTGACCTGTCTGAATCAAGTCAGGTACTATTCGCTTCATTGTATTTGATGGGATTGCAAAACCCACTCCGGAGAATTCTCCTGTCTGGGTTTGAATTGCAGTATTGATTCCAATTACCTCGCCTTGGGTATTCAAAAGTGGACCACCTGAATTTCCTGGATTTATTGCAGCATCTGTCTGGATTACATTGGGAATTGAAAATGATTCTATGTTTGGAGGATTGAGGATTCTGCCTAGCTGGCTAACTATGCCTGATGTCAATGATCCACTCAGTCCAAATGGGCTGCCAATTGCTATTACCCCATCGCCTATGCGAAGCTTTGACGAATCCCCTAATGGCAATGGGTGTAGTGTCTGCGGATCTGCATCTACTTTGATTACTGCCAAATCTGCAAACAAGTCAGTACCACTGACTTTGGCTGGATATGATTCACCATCATGAAATACAACTCTGATTTTTTGATAATCTTCTACAACATGATTGCTTGTAATAATATGCCCACTAAGATCATATACAATACCTGAACCTATTGATCTGTCTGAAGAGTTGTCACCTGTTTTACGGACTATGATCTGAACAACACCATCTTGGGATTTTGAAAAAAGATCTGCCAAGCTCAACTGCGATCCCGGGCCTGACTGGACAAGATTTCCTAGAGCAGAAGTTTGGTGTGTTGCATCTGTTTTTTGTTGTTCAAATACAAATGCAAATACTAAAACCAGTACAACGATTCCATACACTCCACCTAAAACTGCCGTAGTCTTGTCCAAGAATCTGAAATGTCAGCAGTTGGTGTATAATCCTTACTCACAGGCTGATGGGATTTTGTCTAGTCTCTGATATGGAGTATGTTCTTCCTCTCCAGGTTATTGCATTACTTTTTTTTGCATGCAAAATTCCACTTGCAAATCCTGATACTATTATTGTACTGCCAAGTGGGGCAAACAATGCATGACGCAATCCAAGACCAAGTCCTTTCTTTGCATCCATTGTGCTACCAAGATAAAATAATCCTGATGCAAATAGTGATGCTCCCAGTAGTACCTCAAAGGATATGGAAAGACTTGCAAAATATATCGAATAGGCAAGAAGTGGAAACGGCATGAACAGCAAGAACAGCACTGCAAAAAATATTCCAACTGCCATCTTGCTTGACTGGATGTATAATGGAATCATGAGTCTCTTGAGGGCGTGCCACAATGTAGTCAAGTCTCTTGCCCAGACTGCCTCAACTAGGTGTTCACCGCGCACCATTTTTAGCTTGAATCCTTGCTCCTTTACTTTTCTGCCAAGTGCTCCATCTTCGACAATTTCGCTTTTGACGCTTTCATGTGTTCCAACTGTCTCGTATGTTTTTCTTTTTATGATGAAAAAACTTCCAAAAAAGTATCCTGTCTTTTTGGAGGGATCGTTTACTCGAAGCGCTGAAAATCTTGTGTGCAAAAATGTCGACAAGACAGGCAATGTGATCTTTGTCCACCAGTCAAGACAGAGCATTTTTGGAATGACTGTAAGAGAATCAAGCCCTTCGCTTAGGAGGTGGTCTACTGACAGGGAGATTGTTTTTTGTGTGTGAGTCGTATCTGCATCAGTAAATAGCAGCAACTCTCCGGATGATCTTTTGAATCCCTCGATGCATGCCCAGTTCTTTCCAATCCATTTTTCTGGCTTGGGGTCTGCTTGTACATGTATAACCTTGGGATTTTTTTTGGCAATCTTTTTTATCAACTCTCCAGTACTGTCGTCTGACATGTCATCAATGGCTATTATCTCATAATTTTCATAGTCTTGATCTAAAAGTGAGTTGATGCATTTTTCAATAAATAATTCTTCATTTCTTGCAGGCAGGATGACAGATACTTTTGGTATATGGTGTGGTTTGGAATTATACCTGTCAAGAAATGGCGAGTCTCGAAACGTAATCCACATCGACTTTATCAAAAATATCCATGCAACAGAAACACTTAGCATGATAGCTGCAAGAACATAATTTACTAAATCTAATAATGGATGCATCTTGGTTATCTCTGGGCTTCTTGTTTGATGCCCTCTAGGGCCTGCTCTGAGCCGCTCTGGATGTGCTTTTTTATCATGCCCGTAAACATTCCCATCATGCCTGTTAGTTTCATTTCCCATAGGGTGTCAAGTCTTGTTTTGTTGCCTGATTGGGAAAGTGTGAGTGTCTTTGTTCCCTCGATTACCCCCTTTGTGAATTGGATCTGAATCTTTTCTTTTGGATATAGGATTACTGTCTGCATGCATTTTGAATCCTTGAAAGCTATTGTGACTTCACGTGTTATGGTATTTCCATCCTTTGAGATGTTTCTTACCTCTTTTGTTCCCTTCCAGAACTTTGGTTCTGAATCAAGGTCAGAGATTATGCTCCACACCTTATCGATAGAGGCATCAATTTCAACAGAGGCTTGAATCTGTACCATGTAACAGATCTTTAACTGTTCATATTTATGTTGTAATGCAAAAGCACAGATTTTCAAAACAATCGGTATAATTTCGAAATCAATTTTAATCTCATAAATGTTACCGTTATAGTGGCTTTGATAACATATGATGATTTTGCTAAACTGGATATGCGTGTGGCAAAAATAGTCTCAGTTGAGGAAATTCCTGGCAAGTCCAAAATCATAAAAGGTACAATTGATCTTGGGGATGAAAAGCGTGATGTTATCATTGGTGGAGCACAATATTACAAACCCGAAGAACTGGTGGGAAGAACTGTAATTGCACTTGTAAATCTAGAGCCAAGAAAAATTGCGGGAATTGAATCTGGCGCGATGCTTCTGGCAGCTGATTCTGATGACAAGCCCTTTTGGCTGACAGTAACTGAAGATGTTCCACTTGGCACTGGGATAAAGTAGGTCAAATCTTCAAGTTTCTTGTCACTGTGCTATGTGTTGATATTATCTTGCCTGGATTTAGAATGTTTTTGGGATCAAATTGTTTTTTTATTTGCATAAAAACAGAATGAGTTTTTTTACCGTATTGCATTTTTACAAACTCTGATCTTGCAAGACCATCTCCGTGCTCGCCTGTTATACTTCCTCCAAGTTCTATTACACCAGCGAAGAACTCTGATGCAATCTTTTTGATAAGATATGCATCCTTTTGTCTGAGAATTGGTCTGATGTGCAGGTTGCCGTTTCCTGCGTGCCCATATATGATAACCCTGAGGCCATATTTTTTTGAGACCATACCAAGCATCCTCAATAGCAGAGGCAGTCTTTTTACTGGAACAACTGCATCCTCTATGAGTGTGGGCATTGTCTCATTTTTTGTTATACTTTGTAGGCTGTATGTTAGGGCAGAGTTTCTAAAACTCCATAATTTTTTGATTCTATCGCTGCTGGATTCTGCCTTGATTATTCTACCTGACGTAATTTTGTAAATCTTTTTTCTGTTTGATTGTATCATGTTATCAAACTCTACAAAAAGAAGGCAGCCTGTATGTGATGGTACCTTCATCTTGACATGTTTTGTTATGTTGCTGTCGATAATCTCTACTGCAGATGGCTTTAATTCGATTATCTTTGAAACATCTCTTGCTGCATCTATCAGTGTCTTGTAGTGTATTATGCAAAGTAATGTATTTTTTGGAGATGTGTACGTCCTAAGTTTTGCAGAAACTATTATGCCAAGCGTACCTTCCGAGCCTGCAATTAATTTGTGTAAATCTTTTTCTGAGGAGATTGTGTCAATTCTATAACCGCAAGAATTCTTGGATACTTTTGGAAATGACATGTCTCCATTATGGTGGATCTTGTTGATCATGCCCTTGAAATTGTGATTGCCTGGAAAATTTGTAACAATGCCTGATGAGCTTATCATCTTGACCTGAATCAAATTGTCTATCATACCACCATACTTTAAAGAGTGGATGCCGCTTGCATTGGTTCCAATCATGCCACCAATGGTGCAATGTGGCCCGATTGATGGGTCTGGCCCTATGAACCTGCCTTGTTTTTGAAGCATCTTGTCAAGATGACCCTTGAAGACACCACTTCCAACTTTTACGTAATTCTCTCCAAGTTTTATTTCATCAAAATGTTTCATGTCCAAAATAATTCCTCTTCCCAGTGCACTGCCAACAAGACCTGTGCCAGCTCCACGGGGTGTCACTTGGATGCAATGTTTTTTTGCAAATTTTATAATCTTTACAACATCTGACTCCTTGCGGGGAAATGCAACAACTTGAGGCCTTAGGATGTAGGAGCTTGCATCAACTGAATAAAAATCTCGTACATGTTTATCCCATGTGACTGTGCATTTTACCATTCTAGACAAGCAGGGTCCAATCTCGCTTGGCTTCATTGATGTTACATGTGTCCCAAATGCTTAAAAAATGATTTTCTGGAAATTGCCTATTCTTATCTTGTATGATGCCTAGGTCTATTTTTCACTTGGATATACCGGATCTATATTGATCGGTCTTTTATTCCACGGTGCCGTATTAATGGACAGTCATCCGACTGACAAAAGTGAAGACACACTTGAATCAGGTCACCAGGTAAGGACTTGGTTTTCTGACCCGAGCGGTGTTTCATATTTCTGCTCGGAAGCACATGTGGCAACACATGGGAATCTTCAGAAATGGAGAAACAATGGCAAAGAGGGAAAAGTAGTAGATGCGTTGGCATGTTATTACTAGGGAAAAATGCCATGTCCACCCAAGGCCGGATGACATCTTTTGATTCTTTGATTTATCAAATGTGATGAATTGGAATTACCATGTGTAAACTCTGAAAGATTTAATTTAGTAAAACAGGGCCTTTTTACTATTGGATTTTTTGGGTACAAATCTGGACAAGCTTTTCAGTTCCACTGATAATTCAAATCCATTAATGTGGTTGGTCTGGATTCTCCCAATCTTTGTCTTTATGCTATATGGACAAAGAATTCAGCTTCAGGTCACTTCGTCTGAAATCAACAAGGGGCTTGAGAAACTCAAGTCATATCGTGATGATACAAGAAGAGAACTAATCGCTTATGTGAAAAATACTGTAAACCCATCAGCAGATCCTACTGGTATGCTTGATAGATATTTTGAATATTTTACAATAATGCCAGTTGACATGGACCCTAACGGCATAGTGCCAAAGATAAAACATATCATGAGAACAAGGGAGGATTCTACCCGTGAACAAGTAAAAAGTTTGTCTCCCAATATATCACATGTCCAGACAAGTCAGATAATCAACATTCTTGAAGCAGTAACCGCTCTGCACATGATGTACAAGATGGTAAGGCACTTTTTCCTTACTGCAAAAAAACAAAACAACTTTCCATTAATATTGCCATTGCAAATGATGATGCCGTTTATCCTGGAAGAAGCAGAAGCACTCAGGGTTGCAGTTTCTGCATTCAAGCAGGGGCAACCGATAGGTGATGGAATTGGTCCTATGATTGTTGGACAAATGATGCTTGGTACAGAAAAAAAGACTGTAGCACTTGAAACTGTCTTGAGTGAAAAAGACTTTGAGGGAAGAAAATTGTACCTTCTAAAAGCTGAAGGTCCTGCCGCAACAGTTGGAAGGCCTGCAGATGCACTTGAAAAAATGATTTCAGAAAACAAGCCTGACATAATAGTGATGGTTGACGCTGCCCTCAAACTTGAAGGCGAAGAAACAGGTTCTATTGCCCAAGGATTTGGAGCTGCAATTGGAGGCGTAGGAACTGAAAGGTTCCAGATAGAGGAAGTGGCAACAAGATACGGCATTCCAATATATGCAATTGTAGTAAAACAATCGATCAAAGAAGCAATCACCCTTATGAAAAAAGAAATTGCTGATGCTTCAGACAAGGTGTCCTTGCAAGTCTATGATGTCATAAAAAACAGCACAAAGGCAGGTCAGAGTGCTCTGATAATTGGAGTTGGAAACACATTGGGAGTATCACAATGAGACTTTTCAAGAAAAAAGACGAGGTACTTGACCCGTATACCGTTGAGCAGTGTAACAGCTGTCACGCAATATCCAAGCGCAAATTCAGGGAAGGAGATCATGTCTTTAAAATGATTGAAAAATGTACCTCATGTGGAAACGGGCAGATGATGGTGACCAAAATTTTTGGCGAAGTTTCCAAGTGACAGTCTTTGTTGCTATGCAGTGACTCTTAGGATCTTTTCTTTAGCATAGAGTAAATTGGCGCACCAAATGCTAATTGATGAATATGTGAACAGGTATTGAAATATTTTCTATCATCACACTTGTTCTCCAAAATTACTTTTTTTTAATGACGTCTTTTTTTGTCATTGTCAGATAAATGACTGTAGCTAAAATCGTAGCAAGGAAAATCATACTTGTTATTACAGTTCCCAATCCCAAACCACCGTTGTTCAAATCTTGCGAGAGATAGTCACCTATCGAAGCCCCCAGAGGACGAGTTAGAATATATGCTATCCAGAATGCCAAAATAGCATTTACCTTGAAAACGAAATGACTTATCGCAACAGATGCAATTAGAACACCAAAAATGATTGCGGAGAGCAGATAGCCAAGGTTTATGGTCTCAGCTAATAGGTCACCTGCAGCGGTTCCAAGTGCAAATGTAAACAGAATGGCTAGCCAATAAAACGCCTCTCTTCTGGTAGTGATGATTGTATGTATTGACAATGTTTTTTCTTTCTTATACCAAACAGAAAAGACTATTGAAAGCGAGATGGTGAAGACTATGGTAGTGATCATCAAAGGTATACCAAGGTTATCCGTCAAATTGTCTGTGATGAGAGTTCCTACTATGCTTATTAGGACAACTGCAAGCCAGTAGATTCCAGGCACATATTTTTTGAATTTGAACTGAAAGATTAGCGCTGCAACAAGCATTGTTCCAATGATTAGCGTTACTCCGTCCAGTCCAAGATTCAAATTAGTATTCAAAAAATCTGCACCTGTCTCACCAACGGTGGTGCATAGGATCTTGATGACCCAAAAGAATAACGTGATTTCGGGCACCTTGTTTAGCATTATTTGAGTACTTGATTTATGATCTTTATCTTTCATTTTTTTCACTATGTATGTAGTTGATGTTAATTATAATAATAAACAGTACAAGCGATTTTCTTTCCAATTTGAGGTTTTTCTAATATCTTTGTATATTACGCTACAGGTACACTTGACTAAATAAAAAAATCCGATTAGACTTACATAAGATCTATAAATAATTTGAAATCTGAGTAAAAAGGGGGATTAAATTAGAAAAATAGTGGAAGAGAGAATTTTCTCTACTTTTTCAATTCAGTCTGGTCTTTTTGCTCTCCGTCACCATCACCGATTTGTCCTATCTTTGCATTACTGTGATCATCGTTTGTCTCACCGTCTTTTTGGTTGTCTGTACTGTTATCAGCAGTCTGTATCTCATTTGGGCCATCTTGTGGATCAATAATTGGTGTGGTTGATGCAGTTGGTTGGGCCGATACGTTGCTTGACATTCCTACTCCAATAGCTATTATTGCTATTACTACTAGCGGAATTGCCAAGAGCATTCTTGTGTTTTTCACGTTGTCTAATTTCACCTCAAAAATGTAGATGGCAAATTTTGTATATTATAATTGAGGAACATCTGACTAAGTTTTGTCAAGTTTGGTATGGCAAAATTAAATATTATTACATCGATACTTAGCTTGTTGTACCTATAGTGTCATTACTCTTTATTATAGCAAGTCTCTAGTGGTAGAAGGAGAAGACTGTTGCGAGATGAAAAAGATGAAGATGATTCTGAAAACAGAAAACGCATATACGATTACATTAAAAAAAATCCAGGTGCGCATCTTAGAATGATTACAAGAGAATTAGAAGTAGGCATGGGTGCAACTCAGCACCATCTGGATATTCTGGAAAGATCTGGAAAGGTAAAATCTAGACGAATTAACGTCTATAGACATTATTATGCAGTTGAAGTGTTGGATGCAGAACATAACATACTTGCCTTTTTAAGACAAGAAACTGCCATGGACATACTCACATATCTTATGGAGCATCCAAAATCAACGCAAAGTGAAATCATAAATTTCAAGGGATTCTCTGCACCCACTATAAGCTGGCATATGCATAGACTTGAAGAATCTGGTTTGGTCAGTTCTATAAAAGAGGGAAGAACAATACGGTATACAATAACTGACATGCAAAGCATAGCGGCTGCACTCAAGACTTATCATCCAAGTGTCTGGGATAAGATGCTGAGCAGGTTTGCAGATCTTTTCTTGCAGATATCTTCCAAAACAGAGGAGACTGACGCATAGTTGTTAGAACAAATTTTGTTTGCAGTAAATGGTCTGACAGAAGTTGGTGGCGAGTCCCCTGATTTTCAAGAGTCTCTTGATTTTGCAACTGGCATATTTGCCGCCTTTTTGCTTGTAGTATCACTATTTGCATACAGGCGCACCAAATTGACAAGACTTCTTTTTGTTAGTGCTGCCTTTGGGATCTATGCATTCCGAGCCATACTACCCAGAATGGAAATATTTCTACCATCTGTAGAGGCAACAACTATTGACGTGATATTGTCATCTACTGGATTTGTCATTCTTGCACTATTTTTTGTGGCAATAGTGAAAAAGAAATAACTGGCATACAAGAAAAACAATACTTAGTCAAGTGTCCCTGAAATATAATATACCAATTTTAGAATTGAATGATATGTTAAAACAACAATATAGATCAGAGTTGGGTGTTGTATTTGACATTTTACGTGTCATTGTGGACTATGGAAGAAATGGTACAATAATATCTGCTATAACTAGAAGTGCCAATCTATCACATTATACTGCGATTGAAAAATGTCAAAAGTTGTCAGATTTTGGACTGATAAATTCTACATGTGACAAGGGGAGTCGCATTTTTACCATTACTGAAAAAGGAATATGTTTTTTCAATGAAATGCAGAAATTTATAGAAATTGCCCAGGCAGTAAAAATACGATATTGAGATGATATAATGTGAATGTAAACTTGTCTCAACTGATTTCATATGCTGTAATAGTGACGATGCTAGAAACTAGCGCAATTTACTTTGTGGTTACATACGAACAATTCACAGATGAAAGCGGTGATGGCTTTCATGAGATGGCGAGTGACAAGGAAACAGGCCAAGAAACTAACGATCTTGATACATCCCAATGGTCTGAACTTGATCTAGGCGGAAAGATACAAACTATATTTTTCTTGATTGTTGCTCTAGTATACATTCCAGTTGGTATCTGGATGCTAAAAAGTGTCCAGAATGAAATGCCATATGTAATAGTGCTTGTAGGTTCCATGTCTCTAATTGCCTTTTATGTTGTATCAAGAACCATTGATCTGCCAATTGTGGGAATGCAAAATGATGTTGGTACAATCGATGTGATAACAAAAACTCTGCAGAGTGTATTAGTTACAGGATGTTCATACGTTCTCATAACCAAAAGAAATCTGGAAAAGAGCCGAATTAGATATTGAATCTAGGATAATTCATCCGGTAGTCTTTTAAGCAATGGTGTGGTACCGTACATGCCAAACATGAAGACTCTGGGTGCCATACTCATTGTGCTGGGTTTGCTTGTGTCAATCATCGGATATGGTTCATATGAAAATGTCATGTGCTATTGCGGTGCTCAAACAGCAGCAAATCCTATTGGATGTCATTGTGGGAATGCTTTGCAGCAAATCATGGGTCACATAATGGTCTATTCAGGACTCATGATTGCAGGAAGTGGGATGATAGTATTTACCAAATGGTGGAGAAAGAAGATTATCTTTAGCTAAGATATTTTGAGTTAAATCGTAGTTACAAGGGCGCTATTTTCTTGGGGGATAAACGTGTGCTCTGCCTGTGCGACCCTCTCTTCGTTTGCCTCTACTAATATTGGATATGACCTGACGATTTTGTTTTTGATCAATCTCTCAAGCAAATCTCTTGCAGTCTTTTCATCATATTCTGGAATGAACCACCGTAATGCAAATGGTAACATGTTGAATTTTTGCCATATGAAATCGATCATCTTGTTTGCATCTTCGTCCTTTGTTCTTTTTCTTGTGACAAGCGAAAAGATGTTTCTTATTTTTCCCTCTCGCACAAAGCCTGATCCATCAGGGGTGGTCACAAATGGCTCACATGCATATGCCTCTGTGGACTGGAATGAAAAAGAACCAATGGACCATATGTTTGGAACTGACTTGCCTGCGTGAATTGTATACTGCTCTAGCGAATGACCGCTGAGGTTTGCAATGGGTATACCGCCCATTTGCTTTGTAGTATTTTCTATTGTTTTTCCTATATCGCTTGATTTTGCACCCACTCGTATTATTGACATGGCTTCTTTGAGTGCAGATTCTGCTGCTTGTACCAGAAAATCGTACTTTGGTTCATAGCATACGGTTACAGCAGTGTCTGCAATGTGGCCATTTATCTGAACCCCCAAATCAATTTTTAAAAGATCAGTATCCTTGACTATTATCTTGTCATTTGGTTCTGCGGTATAGTGTGCTGCAATTTCATTTAGACTGACATTTACTGGAAATGCGCACTTGCCTCCCTTGGTGGTGATTTCTTTTTCAATGGAATTACATATCTCCTCAAGGGTCGAGCCTACATGGTTTTTTCTTCTGGCATTTTCCCGTACCTCTGACGCTATTTTTCCTGCATTGATGTAATCTTGTAATTGCAACGATCTTGCCTTAATTTGGTTTATTATTTAAAATCATCACATGCATGAGAAGATTAAATTGGGGACATTTTTGTGCAATCACATCGGGATCGTGGTCTAGCTTGGTATGATTCGGGTTTTGGGTACCTGAGGTCGTCGGTTCAAATCCGGCCGATCCCATTTTCACATCAAAATCAAGATAGCGCTAGCTCATCTAACTAGGAAATCATACACAATTCACAATCACAAATTATGTCTTGATTGTTTTTGGCAAGACATTTACTGTGTTGACCTGCTTGGCACTGGACACATATCGCATTTTTGTCTTCTAGCTTGGAATATTTTGGTGCTCCGTCAAAACCAAATCCGCCGTCTTGTGGTCCTACCATGTGTTGTGTGTTCTTGACTTGTATTTCTGTATACCCACCAAGAGTAGAATTTTTTCCCAATTGGCAAGAGATAAACTTGATGATATCCTGGATTTACCATTGAAGGAATACATTGCACTAGTGATTTTTGCAATTGTATATGTTCTAATTATTGGCAGAATAAGATTCAAGATTCCAATCTGGATTGCAATGTCAGTTGGAGCAGTATTGATGATCGTGTTTCAAATTGTCAATATCGAGTCTGCCGCAAAATCTATTCAACTTGATGTCTTGATATTTTTGTTTTCTATGTTTAGCATTGTCTCGGCAGTGGACAGATCAGGCCTGCTCAAACTTGTTGCAACAAAAATGATGTCAAAAGCCAAAACTCCTGACTTGTTATTGATGGTCATTGTTGTTGGCATGGGCCTGCTTTCGGCATTTTTGGTAAATGACACAATTGCATTGATGGGAATCCCACTCATAATTTATATTTCAAAACATGTCGGTGCAAGGCCTGTTATTTTTCTCATAGCGCTTGCCTTTGGAATTACGGTAGGAAGTGCCATGACGCCTATTGGTAATCCTCAAAACCTTTTGGTAGCAGTCCAAAGCGGAATTCCGTTACCGTTTACAAATTTTTTAAAGTTTCTTGCAATTCCAACTGTGGTAAACCTGTTTCTTACGTGGTATATTCTTAAAATTTATTTCAAAAAGGATCTAATGCTAATATCTCACAACTATCAGGATAACACTATACTACAAAACGTGAAAATTGAGAATCCACGTCTTGCAAAGATATCTCTTGTGGTATTGTTGGCAACAATTGCAGGTTTTTTTGTATCTGAAATCTTGCACTTTTTGCATGTGTTTGATATTAGTATCAGTGTTGTTGCATTGATTGGTGCTGCAGCACTATATGCTTCAAGTGGCCAGAGATATGAGATTCTAAAAAGTGTAAATTATGCTGTGTTAATCTTTTTTGTAGCCATGTTTGTTGTCACTGGCGCTCTGTGGTCCTCTGGTGCAATTTCATTGTTTATGAAGTACCTTCCAATTCCAAATCCAAATGATATACTAC
This sequence comes from Nitrosotalea sp., assembly GCA_025451075.1. Taxonomy (GTDB): domain Archaea; phylum Thermoproteota; class Nitrososphaeria; order Nitrososphaerales; family Nitrosopumilaceae; genus Nitrosotalea. The sequence goes on along the minus strand of JANWLA010000022.1, from coordinate 11,002 downwards.
AGAGCAGTGCTGTAATCTCTGCCTACAGCATAACGCTTGGGCAAATTCTAAGCAACGTTCCTTTTGTAGCCTTGTATAACCATGTCATGATTGCGAATGGTTTTACAGGCACATATGTTATTCAGTGGATGATGCTTGCTGCTTCGTCAACCATTGCAGGAAATCTTACAATACTTGGCGCTGCAAGCAGTATTATAATAATTCAAGCGAGTGAGTCAAAAGGTATCAAGGCCTTTACTTTTTTTGAATTTTTTAAAATTGGCGCTCTAGTGACACTGGTAAACATCTTGGTCTATTACTTGTTTGTTGCATTGCTTGGAGTTTGAAAATCTCTTAGGATTTAATGTAAGGGGGATTCTGGGTTTTCTTTTAGGCTCTCTTTTCTGTTTATTGTATAAATCCCAGTCAGCATTATTGCAATGGCACTTATCTGATACAAGCTTACCTGTTCGTGCAAAAACACTGATGCAAACACAAGACCGAAAACTGATGACATTGAAAATATCATTATTGTCCTAATTGTTCCAATCCTCTTTAGGCTCTGCAAGAAAAAGTAAAGCGATCCACCAAATCCTATTGCACTAAGAAGTATTACGTATGGTATCTGCGATGTGCTGATAACTAGTGGCACTTGAAGCAAAAATACTGCTCCCAGTAAAATTGTACCACCAATGGCTGATTTTAACTGGACAAGTCTTGCAGTGTCCATTTTTGTAGATATTATTCTGCTGAGGTTGTTGTCTAAAGCCCACAGTGCCATGGAGCCAAGAATGAGAAAATGTCCTGCGTTTAGCTGCAATATGGATCCTGAAAATTTGAGGTTTGTTGTTATGATGATAACGCCTAACAGGACTAGTGCGATAGAAAGAAAACCGATTGGTTTGAGCCTTTCTTTGAAAAATAATAATCCAAACAGTACTGTGAACATTATCTCAACATTTGATAACAATGATGTATCCGTCGCACTTGACTGGTGCAAGCCTAAAAAATACAAATAAGGCGCAGCCGCTGCACCACAAATTGATATTGCAACAAGTATGATGTAATCTTTTTTTGAAAGTAACGTCTTGGCTTTTTTTGATATTGGTGTGAACACAAGTGCCGCAATAAGATATGCTATAGACGAGAGGAGCAAAACATTGATGTTTGATATCACTGGTTTTGCAATTGTAGGTACTGCTCCAAATAGTGCCGATGCAAGTAATGCAGACATGTATCCTATGATTGCAGACTTGTTCATTGTTTGACCTCTGATTCAAGCGTATTATTATTTGAACACAATGCAATTAGTTATTATCTGACTTTGACTGATTATGATAGCCAGGCGATGAAGAAGAGTTAGAGACATGACACAAAATGATTGTTAATTCAGTGACTCTGAGCCTGACCTTAATGTGAGCTCATAATTCATGATAAATGTAATTTGTTTATCTTATTTTTAAAACTCACTTTAGATATGATCTTCGACGCATCTGCAAAAGAATCCATTCAAGATAACTCGATATTGAATGAGATCTTATAAAGATCGTATTGAAACTTATTCAATGCTAATTGAATTGAGAATAAGACCAGGCCAGTTCAAAATCTCATCAGTAATAAGTAAAGTTGCACATGAGTTTCATTTCTCAACAATAAAGGCGCACAATGTGCCTCATCTTACACTATATGGCAGTTTCCAAACCAATCATGTAGACAAAGTTATTCAAGTTTTGGAGCATATGGGCAAGAACTATGATGGAATTTCCTATGTTATTGATGGATTCAAACAATTGGATGGAGATAAAGGCAAAGTAATCTACTTCAACATAGTACCATCAAAAGATTTAACCACATTCAGACATGACTTGTCAAATAATCTTCGTAAGTTTGCCCCTTCGATAAAATCCTTTGATTATGAAAAACAATTTACATTTCATATTACTCTCTGCTTCAAACTGTCAGAGGATGAGGCTGAAAGAGTCATGTCTTATCTTACAGAACCTCCAAAAGACCATCCTGAATACAGACCATTGGGACAGTTTTATTTTCCATTTGATGCATCAAGATTAACATTTCTTGGAAATGATAGCAGGATAATTTGTGAATACGATATGATGCAAAAGAAAATTCTTTTCAGGAGAGAATCTTTAAGCAAGAATACCTGGAAAAAAACCTTCGAAATTTACAGGAACAAAAATGATTTTGAGGTAAATGATGATAGACATTCATTAAAACTACAAACGTATCTAATAAGCGACCTTCATTTGGATCATGAGAATATAATTCGATATTGTGCAAGACCTTTTTCAGGCATAGATGAAATGAATAGGATACTAGTAGATAATTGGAACAGAATAGTGAGCCCAAATGATACGGTATATTTTCTTGGTGACATGTCTTATGGTAGAGACTCGCACAGCTCCTCATTCTGGCTAAAAAAACTGAACGGTAAAATTATTTTCATACGTGGAAATCATGACAGAGGATTAGAGGAAACATCGGATCATCAGATTTTAGAACACGACATGTACAGATTTCTTCTGGTACACGATCCAAATAAGCTTCCGATAAAATGGGATGATTGGATAATTCATGGAGATAAACACAACAATAACTTGAGTAGTTATCCATTCATTAATAGAAAAAAGAAGACGGTCAATGTAAGTTGTGAAGTTATTGGCTATAAACCAATTAATTTAGAGGAAATCATACGACAAATAAACAAAGATTCAGGTGATCAAGTTTTAGTGAGGTAACTAACCAATTGACAAATTTCCCTAAAGGACCGATTGCATTATGATTGTTTTAAATAACTATGTCTTAAATATAGGACATACGTCCTATAAATAGGACATATGTTACTACATAGATACTTGGAGGAAACACTTGGAAACAGGGTAGCCATTACCTTGTTACGTACCATGATAAATTATAGAGGCAAGATCTTTACCATTAGGGGGCTAGCACAAGAAGCCAAGGTCTCTCCAAATGAGACTGCTCTTATAATTCATGAACTTGAAAATTTCGGTATCGTAAAAATTCAACCAGTAGGGAGAGCCTACCAATTAGAACTAAACAAGAACAGCTACATTCTAAATAAAGTAATAGAACCAATGGTGCAGGCAGAAAAAAATACCCTTGGCAAATTGCTTGCTATTTTAAAGAAATATCTTGATACAAAAAAGATTACCTCTGCAGTAATCTTTGGTAGCGTTGTAAAGGGCCAAGAAAAATTGGACAGTGACATTGATCTTCTAGTAATCTCAAATGATCATGATCATGCTGTTGCACAGATATCTGAAGCAAGCGAACAAGTATTCTCTGTATTCCACGGCGGTTTATCACCAATAATATTTTCTGACAAGGAATTCAATGATAAACGAAAAGGATCTCTAGTACAGTCAATTATTGATAATCATATTCTAATATGCGGCAAAAAGATAGTGATATCATAAATGGCAAGATCCGTGGATCAAAAAAAGGCAACTGGGTATATCACCAAAGCCGAAAACTCATTACATATCTCAAAAATTGCAATAAAAGAGTCTGCATATGATGCAGCAGTGATGAATGCAGTACACAGTGCGATTAATTCGCTTGATGCATTAACTACATATTTTATAGGAAAGCGTGCATCTGGGGCACATACCGAAGTATTATCACTTATCAAAGGAATCTTGGATCAAAGAGAATACGAGGAAACTCAAAAGCAGTACAACACGTTATTAGGAATGAAAAATGAATCTGAATATCAGCCTGATTTAATGAGTCTAAAAGAAGCTGAATCTGCCATAAAATTGGCGGAAAGGGTCTTTGAGAAAGTTAAAGCAAAACTGCAAGGATGAAACTCTAATTTCAGAAGAGATTGTATAAAACCTGCAAATTCAGTTACATCTGTGACTCTGAGTTCTGACAATATCTATTTATTGAAACATTCTGACCCTAGATTAAAATGAAATTTGAGAAACGTGAAATTCTGCTGATTGTTGGAATTTTGTTTCTTATGATAGGAATGATGGCGTTTCTTCCGCCTGCCATTGCCTTGGTGATTGCAGTTTTGTTTTATTTTGCAATTAGAGTGTTTGTTGGAAGGAGAAAAAGGCAGATTCAAAAAGAAGTTGGTCAGGGAATCTGCGCAGTATGTGGAGCAAAAGTTGTTGAAGGCAAGTGCCCCAAATGTGATACTACCTAGAAAACAATTAATCTAATCTGGTACAAATTCTACGTACTACTTATAATACTTGCAGGGGATATTTTGATTATGCAGATTGCGGCATATTTGGCATTAACAACAAGCTCAACTTTTGCACCATTAACACCTAAAATTACAAATCTGGCCTTGAAATGGTATTACGATGAAATACTCTAACCCATACCTTATTGCGGGAATTCTAATCTTGCTTGTAGTTGGGCAAAGCTATGCAGCAAGTGGGCAGACTGTTTCAATAGCAAACCACGTTGTTGTAAATGAAGTAGAACTGAATCCTGTTGGTGATTATACAAAACTTCCTTTGCAGTGGGTTGAATTGTACAACCCTACTAGCTCCCCTGTAAACATTGGTGGCTGGACAATTGGTGCAACCACTGGACTAAAACAGGCATTTACAATATCTGCCGGAACTACAATACAAAGTCAACAGTTTATTGTTTATCATTATGTATCACTGTGGCTTCCATCTGCAGGTGCTGTAATTCAGCTCAAAGGCTCTGATGGTACTATTATAGATCAAACACCTCCGCTTACTGACACCCAAGGAGATGGCAACACTTGGCAAAGACTCTATGATGGATTAAGCACTGGCTCACAAAGTGATTGGATATACGCCAGCGGAACTCCTGGTTTTTCAAATGGAAAACCACCGACAGTTACTACGGCAACCCAACTTTCAATCTCGGTAACATCTGACAAGAAGAGCTACATCTTTGGAGACTTTGTAAATATTTCAGGCCAAGTTTCACAGCTTGTCAAAGATTCTGCGGTATCTTCAATTCCACAAACTGTCAATATAATGTTGTCAGGACCGCAAGGGTTCACAAAAACATTTACGCTTTATCCTGGAAATGATTTAAAGTTCTCAACATCTGTAAAAACTGATGAAGTTCTTGGATTTGCTGAAGGGACATACACCATCTCTGCATCTTATGGTGGTACACAAACATCTTCTACATTTTCACTTGGTTCCACCGCATTTGTTCCTCCAACACAAGCTGCTCCAACAACATTAACGATATCAACAGACAAGTCCAACTATACAAATTCGCAACCTATCGTATTGCTAGGCACTGTTTCAAATGTGATTGCACTTACGCCTGTACAATACAAGGTCTATGATCCGACTAATGTCCTAGTATACCAAGGAAATTTGTTTCCTGACTCTCAAGGACATATTACTTCGGTAAACCCATATCAAAGCAGTGCTGGCAGCTCAGGGCTGGCTATTAACAGCGTCAATCCTGTCTATGGGATATATCAAGTAACTGCTACATATGGTGGTGCATCTGCCTCTACTACTTTTGTATTACTATCAGCACAAACACAAACACATGTGATAACATTGTCTACTGACAAAGTCGCATATGCTCCTGGTGATACTGTCACACTACAAGGTAGTACACTACTTCAGGGATTACAAAATCTTGGATTGAATCCAAGTCTGCAAATAATACAAACAACAAGTAATGGTGGTGCAGCTCTTAATACTGTAAACATAAAAACTATAGTGAATCTTCAGACTGATAATACTTTTACATACAAGTTAGGTCTTATTGGAACATCTGCTGGTCTCGGAAATTACCGTGCAATTGTTTCAATACCTCAAGGTACTGCCGAAGCTGATTTTGTTGTTGTACAAAATCCATCAGATTACAAAGCTATCATCTCACCATCATCTCCGTTTAGTATTGTTACAAACAAAAGTCTGTATGCGATAGGTGATCCAATTACTATATCTGGAAAAATCCTAAATCCTATTCAACTGGCTACTCAAAATGGAGCAGCTAGTGTGACAATGTTAGTGCTAAATTCAACAGGGTTACCATTGTCTTCTGGTGGTAATTCACATGCTAATATTCAAATCATGGGAGGGAATTATACTGCATCTGGATCAACATCGTTATCCTACTTTGCATTCCCTGATGCTAATGGTAACTTCCAGACTCAACAAATACTTCAATCGGGAGTATACCAGCCAGGAAATTATACTCTGAAAGCTACTTACAATAGTATGGTTACATATGCCACCTTTACTGTATATAGTCCTCTTGCAACTGGCTCACAAGGTTTGGTAGTAGCAAGTACTGATAAGAAAGTTTACGGTGTAGGTGATACTGTACAACTAAATGGAAAAATTTCAGCACTTACAAGTACATCATCCTTCACATTAAGCTTGGTAAAACCTGATGGAGAACAGGCATCATTTCCTCTACCTATTGTCAACGGGGCTTTTTCATGGACTTGGACAATACCGAGTACTGCAAAAACAGGTGCGCAAATACTCACTGACAGGTCGTCTTCACCCGTATTTGATCCAACTATCAATGTTTATGGAATTTACAGAATAAAGATAACTTCGGTAAATACCAACTCTGATCTATTCTTCCAAGTATCCAAAAATCCACAGCCAGGTCAGGATATTGCTCCAATTGTCTTGATGACTGACAAGACGGATTATCTGTCAACAGATGTAGCAAAAATATGGGGAGAAGTTGTTCCAACACAAAATGCTGCATCACAAGATACCTCATCCACAGTCCAAGTTTTAATTTATTCAAATGATGGACAGCAGATATACCGTGGTGATGCCACTGTAAATCAAGGAGGGCAATATTATGTCACTGTACCATTCCACACTGGTATCTGGAAGACTGGGACCTACAAGGTTTATGTCCAGTACATGGCAAATAGCATAATTGGATCATTTAACGTATCTGATCCATTTACAACAAGCTCTGACAAGTTGCAGCTCTTCATGACAACTGATACCGACAAGTATCTTCCTGGCCAAACTGTTCTTGTAACTGGGCGAACAAGTTACATAATTTCTATCAATGATGTAGATCTTGCATTTGGCTTGGCAAACGATACCACAATTAGTGAGGGACAAGTTGTATCAATGAAAGGCAACGTAGTACCAACAACAACTGTACCGTTTGATCAGTATGGCTCCTTTAGTTATAATTACAAAATTCCATCAAATGCTCAGCTTGGAAATTATACAATTGTAGCTCAGGTGCCATTTGGGACATTCAATGCATACTTTAACGTGGTAGACAAACTACCTCCACAAATAATTCCTATTGCAAACCAAACCAACACAACACCTTCAACTGGCATGAACCAGACTACAAACTCTACTAGCACTCCTACAGTACTTGCTCCGTTGACTATAGGTCCAACTCAAAAGCCGTCAAAGTCAGCTAACCTGTTTATAGAAAAGACTAACCAACTCTCGGAATCTGTTGTTGCTGTAAATCTTGACTCAAAGTTAGTTGCAAATACAACTTATTATCCAAAAGAACTCGATGGCCTTCTTCGAGTAAACCCTGGTGATGAAAACTCTGTAAGCATCAAGGTGAGCTCACAGGATGGCACTTGCATAATTGGGCCTGACCTGGGATGCAAAGTAATCAAGTCTACAGTCAAGTCTGGTTCACTATACCAAACAGCCATGGTTGGTGGCATGGACTATCTTGTTGGCTATTCTGGAACAGGGGTAAGACTGCAACAGTTTAGTATAATTCCAGCACACTCTGGTGATGTAATACCAGATGGACAGTGGGGAGTTCAAGTCATCAAAAAAGACCAGGTGACCAGATTTTACTATCAAGTCACTTTTGCCAGCAAATAATTTTTCAAATATCAAACAATTTATTGTTGACATGCCTGTCTTGATATGATGCAGATTCAGGTGCTAATGTTTGAGCAGGACGATCCATCCAAATGCACCGCTGCAAAGCTAGTAAAGTTTGGAATTGCAAAGCGCATAAAACATCTAACTGGAAAAGACATGATCCTAAATCCATTTGCAAAAGAGTTTGTCTTAAAAACTGACAGGGATCTTACCGCAACTATTACTGGAATTGACTGCTCCTGGGAGCTTGCACAAAGTATGTTTCTCAAAAGATTTGTAGGCTTATCCAGAAAACTTCCACCATTGCTTGCGGGAAATCCTGTAAATTATTCCAAGGTTGGCAAGCTCACAACTGCTGAGGCAATAGCAGGTGCTCTGTATATCATGGACTATGCCGAACTTGCAGACTCTATACTTGGCAAGTTCAAGTGGGGGCATACATTTTTTGATCTAAACCAGTACTTGCTGCAAGATTATCTCAATGCAAAAACAGCTGATGATGTTGTTGTAATATCACAAGAATATGGTCTGGTACAATAATCTGCAGACTGGTAATACACTAGAATATGTCCTAGATGCTTGATGAAAAGTATTCCTCGTCGGAAGGGATCTTTTTGACGGGTTTTAATCTGTACATGCTGCGATAAATCTTGTAGATTATCCTGTTTTCCTTTAATCGTGGTGCAATCATTTGCCAAAAGTATCTTGCCTTGATGCTTGCAAATCTTGAATCCCTTACTACAAAGACACTGTAGCGAGATTTTTCCACAATCTCCATTGTTCTTGGGCTAAATGCCTGCTCTGATTGGTTTCCTGCCCCCACAATTACAATCTCTGGGTTCTTGTTTAGGTTCTCAAGCAGGTCTTTTGTTATCTCAGAGCTTGTTGGGTATACTCTTTCAACTGGCACCTTTCGAAGATCAAGGTCAAACATTTTTTCATTAATTCTGCTCAGAATGTCTCTTTCCTCTTCTGGGGATTCTACCACACCGCGTATGATTCGCATCTTGCTTCCCAATACGTTTGAAAATGCATGGGCTACCTCGATTCCCAAATCAGAGTGTCTTCCCTTGTCATATGAGACCACCACATGGGAAAGCTCCTGCTCAAATTCTTTTTTGATGCTTACTCCAAGTATGTCACATGTTGCAAGTGAAAGAAGTTTCCTGTTGTTTCTAAGATCAAAGAAATCCATGATGAGCAGGTTTATCCCTTGTTCCTCTGTTGTTGCAAGAATTGCCTCTGTGTTGTCATGTGACAGCCTGACTAGATATCTGTGGTTTGAAAAGCCTGGCATGTTTTTTAACTCGTCAAATGTTTTCATGATTGGCTCTGCAAACTTGTGGCCCATTGAAAGCGGTATCTGTAGAGGAATTGTTGCCACGTTCAAAAGTGAAATCTCGCCGTCCTTGTCCTTTGCAATGGCTGATGCAATCTTGACTAGTTTTTCAATTGTCTTTTTGTTAAAGACGACCATTATTCTGTAACTCTTTCTTTCTGCAGGACCTATGTTTGCAACAAGTGGTGCATAGTGCTCTATCTCTTTTTTGGATATGTACAACTTGTAAACTGAAAAACCAATCAGTATCCAGATGATTGCAATTACCCAGCTCAGTGGGTTGTACACAAGCAAAAAGATTGCAAGACCTGCCTTGCAGATTATTCCAATAATTGGCATGAGCGGAAATAGCGGAATTTTAAATCCATAATCAAGTTTGTGGCCATACAATCTTCTGATGTTGATTCCTGCCCAGTTTACCTGTGTAAACAAGAACAGGAACATGACACCTGCAACAAGTGCAATCTGCTCCAGTGGGAGCCATGATGCCATTATCAGCATGATAAAACCGGACGCAATTATTGCAAAGTGCGGTGTATGATATTTTGGATGAATGGAGCTAAAGATGTATGGCAAGTTGTACTGTCTGCCCATTGCAAAAGATACACGACTTGACGAAAATGTGGTTGCGCTAAGAGCTGCAATACTTGAGACAAGTCCGCCTACAAAGACAAGCGTTGTTCCATATGGGATGAGATATCCTGCAGCCTTTGCAATTCCAACATCCTGGTTGTCGCCGATGAACTGCCACACCTCTTTTCCAACCTTTGATGAATCAATTCCTCCAAGGAAAACAAAAGTGAACACTATGTAGAGTACAGTCACTGCGCCAAGTGTTATGAAAATTGCTCTTGGTATGTTCTTTTTTGGATTTTTTACCTCTTCTCCAGCTTGGACAATTATCTCATAGCCTTCAAAGGCGATAAATGTAATTCCCATTGCCAGGATAAATCCCGTAATCCCCTTTGGAACAAAATGCTGAAAGTTTACTGACCAATCATGATTGACAAAACTCATTGCATAAATTCCAGACGCTATGAGAACTATGATAATTACAAGCTGCATAAACGTCAACCCGTTTCCAATTTTTCCAGTAAGTGAAACACCTCGATAGTTAACATATGTGAAAAGTATTATGGATAATATTGCGATAATTTTTTCTAGTGGAATTCCGCCGTACTGGGCTGCAACTCCAACATTTGTCAGAATGCTTCCAAAAAAGTCTCCAATTGATACTGCATACAAGCTTCCAGCTATCATGTGGGCAAACCATGCTATCCAACCACTGATGAACGCGTTTGGCCTTGGAAGCCCTTCTTTTACCCATCTATAACCTCCTCCAGCTTCTGGAAATGCAGAGCCTAACTCTGCATATGTCAGGGCTGTAAAGAAACTGATTATTCCGCTTGCAAGAAATACTATTAAAAGCGCTGGGCCTCCCTCGTGCATTGCAGGGCCTACGAGGTTGAAGATCGCACCTCCAATCATGGCTGCAATTCCGATCATTGTTATGTCAAGCAACGAGAGGCTTCGAACAAGTCCTGCGTTTGATTCGTGTGCCATTGGTATATCGTGAGGGCTGTTTGGTCGAATAAATCTCTACTTGTAGAACTAGACATTTAGGAACGATTTTTTCCTGTTCCCCAATGCTAAAATAACTAATTTGTTGTTATGTGTCAAGTGCGAGCCGGTGAACGATCACTGCCACGGCAGAGGAAACTCCTCCCTCCATGCAGCAAGTGTGATCCGGAGACGGATAGTCAGAGATGATTGGCAACAGCACAGAAAAAAATCCGACCTGGCGTACTATGATGGTAAAGCCTGAGGTTTCCAG
>JANWLA010000021.1 GCA_025451075.1 Nitrosotalea sp. | reverse complement strand
GTACGTTAGCCTTAATCCTCATCTTGTTCTATTACCGGGGTGCCCTGTAGCACGGCTGGGTGGACCAAAAATCATATTTTATCATCCCAGTCCGTCTGCGTGCATATTGGGGCGAATAATTATTTTTCAGTCACTAATTTATTGTGATTGATCAGTATTCAATGGATTTAGGCGTAGTTTTAACATCATTATGTCAGTATACATTTGCTATGAGACAGCATTTGTTTCATAATATGGACATTAACTAAAACAAAAGGTCAGTTAGCTTCATTTCAAACCCAGATACAGGCGTCCTCAGTTTGAAATTATCAGTAATTTTAGGATCAACCTCTCCCATAGCTCCAAGTTTTTTGCCAGATATCACAATGCTAGCAGTTCTTCCACCAACAAACATTGGTTCCTTTTGTGGTATAGTATCACATGTGAGATTAAAGCCAGTTTTTAGAAGAGATTGTAAAACAGATTTTACTTCTGTAAAGTTGACATCTTTGTGTGAACTAAGACAAGCAAGATGAACTATTTCATTGATTGATGAGGCTTTCTCAAATACCGTTCCAATCTCAAATATTTTTTGAGGATATGACTCGTGGATATTTCTTGACAAGACTTCCATCATTCCAGGAAGAAGTGCATCACGGAGAATTATGTGCTCTTGGCTTTTTGAATCTGCAACAGATATTATTTTGGATGAATCCCTATGGGTTTTTTCATACAAGATTTCTTTACTAGTAAGCTCAAAGTTCATCACTTCAATATATCCAAGACCGATCATTATAGAACGAACAGTTTCAAGCGTTTTTGTGATATCATTTCTTTCACCAGCAGAAACTGAAGGAGGCATGGTAGGTACAAGATTTTGAATTCCATAACCAAGAGCTACTTCTTCCACTAGATCCATCACTCCAAAAATATCTGTCCTATATCGTGGAATTGTACAGACAATCTTCTTACCTCTCATCTTTGCATCAAGTCTGCTTTTTTTCAGTGATTTTATTATCATAATACTAGAGATGTCAATTCCCAAAGTCTTGTTTACTAGCTCAGGCTCTAGTATCAGATCTCTTGATTTCAATGATGGAGTAGAATTGTTTGCACCAGTTATTTTTACTGAGAAGAGTTGAAAACCAGCTATTTGTAAAGCATTTGCAACTACTGCAAGAACTCCTTCTGCCGCATTTTTATCAGTTGCAGTAACCTCTACTAGTAAATTTCGAGTCTTGTTGTTTACTTCTGTAAGTTTTGCATTAGTTATAGGTGGAAAAGATACAGTATTTCCCACAGAATCTATCATGATAGGAACTTTTTGTTTTTCTTCCAAGATATGTTCATATTTTTTTCCAGTTTCAGTTTTTTCAAGTATTTCTTTAACTGTCATAGATGTTTCAGATTCAAGAGGGACAAAACTGTGGTCTTTTGATACGGTTTTGTAATATAACGGGAATTTTATTTTGTCAAGGTCATGAATTCCAATGGATGCTTTCTTTCTTCTTCTGCCTAATCCGTTATGAAGATCTTCTTGCATTGTAATTATTTGCCTTATTGTTTCATCATTCAATGTGCCATTTCTTGCCTCAATTGCTGTAACATATGGTCGTACCTTTGAAACAGATACATCAGCTTTTATCAGATTCTTGCCGCTTTTGATTTTCAATACAGGCATTCCAAGTTTTATTCCAAGCAGTCCTTGGAGACCTGTAATTATTCCATAATCAGTAGAATAGTCTGGTCTGTTTGGACTGTATTCCACATTAATGTGATCATTAGTCTCTTCCTCAATATCTAGTCCGATAAATGGCAAAGTGTCTACAATCTTTGCTTTTGGGATTTTCCTACCCAGAATCTTGTTCATCCTATCAAAGTATAGTGTGACTACGGGCATTTTGGTACACTCCTTAACCAACCAAACTTGTTTTCATACAATTCACGCACATCCTCAAGACCAAACTTGAGCATTGCAATTCTTTCTATTCCTCCACCCCATGCAAGTACTGGATTTTTTATTCCCAGTGGTTTTGTTACCTCTGGTCGGAACATTCCCATTCCAAACAACTCCACCCATTTTCCAAGCTTTTCATTGTATATCATGGATTGCAGCGAAGGTTCTGTATACGGAAAGAATGTGGGCCAGAACTTTATCTTCTTTATTCCCATCTTGTGGTAGAATTCTGTTTGCAATCCCATCAGATCTCGTAGTGTCACATTTTTGCCAACTACTACTCCTTCAACTTGGTGGAATTCTGCAAGATGTTTGTAGCTTAATTTTTCATTTCGAAATACTTTGCCAATTGAAAATAGTCTTGCTTCATCATATTTCTGATCTGCAAGAGCCCTAATCGTTACACATGTAGTGTGCGTTCGCAGTACGAGCCTTTTAGCTTCTTGACTTTGCCATTGATAATTCCAGCCTCTCTTGTGCTCTTCTGAGATTTTTTTTATCTGGTCTGGTTTTGCAACAGTACCTGCAGTAACATCTTTTAGGTAAAATGTATCCTGCATTTCTCGTGCAGGATGATCCTGTGGTGTAAACAAAGCATCAAAGTTCCAAAAGCTAGACTGGACATTATTTCCAATTATTTCAGAGAATCCAAGGCTGACAAATATCTCACGTACCTCATCTATTACATCTCTTAACGGATGACTTCGTGCAGCAAATATTGTGGGAGCGGTTGCTTCTACATCTATTGCCCTTACAGATTTCGCTTCAGTAGTTACAGATAATGTTTCTGATATATTCTCACTAATTTCAATTTCATCAGGTACACTCTTGGCTGTTTCCATTCCTTGTTCAGTAAGGCCAACCAAGACAGACTTTTTTGAAGCAAGAATAATAAATTCTGGTCTTTTTTTCAGCGACTCTAATGCATTCTTGTCTTCCAATTCGTCAACAGATACGCCTATTGAAGTTTTAGAAATAGTTTTGATAATTTTTTCTTCAGATGATAAATCATGATATCCTTTTAGCATGAGTCTATTCTCATGAACCTCAATCCAGCCATTCTTCTTTGCGTTTGCTATAGCCGGGCCAAATTCATTTTTTAGGTAATCTTTTGCGGCATTTATTTCACAAGAATATCCATCCAATGATCTTAGATGATTTACTAGTTGTCTTTCTGGTAATCCTTTTTCAAACGCCTCATTTCCCCTCTTGCCTAATGTTACAATGGTTTTCTCCGACTCTACTACATTTGCTAGATTTTTGAATTTGAGCCATTCAATGCCTCGCCTTATCTGATCTAGTGAAAGTTTTGTAATTTCTGCAAGTTCTTCTGGTGTCAAGGTTTTTTTGTCAGCTAATGTCTTGAGAATTTTTTGCTCAATCGGATGCAGAACTTGTGACATTACCACAAAAAGCCAAAAAGACTTTTTAAACCTTAACCTAACTAAACCATGAATGTCATCTGAAGAGTTTACAGTAACTCCTTGGAGCGTAGAGGGAGATATTGACTATGACAAACTCATGCAAAAGTTTGGCACAGAAAAAATTTCACCTGAATTAGAAGCACGAATAGAGAAGATAACTGGCGAGGTTCATCCAATGTTAAAGCTAGGATATTTCTTTAGCCACAGAGATTTAGATAAAATCATAACAGAATATGAGAAGGGAAACAAGTTTTACCTCTATACCGGAAGAGGACCATCTGGAAAAATCCACATGGGGCACCTCTTGCCATGGATATTTACAAAATACCTCCAAGAAAAATTCGATGTTAATCTAATATTCCAACTAACTGATGATGAAAAATTTCTCTACAGTGACCAAAAATCTATGGAAGAGGTATCAAAATACACCCAAGAAAACATTCTAGATATAATTGCAATAGGATTTGATCCAAAAAAGACAAAGATCCTAATTGATACAAAGGATATCAAAAGAATTTATCCAATAGCATTAGAGATAGCAAAGCGAATCACTTTTTCAACTGTCAAGGCGGTTTTTGGATTTGAAAATTCTACAAACATAGGAATGATTGGATTTCCACCAATACAGGCAGCACCCTGTTTTCTCCCATCAATAATTGAGGGACGGCCCACTCCTGTTCTCATACCTGCTGCAATAGACCAGGATCCATATTGGAGGGTAACAAGAGACATTGCAGAAAAAATGGGATATCCAAAACCAGCCCAGATACATTCCAAGTTTTTGCCAGGACTGGGCATGCAAGGAAAAATGTCCTCTTCAATTCCAGAAACTGCCATTTTTACTACGGATAGTGATGATGTAGTGGACAAAAAGATCTCAAGTACATTTACTGGCGGTCAGCCTACTGTTGAGCTTCAACGAAAACTTGGCGCAAACTTTAGCATATGCCCAGTATTTTGGTATCTTAGATACTTTTTTGATACAGAAAAAGAATCAGACGAGAGAGCAAGAAAGTGCAAAGGTGGACAGCTGTTATGCGGGGAATGCAAATGTAACCTAAAAGATGCTACCAAACCTTTCCTAACAGAATTTAAAAAACAACGAGAAAAAGCAAAAGACCAAGTAGACAAGTTCATGTTTGATTAGTCAATATGAAGAAAAATATTACATGCATAGACAGTTATGAAGCACAAAAACTTGCCAGTTTAATATACATAAAAGACGATAATGAAATTTTCATCAATGGAATTTTAGAGATAATTGAAAATGAGATAATCATATCCCTAAAAGACAAGTCTGCTCACAGCATATTGTTCAAAGATAGACTTCAGGCAGAATCTTTCGCAGATTTCATCCAGTCTGTAATTGACAATGTGAACAAGATCACAGAGACCAAAGTTCTTGAAGATACAGTGGAAATAACAAAAGAATAATTTCAGACAAGAGACTTGTCCATTTCTTGAGTAACTAATTCTTGCACCTTGAGAAAATATAATTTTGTTGTATATGGCATGTCATCAAGGTTATTTGATATGGCCATCATCAGATAACGAACTGCCCGTTTTGATATGTTGAGGTTGAATTTTAGATAAAGAATTGGATCCTGTTTTACACCAATTTTATCCACAAGCCACGGAGGTGCCATCTCTTTTGCTTCCTCAATTACTTTGTTGTACCAGAGTGCTATATTTTCAGGATCCAGACCTTCCTTTAGACCTGTAATGTCAGAGGACATTTTACTAAACATCCTGTCAGTTAATTCTTTCAATACCTTATCAGGCATTTTAGAGTTTTATGGAACCTACTCAAAGATTGAAAAGTTGTTTGTCAACTAAGTATATTGCCATCAGCGTCAATCTCAGACTTTTTGATTCTGGTCGTAGATATTCGTGTACCATCTTTGGCAAGTGCCATAGGAACTATAATCACTTCAACTGGAGGAGAATTTCTTTCTGCTCTTAGTCGGTTTAGTTCACCACCTTTTGAGGAAGTCTCTTCACTTACTATCAATGCCTCAACTTCTTTTTCCAATACTGCTGGACCAAAATCACTATCAAGTTTGCTTATTTCATACTTGGAGTTTGGAAAATTTTCTTTAATTGTGTCATCTAGCATTTTGTATCTTTTAGAATAATCATGGTTTGGTTTTTTTCCTTTTTTTCTTGCAAGTTCATCGCTAGTTAGACCTATAATGACTCTGGATGAAATTGAGAATCCATTCCGTAATAGTTCTAGATGACCTCTATGAATAATATCAAATGTTCCTCCCAAAGCCACAAGTTTGAATCTAGTCATAACAAATATTGAATATTTAGGGCTTTATCATTTAACAAGTACTACATTAATTGATGGCACTGCAGAAGAAAGAGGAACAGCATCATAACTCCACACATATGTCTCAACAAAATATGAGCCTACGGAATGAGGTATCCAGTTTACAGACACACTTTGATCTCCAGGCCCAAGAAATACCCCTTCATACTTTCCTATGAATTCAGCTTTTCCGCTAAATTGTTTGACTTGAACATAATAGATGAATGATTGAGTGGCATTGACAAGATATTTTGCATCGCTTGTTATCTTTACAGAAGCATTCACTGGAATGGTAGAATACGAAGTGCCATTAGGGTCAGTAAGCATCGTATTACTTACAATCACTGGTAATGTAGCTTGGATACCATTTACAGGAATTAATTTTGATTGGTAATTATCAGACTCTGCAATTATCATGTATGACTTTGCTCTAGTGCTTAGATCAGAAGTGATGCTAAACTGAGAATCTTTTCCAGAGTTGACACTGATTGGATCAGATATTCCAATCGCAACTATTCTTTGAAATGCATCATATGAAATTAGATAGATCTTTGTATTGGTCGACATTTGTGCGCCATTGTTTGTTATATTACCAGACAAGAGTAACTTGTCAGAAATTTGAATAGAACCAGAAGAAATTACCAGTACTTGTTGTTTTTCAGATGATGACTGGAACCCTGCAATTTTTACTTGGATCTGTGTAATGGATGGATCAGCCTTTGTAGACGATATCATAAAGGGAGCTTTTCCTCCAGGTGGAATTACCTGAAGAAGAGTAGTACCAGTTTTGTATTCAATCTGATTAGAATTGTCATCCATGAATGTAACTCCAATTGTAACTGTATTGACAGGAGAATTGAGGTTATTTTGGACTTCACCAAATACTACTGTGGTACCATCACTTGCTTTGTTAGAGTATACAGTTTGGAGTGCAGTCACACCGAGGCTTGTAGATGGCGGAAGATCAGCCCAGACAATATTTGTTGTAAATAGAGTTATGATTAGAAAACTTGAAAGTAACAATGTCTTCATGTTGACTTTAGTTCCAA
Source organism: Nitrosotalea sp. (assembly GCA_025451075.1). Taxonomy (GTDB): domain Archaea; phylum Thermoproteota; class Nitrososphaeria; order Nitrososphaerales; family Nitrosopumilaceae; genus Nitrosotalea. The sequence goes on along the minus strand of JANWLA010000021.1, from coordinate 5,073 downwards.
AAGGAGATTAATCATATACTGCATATCATAATCTATACAACATAGTATAGAAGGTTCTACTAAACTTACGTTGGAATATAATAAAAAGAAGATAAAAGATTTTGGTTAATTTACTTGTGTTTCTTTGCGGTAATTACACACCAGTAAATGAATCCTGGTATCAATCCTACCATCAATGGTATGTATACGCCCGCTTGACTCCAATCTTGCATATCTAAATTACCTAACCACCAAAAAACTTGCATAGTATTTAAATCCATCTTTCAGAGTGCTAGTTTTACCCAGATCGCCCGTTCTTGAATGAATTCAAGGTTCTTTAAATAAAACTTGAGCGCGATTTGTATTCAAGACTTGGAAATAACAATTGAGCCATGGAACCAACTTGTCATCCATGAAGTATTGGAACTAAAATTCGAGGACTGGATAACTCAGATAATTGCAAGCGCAAGATCAGCAGGAGGTGGAATACCCACAATCTTTTGGGCGGGAGGAATATCATTTCATTTTGCAACATTTCCAGATACAGATACCATAGTACAAGAAAAACTCAAAGGCAGAATTCACTATTCATCTGTCACATTTGCCATAAAGGAGAAATTTGAAAAGCAAATCATACGGGAGGGTGGAGCTGTCAATTTTACAGATGTGAGCCATAATGAAATATTTAGTAAATTAACAGAAAAACTCAGAACACAATCAAAGTTTCAAAATACTCATTGAGTTTTTCTAGATTTACGAACAACCAAGAATCCACCTACTACAATAAGTGCGATACCTCCTATGAAATAAGGAGATGGATAAGGTGCTATTGGAAATAGAAAAATTCCAGCTGTAATCATTCCAAGATAAACAAGCATTGTTTGATCGATATCAAATACCATCAATGTTGCTCCTTTTTTCCATACTATAAAGAATTCTAATGATGTATTTTGGAGATAATTACTCGTGAGACTAGTTTCTTTCCCTTATCTCAACTTCGCTTCCTTCATAATTTGCAGTCATGCTTGTAAACGGATATTTTCCAAGATCTTCGTCTAAAACTCCGCCTCTGAACTTTTTAACACTGCTAGTGTTATTGTATATATCTTGGAGTTGTTTTCCAGCATTGAGATTTGCTTTAAAGTGAAGATCAGCCACTAGGAGTACATGATCTGTAGGCAACGGATAAAATAACACGTACCGATAGTCTGGTAAAACATCAGTCATATGGTAGATGTATTTGAATATCCATGAATATACCGCACTTGAGACAATTGTTGTGTTTTTTTCATCATAAGGGGCATCACTGTTATGAACATTTTGAAGGACATATGCTGCAGCATCATACTGAGCTGAGACATTTGAGGTAATCAAAAAAGAAGTCATGACAAGTCCAAATATTCCAATACAAACAATGATAACAAATTGGAGTTTATGCCGAACATCCTCCTTTGCATGTGCAGTTAGATCAATGATGAATTTAGCTGCTGCAATACAGAGAACTGGCAAAAGTGGAATCCAGTAAAAATATTGCACGTATCCCACAGTGGCAAGAAATACTAGAAACGGAAGAAACCACAACAAGATCACCCAATCTTTCTTCAAAGCAGCATAAACTATACCAGCAAATCCCAATACTAACAAGAGCGGATCAAAAACAAGGAAATTTTCCAGTATGTTTCCAAAGTTATTATTTTGTCTGTGGACTTGATACAAAACATCTCCAATCCAGAGATGAAATTGATTATCTTGTATACTCTGAAGGGGCCAGATCAATGGTATCAATATCACAGGAATAAACCACACTACAAGCATTCTAGTACTCTTAGTATTCCGATATACCAGAAATGCAAGTAATGGAATCATCACAAACATAGTCTCTTTTGTAAAGAGAGAAATTCCAAAGAAAACTCCAGAGAGTATTACAAGTAATTTTTTATTTTTAGAATCTTTTGCGCATATAGCAAAGAGTATGGATGTCAACAGAAACGGAAGTAAAATGGAATCTAACAGTATTCGTCTTGTCAGCCAGGTGATTGGCATGACTGCAAACAGAATAGATGCAAATAGTGCAACATTTGTTGAATAACGCCTCTCGGAAATTTTGTATATCAGAAAAGTGTCAACAACTGCAAGCATTCCCATCAATACACGAGGAACAAGATACAGCATTTCTGTGGAATGGACATCTGCGGTTGGATGAAGTGAGTTTGGATATCCCACAAGAGATAGGGCTCCGGCCAAGAAGATTTGTCCGAAGAAAGGATGATCATGAAAATAACCAGTCTGCACACCTTCTCCAGATAGCACATGCATTGCCCTGTACATGTAAATTCCCTCATCATAGAAGATATCTGGAAACCCCACAGGATTCCAGATATGAGTAAATGTAGACAAGAGTAGAGGGATAATCAAGAGAAGAATTGAGGTGTACTTGATTTTCATAGAAAAAGATCTTGTCATCTTTTTTGAATCCATAAGATACTTTAGATTATTGGGTATATTTGCAATTAACTCAGAACAATATCCTAAAGATTCATTCTTTTTGTTAGATACATGTTAGAATGGAACTACTTGAATTATCATCAGTGATGGGCTAACTTAACATGACTTTGAAAAAATCAGATTTGAGTTTATCAATATCTTCTAATCTATCAGATTCTGATCTGATTTCTTCTATAACAATATAGTAATCATTTACATACACTTCTTTGAGTACATTACGCAAGTATTCCGGATGCTCAATACATTCGAAGATCCAAGATTTGTATAGAGATTGAAGTTTTGCTAAAACTAGATTATAATTGGAATTTCCTCGCCTCATTAATGCTACTTCAATACAGGTTGCAAAAGCTATTTTGTTTTCTTGCTCGATGGAAACCATCAAAAAAAACCTAATCTGATGTTTTATAACGTTTTGTATCATAAAAAATATGAATTTCTATCATAAACAAGTGAATTATGATATATAGTTGACTTTCATCTAGTACTCATATTTTTTAAATCCTCACAAATCTCAATCCAATCGAGTTCTATAAATTTCACTAAAACAGATAGACAAAATTCTAAGGTTCGCACCAGATCAGTTCTATCGCGTTCACCTAATTTTTTTAATTTTTTTCTCTACGAGGTATTATTATCACAAATGTAGAAGGTAGTTTTACTTGTATTGTCCACCCATGTTGTTCTATCAGGTTTCTACAGGCTGGTAATCCAAGACCTGTTCCTGATCTTTTTGTTGTAAACAGAGGTTCAAAGATCTGTGGTAATATCTCAGGCGGTATACATGCCCAGAATCTGAAATTTCTATCACATCATCATCTAATTCATGTCTGATTATCATAATTTTTGAAATTTTATTTTACTAGGGTCACATAAATTGCTCATAATAATTTAGCAACTTTTAACTTGAATCACCTACTGAATATTGTGATTAGATAAAATGTCATCTGATGTTAAGAACAATAAATTAGACAAGATGGATCTTGCTTATGCAACAATACTTGGATTGACAATTGTTGTAACAGCGTGGTGTGGATATCAGCATGAGTTATGGAGCAGTGCATTAACATTTGAATTAAAGGCTGCAAATACAGCACATCGAGAATTCACAACGGCAGAACTAAAAGAGCGTCAATCTGTTGTGATTGATGTTATTGCATTTAATGGATATCTTGATGCAGTATCAAACCATGATCAAAAATTAATCGATTATTACAAGAACAGTTTTCGACCAGAGATGAAAGTTGCTTTTGATGCATGGCTCAAGACAGACCCTTTGAATAATACTGGAGCAAAGGCTACTACCCCATTTGATATGCCAGAATATCTGCTTCCATTGGATTCTGACAAGGTACAAGGCTTTTTACAGACAGCAGATGAAAAATCTCAAAACGCTGATAGTATGAGTTCAATTGCTTCAAACTATGTTTTCTTTACATCACTGTATGCCAGTGTTTCATTTCTTGAGGGAATTGGAAGGGTTTTTGCTTCCAAAAAAATGCAAAGCATATTTCTTGTAATGGGAGCTATAATATTTTCTGCTACCACAATAGTCATGTTTACTACAGTACCGACGTATCCAGGTAACTTTTCCCTGTAATATTCCAAGTCATCTAATATTTTATAATTTTTTAGAGCGGGGGCAAAGTGATGACGCTTGTTGTTGCACTAGCAGAATTTGATGGTGGACTGGTGTGATCAGCAAAGATTGCATAAACTCTGTAATTGTATACTGTACCTGCAGTCAATCCAGTATCAGTGTATTCTGTAAGCATGTTTCCAGTATTGGAAACTATGACATGCCAGCCTCCACCTATTGGCGATTCTCGCTCTATTTTGTAGCCAGCAATAGAACCAGTTTCTAGAACTTGAGATGTCCATATCAAGCCTATTTTATTTTCACCTAGTGCTATTGCAGTCAATCCAGTTGGAGCGGTTCTAACAGTAAATGTGATTGCAAGTCCTGTGAAAACGTTTCCAGCATTGTCTGTTACCCTAATCTTCACGCTATGAGTTCCATCCAATAACGATGCAGTGTCAAATGTCCATGCAGTAGTACCGCTGGCAATTTGGAATGCATTAGAATCAATTTGTATCTCTACTTTTTTGATTCCGCTAGTCGCATCAAATGCACTACCTGAAATTTTTATTGCAGGAACATGTACTGTTTGACCATCAGCAATGGATAGAATTCTTCCTGTCGGTTTGGTACCATCAGTTATCACATGAATGATGCGGTTTGATGTTTTTCCAATGCCATCGATTACAGTTGCAGTGACTGTATGACTACCATCTGACAAAGGTCCAGAGTTAATTGACCAGTTACTGATGCCAGATGCAGTCTTGGTTGTGCCATCAACCGTGATTATGACAGATGCGAGGTTTGTACCAGTTGCAGTACCTGAAATAATAAAGGATGAAGATCCTAGCATAGCGCCATCCACAGGGGAAGATATTGAAATTTCGGGTGGTGTAGTTGTCTCTGGTGTAGTTGTCTCTGGTGTAGTTGTCTCTGGTGTAGTTGTCTCTGGTGTAGTTGTCTCTGGTGTAGTTGTCTCTGGTGTAGTTGTCTCTGGTGTAGTTGTCTCTGGT
>JANWLA010000020.1 GCA_025451075.1 Nitrosotalea sp. | reverse complement strand
CTTTAACAACATTGCAAAAAGGCATCAACAAAAAAGTTACAGTTCGACTAAAAAGTGAAATCGAATACAAAGGTAAGATGAACAATGTTGATTCATACATGAATCTAATCATGACAGATGCAGAAGAGATTAACAATGGCAAAATAGTTGCAAATTACGGCAGAGTCATAGTCAGAGGAAACAACGTACTTTTCATAAAATTAGAAAATGAGTTATAGGAAATCACATCATGGCCTCTCCTAGAAGCTATCTTTTTACTTCAGAATCAGTTACAGAGGGTCATCCAGACAAGATTTGTGATCAGATATCTGATGCAATCTTGGACGAATTTCTAAAGCAAGACCCAGATTCTAGAGTTGCAGTTGAGACACTGACAACTACTGGTGTTGTAGTAGTAGCCGGTGAGGTTACATCAAAGGCAAGATTTGACATACAGGATGTAGTTAGAAAGACAATCAAAGAAATTGGATATGACAATCCGCAATATGGTTTTGATTCCGAGTCCTGCAGTGTTCTGGTATCATTACATGCACAAAGCCCTGACATTTCCATGGGAGTTACAGCTAACGATAACAAAGACCAAGGTGCAGGAGATCAAGGTCTCATGTTTGGATATGCAACAAATGAGACAGAGGATCTAATGCCCATGCCAATCTTACTTGCACACAAGCTTACAAAGCGCCTTGCAGAAGCAAGAAAGAAAAAAGAACTTCCATGGGCAAGACCTGACGGTAAATCTCAGGTTACAGTAGAGTACGAGGGTGGCAAGCCAAAACGCATAGATGCCATTGTAATTTCAACCCAGCATTCTCCAGATATTACAAATGAAAATATCAGAAAAGAGATAATCGAGAAGGTGATCAAGCCAGTCTGCGGACCATTATGGAATGATAAAATAAAAATTCACATAAACCCAACTGGCAGATTTGTCATAGGCGGTCCGCCAGGTGACGCAGGGCTAACTGGAAGAAAAATAATTGTGGACACATATGGTGGTATGGGAAGACATGGAGGAGGAGCATTTTCTGGAAAAGATCCATCAAAGGTCGATAGATCAGCATGCTACATGTGCAGATATATCGCTAAAAATGTGGTTGCAGCAGGCCTTGCAGACAAGTGTGAGATACAGGTTGCATACGCAATTGGAGTGGCAGAACCAGTATCCCTTACTGTGAATACATTTGACACTGGCAAGATCCCAGAAGAGCAGATTGAAAATATCGTAAGAAAGCACTTTGACATGCGTCCTTCTGCTATAATCTCGCATCTAAAACTAAAAAATCCAATATACAGAAAGACCGCAGCATATGGTCACTTTGGAAGAAACGAACCAGAATTTAGCTGGGAAAAAACAGACAAGGCAGATGTACTAAGGCAAGCCTCTGGACTCTAAGACTGTATCATATCTTGTAAATTTCATCTGTGCAAGACCTGCAAGTTTTTTGTGATTTCCAACATAGTTGCCCACCATTATGCTCAGATCATCTACACCAAATGGTTCCTTGTTATGCAAGGCATCATGATATGCACTCTCAAAACTTATTTTTTTTATCCTGACTTTTCCACCTGAGAATTTCTTTACAAAAGCATTGTAACTTACTATTTGCGGTCCCACCAGATCAATTATCTTGTTTGAGAATTTTTTTTCTATCACAGACTTTGCTATAACTTCAGATACATCACCAATGAAGATTGGCTGGAACCTATATTTGCCAGAGCCAGGAATTATTATCTCCCCTTTTTTTATCTGGTGTTGCAGATTTTTTGAGAGAGGATCATCATGTCCTATCATGTATGATGCTCGAAGAATTGTATAATCAAGCCCAGAGTGGATTATTTCTTGCTCTGCCTTGTATTTTGAAATAAAGTATCCAAGTGTTGAAGATTTGTCAACTCCCAGACCACTGATGTAGATTATTTTTTTTATTTTTGCCTTTTTGCAGAGAGATATAGCATTTCTGGTAAGACCGACATTAACTTTTTCATAGTCAGAGTCTATGGTTTGTCTTCCCTGGCCAATAAAATGCAACAGTGCATCAGCATTGCGTATCTTGGATACAAGACTGCTTTCAGAAAGTGTTGCAGATGTTATTGCTTTTCCAAAGGGTACAGTCTTGCCCTTGCGCACAAGAGGTATAGTTTGAAATCCATTCTTTGAGAGAAACATGCCAACGTTTCTTCCAACAAATCCATTTGCCCCAGTAATTACAACTGATCGATGCATGTAAAAACACAGGTTATGCCGACAAATTAATTTTGGTCTTAATACCACTGGTATCATACTTGAACACAGCAGACTGCCACCAGATCTTAGGCGTCCAAGCAGGAGCATCCCAAAAGGAGATAAAAAATGCATACAGGCAGCTTTCCTTGAAATATCATCCAGACAGGAATAAGGACGACCGTGACGGAGCACGGTTCAAGAAGGTAACAGAGGCATATCAGCAGCTAAGAAGTGAAGAAAAGAAAAAGGACAAGATTTCAGAAAGTGAAGTGGCCACAAAATATTCCGACTTTTGGAAAAAGTATGACAAGGTCCCAAATGAGGAGTTTAATTTCGGTCCAAACTTTACAGAGTTTAGACGCGATTTTGGAGCCAAGGCAGAACAAAATTATGAACACAATCAGGAAAAGGAAGGTTCCGCAATGCTCACCCACATCGTACTATATGGTGGGCTTGGAGCAATGGCACTCTGGATAATTTTATCGACAATACTGAAATAATCTTAAGGGATTAATACGCAAGAAACTTAGGTCATCTCATGTCAGAAGAAGACAAGCCAAATGAAAAGATGAGAATGGGTTTTACCACAGGAACATGTGCAACAGCTGGTTCAAAGGCAGCATTGCTTTCAATCATGAATCAAAATAAAATAGATTTTGTTGATGTTACACTACCAAAAAAATCACAAATTCGAATTAAAATTGAAGATTGTAAATTTAACAAAAACAACGCTACATGTACAGTGATAAAAGACGGAGGAGATGATCCAGATGTAACTCATGGAGCAGAGATAAAAACACAGGTTACACTTACTGAAAAACCTGGAGAGATAGAAATAGATGGTGGAGAAGGAGTTGGCAGAGTTACCAAGCCAGGATTGGGACTGGAGATAGGTTCTGCTGCAATAAACCCAACGCCAAAAAAAATGATTCGAGAAAACATTTTAGAGATAGCAAAAGACATTCTTGCAAAAAATGGAATCAAGGTTATGATATCAGTTCCAAAGGGAAGAGAGCTTGCAATCAAGACAGACAATCCAAGGCTCGGAATTCTTGGAGGCATCTCAATTCTTGGAACAAGTGGTATAGTGGTACCATATTCCACAGCATCCTTTGCAGCGTCAATTAGACAGAGTATTGAGGTTACAAGAGCAATGGGTGACGACACTGTTGTCTTGACGACAGGAGGAAGAAGTGAAGATTTTATGAGAAAGATAATTGATCTACCAGACCACTGTTTTGTCCAAATGGGAGACTTTTCAGGATATACTGTACAGGTTTGTGCAAAAAAAGGAATCAAAAAGGCCCATGTTGCTGGATTCATAGGAAAACTTGCAAAGATGTCAATGGGTGTAAAACAGACCCATGTAAAGGGCTCAAAGGTTGATATGGAATTTTTGTCAGAGCTTGCAAAAAGGTGTGGAGCCCCACAACAAGTACAGGATACCATAAGAAAGGCAAACACTGCAAGGCACGTGTTTGAAATCATAAATGAAAAAAATATTTCGGGCTATTTTGACATGGTCTGCTCAGAGGCCCACAAACAACTAGGAAAATATTCTGAGAACAAGTTTGAGATCGAAGTTATAATGTTTGATTTTGATGGTAAAGTAATTGGAATTTTTCCAAAGAGTAACAAATATCTTGAGACCTAGCAAGACAAATTTGTGGACAGCGTAGCCATACTTGCAATAACAAAAAACGGTATAGGTACAGCACATTTACTTAAACAACATTTTCCGACATGGAAGATATTTTCCCCATCAAAGCTTCACCAAGATGGAAAAGACATAGAATGGTTTGATGAATCAACCACCTTAAAAATAAAAGAGTTGTTCGAAAACAACGAAGCACTGGTATGCATCTTTTCCCTTGGTGCAGTGATAAGGTTGATCGCGCCACACATGAAGGATAAAAAGACAGACCCTGCAGTAGTTGTAATAGATGACACTGCAAAATTTGTCATAAGCACACTCTCGGGCCATCTGGGAGGTGCAAATGAGCTTGCCGAAAAAATAGCATCCACTCTTGGTGCCATTGCAGTTATCACCACAGCAGCAGATGTAAACAAGACAATTGCAGTTGACCTGCTTGGAAGGGAGTTTGGCTGGAGCATTGACGAGATCTCCACTGTTACAAAAGTTAGCGCCTTTATGGTAAACGAAGAAAAAATTGGTGTTTACCAAGATGCAGGAGAGAAGGACTGGTGGATGCCAAAAAAAGAGCTTCCAAAAAACGTCCATATTTACAAATCATTTGACGATATGATATCATCTGACTGCAAGGGATTTCTCATTATTTCAGATAAAATAATAGAAAATAACGAGATTCAAGGCCGTGTTGTAATTTACAGGCCAAAGACTTTGGTTGTGGGAGTAGGCCTGCACTGGGATACCACAAAGGATACAATCAGAGAGGGGATGAATTTTTGCCTGTCCAAATTCAAGATGAGTCCAAGATCAGTTGCAAAATTTGCATCAATTAAAAAAGAGGCTGATGTAAAGGGATTGCAAGAATTATCAGGTGAGATGAATGTGCCACTAGAATATTTTGACAAGACAGAACTTTCTGCCATAAGCATACCCAACCCTTCAGATGTTGTGCAGACATTTGAGGGCACGCCAAGTGTATCAGAGGCTGCCGCAATCAAGGCCTCTGGTGGAGATCTAATAGTCCAGAAACACAAATTTCCTCCAAACCTTACAATTGCAATAGCAAGGAGACCAAATTGAAGCGTGGCTTGCTGTTAATAGATAGAGGAAGCAAGGAAAGGGAAGCTGCTGAAGAGCTTGAAATTATTTGCAAGGAAGTAAAAAACAAGGGCGGTTATGTTTTTGCGGAATATTGTTTTCTTGAAGTAACGCTACCATACATCGACGATGGAATCAAAAAATGCCTAAAAACTGACATTGATTCGCTTATCATAGTTCCATACTTTTTGTATCCAGGAAAAAAAGTAAAGGCTGCAGTTACCGAAGTCATGAAGTACCAAGCGACAACAAATGTAAAGTTCCTCGTCACAAAACCCATGTCCATGCACATGACCCTTGTAAAACTAGTTGAGAACAGGATCAAGTCGGCACTTGACAAAGGAGGAGTTTTGTTACCAAATGACAAGATAGATGTCTTGGTGATCGGACATGGAAGCAAAGATCCTAATGCAAAGATGTCGATAAAATATGTTGTAGACGAGCTTGGTCATTCGTATAGAAATGTAGATTATTGTTTTCTTGAAATCGAAGAGCCAAACATAGAGCAGGGAATAGAGACCTGCAAGAAAAGAGATCCCGAGGTTCTCGTTGTTGTTTTCTACTTTTTACACGAGGGCGCACACGTAAAAACAGATATCAATGCAGATCTTAGGCCAGCATTGGATAAGCACAAGTTGAATAAAGTTTTGATTACACAACATATTGGAACAGATCAGAAGATGATCGACCTTATCATTGAGAGGGCCCAAGAGGTAGAGACATGATCACCCAAAAGGGCCAGTCAATAGAAGACAAGAGCATGGAAATAATAGACAGTGAGATAGGCTCCCACCCATATTCACCTGACGAGTGGACAATAGTAAAAAGAATAATTCATTCCACTGCAGATTTTGACTTTGCAAGAGAGAACAAGGTAGTCTTTCACAAGGATGCAATACAGAGTGCCATAGATGCGTTGCAAAAAGGATGCAACATTATAGTTGATGTCAATGGTGTCATAGGCGGCTTTAACAAGGATAACATGAAAAAATTTGGCAATCAGGTGGTATGTAGCATATCAGATCCTCAGGTAATAGAGGAAGCAAAAAGACTCAACAAGACACGTGCCCAGACCTCAATGAGGCTTGCAGCCAAGCAGATGGACCATGGAATTGTAGCCATAGGCAATGCACCCACTGCACTAATCGAAGTAATACAGATGATAAAAGAGGGCATAACATCTCCTGCCCTTGTTATCGGAATTCCAGTAGGATTTGTCTGCGCAGTAGAGTCAAAGGACGAGCTTCGCGCCACAAATGTTCCATACATTACTAACATTGGCAGAAAGGGAGGCAGTCCATGTGCTTCTGCAATTGTCAATGCACTTTACAAAATTCTTGCAGCAAGATCAAAATCTTAGATTACTTTTTAGAGTAAGAGATGCATGACTTTACAAAGTTGGCAGCAATTGGAGAGCCATCAAAGTGGACATGCATGTATGATGCAAGTGTGTTGTGTATAGTCAGGCCATCTTTTTTATCTTTTATTCCAATTCCAATTGACATGTCATATGCAAATCTTGAGTCTTTTGGTAACAAATCAAGTTCAGAGTAATGAAACTCGTGGCCCTTGATAGTTTTTGACGGCAAGGAAAATGGTGATGATAAACCAATCTTGGCGTTGGTGTAATTTAGTTTTAGTTTCTTTTCCATTATGGTAACAGCATCAAAAAGTCCCACCATCTTGAAGTTTCCAGATTGATATTTTATGGATTTAGTCAGATACATCAGTCCCCCACACTCTGCATAAATTGGCAGGCCATCTTGGGCATATTTTTTCACCAGTCTCTTCATGGTTTCATTTTTTTGTAGCAGGTTTGCCTTGACTTCAGGGAATCCCCCACCAATATAGATTCCATCACATGGCGGTATTTTTTTGTCCGATATCGGACTAAAGAATATAATTTCTGCACCAAGCCTTCTTAGCGAGTCCAAGTTATCCTGATAATAGAAATTAAAGGACTCGTCCAGGGCCACTGCTATTTTGGTTTGTATTTTCTTGTCTTTTCTATTAGCGACTCTTGGCATACCAGGTCCAATCTTGGCAAGTTTGACTATTTTTTCAATTTCAATAAAACCTGAGAGTGACTTTGCAATTGACTTGACTTTTTTATCAAGGGATTGTTTTTCCCTTACAGGTATCAGGCCCAGATGTCTTGATTCAAGATTAAGATCATTGTTTCTTGGAATTACTCCAAGTATTGGAAGCCCGATTTTTTTTAACGCATCTCTGCACAGGATTTCATGTTTTTTGCTCCCGATCTTATTTAGTATAACACCGCATATTCTAGAGTTTTTCTCAAAATTTTTGAATCCAAGTGCTGTTGCAGCAATAGAGCGAGCAGCCTTGCTTGCATCCAAAACAAGGATCACACTAGATTTAGTTATAGTTGCAACATCATACGTGCTTGCAAAGCTTGATCTTCCGCTAAACCCATCGTAGTATCCCATCACACCCTCAATTACAGAAATATCTTGGCGCGAATTTTGTACAAAATTCTTGAGGACTCTATTTTTTCCCATCATCCAGACATCAAGGTTTCTGGCAATATTTCCTGAGACAGTGCTTAGGTAACTTGGATCTATAAAATCAGGACCCACCTTGAATGGCTGAACCGAGTATCCCTTTTCCTTTAGGCCATGGATTATTGCAGTTGCTATAGATGTCTTGCCCACTCCACTTGTAGCACCTGCAAGAACAATTCTTGGAATCTTCATGTCTCTTGGTCTTTGCCAGTATTTTTTATGATTTGAAAAAGTTGTCGGAGCACAAGTTTTGGATGATGTGCTGCAAGTTTTAACATGCTTGCCATGCCAAAGTCTGCCTTGATGAAGTCAAGAAATTCTTCGGCAGACAGTTCACCTATTATTTCAATTTCCTTGTCCCATTCTTGATCACTTAGGTTAAGCCACCTATACTGCACCTTGACTGCGGCAGCTATCTTTGATCCTATTGCTTTTTTCATTGTATCCTCATAAGATTTCAGAGATTCCTTGGAGGTATCACCCTGAAGAACAGATTCGCCGCCAATTCTTCCAGCTGCTCTGCCAAATTCAATTGCATATCTTATTCCCTCTAGGACCAGTGGGTTTGCCTGCCCTGCAGAATCTCCCACCATTATTAGATTATCATCTATGGTTGACTCTCGCAGTCCTTCGTTTGGAATCAGGCCATAGTGAAACTCGACTGGAACAATTCTACCAAGATCATTTAGTGGTTTTGGCCTTTTTTCCAGCAACTCAATTAGGAGCTTGCTTGCATCTGCCTGAGAATTTGGCTTTCCCACCCCCACCCCTATGCGGACCTTATTGTTTCCCAAAGGAAAAACCCATGCATATCCAGCAGGAGAATATTGTGAGCCCACCATGAGGTACCACGTATCAGGATTGATTTTATCCACATATGCCTCATATTCTGCACCTGCTCCAAATCTTTTCCACGGCATGACAATACCAAGAGATCTTCCAATAACAGAATAGAAACCACTTGCATCTATGACAAGTTTTGAATTAAAAACCAATTCTTCTTTGAGCGAGGTTGCTTTTACCCCACTTAATTTTCCCATGTCATTTTTTATTACATCAGTTGCACTAGTTCTTAAAAAAATGTCTGCCCCTACACTTGCTGCTTGGTATGCAAGAAATTGGTATGTCTTTCTCACATCCAAAACTACCGCTTGTGCTGTATCACTTTTTTTTATCACATAATTATTTGGAGAATAAAAGGCATAATTGCTTATTTCATTATAATACTCTGATGGTATCCCAAATGATTTTGCTTCCTTTATCCATGTTACACCGCTTGTTCTAACATTTTGCCCTATTGCCTCATCTCTTTCAAGCACTGCAACGCTGAGCCCTTTTTTTGCAGCACTCCATGCTGCTGACAGACCTGCCGGACCTCCTCCCACAATTACTACATCATAATCATAGATTCTAGTCATGATTTATTACTCAAATTTTCCCTGTTCAATATTATAAGCTGTGGTTTTACAGTCTTTCTTTGAACCCAATCTTTTTACCTAGCACATAAAAAAATATCCCATTGACAAAGGGACTAGTGATAGTTTATACCGGAAAGGGAAAGGGAAAAACAACGGCGGCCCTTGGCATGGCTCTTCGTGCAGTTGGTTATGATCACAAAGTTTGCATGATACAGTTCATCAAGGGTTCATGGCATTATGGAGAGATGACATCATCAAAGAGGTTAGAGCCAGAGTTTGAGCTCACTGCAATAGGCAAGGGCTTTGTTGGGATAATAGATGACAAGAGTCCCATTGAGGATCATAAAAAAGTGGCAGAGGAGGCACTCAGGGTAGCACGGGAAAAAATCAATTCAAAAATCTACAACATCGTGATACTAGATGAGATAAATTATGCAGTAAATCTTGGCCTGATAAATCTAAAAGACGTCTTGGAAATTATTTCAAACAAGCCTGATGATGTCAATTTGGTTCTAACAGGAAATCATGCCAAGGATGAAGTGATAGACAAGGCAGACCTAGTTACTGAAATGAAGGAAATAAAACATCCATTCAAATCCGGAATAAAAGCAAAAAAAGGAATTGACTTTTAGGCAACAACATTAAATTATGTACAAGAAATTTGAAAGCTATGACAACAACTGTCCAAGATTTTCCAGAGGTGGGAGAGATTGTGATTGCCACTGTAACAAGGATAGTGGATCAAGGAGCATATGTCTCCCTTGATGAGTTCAACAAGATCCAAGGGTTCTTGCATGTCTCAGAAATTGCTACTGGTTGGATAAGAAACGTAGCAAAATTCCTCAAGATAGGGGAGAAAAAAGTTCTGCTTGTAAAACGTGTAGACCCGCGAAGATCCGAAATAGACTTGTCATTAAAACAGGTATCATCTGATCAAAAAAAGAAGAAACTTTTAGAGATAAAACGCGGTGAAAAAGAAGAGGCGTTAATTGAAAATCTAAAGTCTCGCATTAGTTTATCTGACTCTGAACTAGGAAAATTAGAAAATGTCCTAGTAGAGAAATTTGGCTCTGTATATGACGCATTTTCCGAAGTTTCAGCAAAGGGCATAACCATTCTAGATAATCTCAGTATTCCCCCAAAGGCATTGACTGTAATTGCCGAATTGGGCTCAAAGATTCAGGTTCCACATGTTGAGATACGTGGAATTTTTGAGATTACCTGTAACAAGTCAAACGGCATTGAAATAATCAAACATGCATTAATTGATTCCACTGCAAACAAGAAAGAGATCTCTGTGACATACATTGGAGCTCCAAAATACCGCATTACCCTTACTGCACCAAATTTCAAGGAGGCTGAAAAGGAACTAAAACCAATTCTTTCTGCTGTTCAGGATTCCATAGAGAAGAAGGGAGGCACCTTCAAGTTCACAAGAGAAGAATCAAAGAAGACAAGGGAAGGGTAACAATGCACTTTCAGATGAGAAAATGTACAGATTGTAAAAGATACACCCTAAAAGACGAGTGTCCCAAGTGCGGACACCAAACTGCTACTGTACATCCAGGAAAATATTCTCCAGATGACAAGTATGCAAGATACCGCATATCTGACAGGTACAAGTAACTAATTTTATTTTGATGTACTATTTGATGATTCAATAGCAATTGTAGTTACACGTGCGGCTTCTGCATCAACTGGTTGATTGGTAGTTGAATCAGTTTTTAGTGCGGCTATCTTGTCAACAACATCTTGGCCAGATACGACTTGACCAAACAGAGTATATTGGTTGTTCAACCAAGGTGCATCACCAACTGTGATAAAGAATTGTGAGCTTCCACTGTTGACATCATTACCTCGTGCCATACCTACCATGTATTTTGTGAAATTCAGACTAGAACTAAACTCTGGTGGAATTGTATATCCTGCATCTCCAAGACCCCAGGTGCTTCTGTCACCTTTTATCGTATTTGGATCTCCGCCTTGTATTACAAATCCCGGCATTATTCTGTGGAATACCGTATTATCATAGAAACCAGAATTGGCAAGTTTGATAAAGTTGGCAGTTGTTTTTGGCGCCACATTGTCAAATAATTTGAATTTTATCTCTCCAAACTTTGTATTGATCACTGCAATGCTGCCGCTAGTCGTAGTAGTGCTTGTAGAGTTTACTGTAGTTGTACTTGAGCTATTTCCTTGTAAGGCACTAGTGCTGGAACTATTTCCTTGTGTACTAGCAGATGTTGTTCCTGTCAGTGATTTGTAGTCAGGATTTACTTGATAAATCAATACGCCAGAAATCACACCAGAGTCTTTTCGGTCCAAGCTTGGAGATGAATATACCAGACGCAATGGACCGGTTCCGTTTTCAGCATACTTGACGGTTTTAGAGTAAATTGCAGTATATCCCGTTGTATAGGTAGGCGATTCATTGTGGGTATTTGGATCATAGTATGTTAGGGGAGTAAACGGAAACATTTGTCCAAGCAGAGTATTTTTCCAGAAATAGTCAGTTGGTGTAAAGGAGTCATCCTGAAGGAATTTGGTTGAATCAAGGCCCCCTATTTTCATGAACCACTGTTTCTTGCTTTCATCTCCTCCACCTCCAAGTATGTAAAGGTCCTGGCCGTTTGAAACAAATTTTTGGCCAACAACATAAACTAGAACATAGTTTGCTCCTGCCTTGTTTAGCATCTTCCATGCTTCATCAGGAGAAGCCAAGAGCATCCTTGCAATATTTGCAATAACACTTGTATCGATTGTTGCATTGTCAGCAAGTGTTTTTCGTTCTCCCAAGGTTTGTACCCAATATCCATAATCCCACCAGGATGCAACTACAGAGTCTTTTGGAGTATTATTTTTAATCCAGTTCAGAGCATCTGGCCAATCATTAGTAGCTATGGCAAAATTTGATCCTCCGTTAAGAATAGTAGGCGGAGACTTTGTTATGGAAATCCAGTTAGCATCAACAGGATACAGGGTTGGAACCAGCAATAACGCTACAACTACTACAACAAATGCTATCTTTGGAACCCTTCCAAGAAATTCATTTGTTTTCTTTGTAGGAATTTCCTTCTTTGAGCCTCCCCCCTTCTTTGATGATTCAACAAATGTGACCGGCTTGTTTCCTCGTTTGAAAATGTCTGCTGTAACTATGGCAAGACCTATAGACGAAAGTATAATCACAGAAGTTGCAGTAAGCAATTCCAATCTAGAGAAAGTTGAACCCGCATATGCCCCGACTATACCGATTATCAAGGCAAAGACAATCATCTCATTTTTAAGAGAAAATATTGATGCGTTTGGATCTCCATTCTTCTTTCTAAACGCAAGCCAAATTCCAAGGCCAGCAAACAGCATGAGTATAGAGAAATAACTAAAGTTTTGCGCAAGTGTTGGAGTGGCATGCTCTGCAACTGAATCAACCAGAGGATCTTCAGATGTTAGGAATGGGTTTATTGCATTAAGATAACGGAAGCTTACTGAATGCATGGAGCTTGAAGCCAAGACTGCTCCCCCTATTATCACCAGTGCAGCCAAGACCAGCAGACTGTTGCGCATGCGGTGTTGCTCCTTACTATATTTCTGAATTAAAATTATTACTACAAGCAGTATGGCAGGACCAATCATTGCAAGTCCTCTCACACCAAACACAAATGACGGTCCAGGTCTTGCAAATAATCCTCCAGCTATTATCATGGTTATGGCCACAAATAGTGGAACTGCCCAAAGCAAGAACTTGTGATCTTTTCGTATGAAAGGTAGAGCAACAAAGAACAACCCCAAAGGAAGCAAGAAGAACTCTATTCCACCCCATGATGCAAAACCTACAGCAAGAAAGAATCCACCGCCTACCAATTTGGCTATGGCAACTTTCTTGTTTTTTGATTTGAGTCCACTAAGAAAGAGATAGACTCCCAGCAACCCATAAAACAAACCAAGAGGTTCAGACTTGAACCACCCAATTGTACCTCTGACTATTATCGGAGGCGATAAAGCAAAGAAAAGAGAGGCAAAGAGTCCTGCACTGGTACCTGCCAAGACACGCACTAGAGCAAAAATGATTATTGCAGTCATGGAGCCAAAAACTACTGGAAAGATTATAGTAAAGTCATAAAGGCTCATTCCGCCACCAAATATTTTGTATAAAACTGCATCAGTTACATGCAATGGCACTTGAGCCGTAGCAAAAACATCTCTTCCAGTTGGATACCAACTCATGGTATCATGCCAATGGACATATGCATTTAGCCCATTATCTAGCAAATACTGTGTTGCCCTATAGTTGAAGAATGGATCAAACTCGTTTAATTGAAATCCATAGTCAGCTGCTTGAGATCTAACAAGTGCAGAAATGGAAAATGAAATTATGAGAATTCCAATTACCAACAGATGTCTCAAATGAAAATCAAATTTTTTCACCGTGAACAATTTGGCATCTTGGAACAAACTAGTTTTTGATTGAATTTACTCTGTTTATTACTCTTTTGCGAGTATTTGAACCTCACATGATTTTACCAGCTGTTTAAAGTCATGCGCATCTTTTTCGCTACCAACAATTACTCCATAATGCATTGGAATTGCAATCTTTGGCTTGATCTTTTCTATTGCTTTGGCAGCTTCCTGCGCTGTCATTACATACGTTCCACTAACAGGCACTAGAGCAATGTCAGGTTTTAGATCAGCCATGTCAGGAATCAAATCAGTATCGCCAGTATGATATATTGTAATACCGTTTAACTCAAACAAAAAACCTACCTTATTGTCTTCTTTTGGATGAAATGGTTTTTTGGTATCAGGATTTATCTTGTCCAGGTTATATGCATGAATAGATCTAATCTTTATTCCCCGTACAGTCTTTTCTTGTCCTGGAGAGATGCCAATTTTTTCCTTGAAGGCAAATCCTTTGAGCATGTCAATGCATTCATTTGCAGCAACAATGGTTGTATTCTCAGTTGAGATATTTTTTAGATCATCCACACTTAGGTGATCAAAATGATTATGTGATATCAGAATCAAGTCTGCTTTTTCTTGTTTTGTTATCTTGTATGGATCAATCATTATTTTGACACTGCCAGCCAGACTGAAAGAATCATGACCAAGCCATCTTATTTTTATTCCATTGTATTCAAACATGACTCAAATCTCGCTCTACCAAAATTAAAGCTTACTTGGTTCAAGAACAATCTTATCATTTGCTACAGAAAGAACAGAGCCGCCATTTTTTTTTATTCTTGTTTTGAGTTCGGCATCAATTGTAGCTACAATTCCCCCGTTTTCTTGTACATAAGAAACTAGTGCATCATCTACAGATTTTCCTGATATCATAACTGTTTGAAAGTTTTTTATAATTTTCAGGGCATTTTCAGCAGAGCTTTTTTTTTATTGTCCAAAGTTATTTTTTCTAATTCTTTTATGACCATATTTGGTACAACATACTCCAATGATCCAATTTCAGTCTCCACACTTGAGATATTTTTTATCCTCTTTGAGGCAAGAATTAAAAGAAAACTAGAATCGCAGATGATTTTAACCACTTGAAACACCAGCACCAATCAGTCGCCATCTTTCAGATATTCTTCGACTTATTGCCACCTTGCTGTTCTCAAAAATGCACACAGGTCTTTTGAACTGTAATTCCACTGTCTTACCCCTCACACTTGTTACTTTGGACAAAAGCGGAGCAGTCCCAAGGCTTAGTCTCAAGGACTCGCCTGTCTGTATCGCTGAAACCTTGATCTCCTCACCAGAGCCCACTGCAGTATCAAACAGATTTACCTCAATTTTTGCATTGTAAGAATTTTCTGGCAGAGTACCTGGCTTGCCTATCACAGAGCCTATCAATGAGTCACTTCGGGTCATGGCAGGATCAAGCTTTGTTGCAAGTGCAATCAATCCGCCAGCCTTTACTTCCTTTACTATGCCTGCGCCAGTTCCAAGAGATGCAATCTCTGTAAAGATTGATTCGTACTTGCCAGTTTTTTCATTAGGCAAACCAGGCTTTATCTCAATTTCATCTCCTGCCTTGAATATTCCTTGGATGATGCTGCCTCCAATAACTCCGCCTTTGATGTCTTTAATTTTAGTTCCAGGCTTGTTGATATCAAATGATCGTAGTACATGCATAACAGTGTCTTTTTTATCATCACGTTCAGGAGTTGGTATCGAGGTTTCAATGGCCCCAATTAATGCATCAATGTTTAGTTTTGATTGAGCAGAGATTGGAATGATTGGAGCTTTTGCAGCACCTGTCCCCTTGACAAATTTTACAATGTCTGCATAGTTTTCCATGGCTTGCTCATAAGATATCAAATCAACTTTATTTTGAACGATAACAACTTGCTTTATCCCAAGTGTCTGCAAGGCAAGCAAGTGTTCCTTTGTCTGTGGCTGTGGAACCTTTTCATTAGCGGCCACAAGGAGCATAGCACCATCTATCAAGGCAGACCCTGATAGCATGTTTGCCATCAAGCTTTCATGGCCAGGACTGTCTACAAAACTGACAACACGTGATAATTCACTTTCCTTTCCACAATTATTACACTTGGGTGTTACAGAATAACCCAATGGGACTTCACAGCTTTTACATTTGTAAAATGCAGCATCTGCATATCCAACCTTTATTGTAATTCCTCGCTTTAGTTCTTCGCTGTGTGCACTAGTCCATACACCAGTCAAAGCTTGAATCAAAGTAGTTTTTCCGTGATCAACATGGCCTGCAGTTCCAATGTTTACACATGGTTGGTATCCATATTTTTTTACATACCAATCAGGAAGAGTCTCTTTCCAGTGCACGTATAAAACTAACAAAAGCGAATATGTTAACCTATGCCTTTTTCTCGGCAGATTCTTTTTCTTGTCCTTCAGATGGTTTTTCTTCTACCTTTAATTCTCCGTCAAAAAAACAGTTTAACTGATAAACTTCTTCTGTTACTGTATTACCTCTTACAAGTTTGCGAATTCGTTGTCCCTTTTCAGCATCTCGCAGTCCAACGCCTTTTGATAACAAAATGTATTTTCGTGCACCGCCGTGAATGTCTTCTCTGAGTGGAACTCCTGACTTGTCACTGCCGCCAGTTATCTTTAGCTTGCCTGCTTCTCCTACCAATGCAGCATCAAGTTCAGCACCAATTGTCAAGCCCAAAAATGGTCCAGCCTCTTTTTCTTTTACCTCTTTGGTGATGGTTCTTCCCTTCTTGTCAGATATGTTTAGCTTGAATGTAGCCAAGTAGTAAAAAAAATCTCTGAACTATTAATTAATCTTTGGGGCTGTCAAGTTATCAGGATATGATTTTCATCACTTGACTTGACCACATCGACTCTACAGATTACTGGTTCCTGACTACCAGGTTTTGTCATCACCGCTTCACTTGTGATCCCGTTTGGCACGACCCGTGTGCCTCGAAGCAAGATGTTACAAGCAGCATTGACATCTCTGTCAGTACTTGTATTGCAGAAAGAACATGACATCTTTCGGTGCTCTTCGGGTACTAGTTTTGACCCACATATTGCACACTTTGAGCTGGTTCCCCACGCCTTGACGTAATTTACTGGCAGACCAAGCCATCTTGCTTTGTACTCGATCTGTCGTTGCAGTTCATAAAATGACCAAGAGTTCATCCTTCCTCTATATTTTGTTCCTTGTCCGTTTCCTTTTCTATACATCTTGCGAATTCCCTTGATATCTTCCATTATGATGCCGGAATTCTGAGATGTAATCCTTTTTGAAGTAAGATGTAAGATGCTATGGACTTTATTTTTTTGTAATCTCCCATATTTTTGAAATATCTTTTTTCTTATTCTAGAATCGTTACGTCTAAACTTACTTTTTACTATACTATACGATGCAATGATTTTCTGAGCTTTTGACAGATCATGAACAATACATATTCCCTTGGAATCATATGTAGTGACATTGTTCAGGTTTCTATCTATTCCAATAAAATTAGATGGTTTCTGTTCTGATATGTCTTTAGAATACGATATTGCAATTTTGTCATCAGTAATGATAACATTACCAAGCTTTGTGTACTTGATCTTCTCACAGACATACTTGGTTAGTCTAATGAAGAGATATTTTTTAGGCGCTATTGAAATCCTGATTATATCTTGTTTAATTTTATACGACTGATTATTTACTATGAGATGATTTCGTGATATATAGGGTTTTTTTGCATGAGGCTTTTTCCTCAGTGTTTTTTTGTACAATTTTAGTTTAGATGATCTTCTTTTTTGTCATGGTACTGCCAAACACATTGTGTTACTTTCACGGTGTGGCCAAAAAGGTGGCTTTCTTTAAAAGTTCATGGTAATTATGACATGTTTATAGTGACTACCTAAATCTTTTAAAAATGCAAAAGCGTTGCTATACCATTGAATGAATCAATCAAGTGTCCCCGTTGTGACAAGATAATGGTTGCAATGCAAGCATGCCACATGATATGTACAAACTGTGGTGCACACCTGGATTGTTCAGACAAGGGATCGTTCTGGTAACTAAAAACCAGATCTGTCAAACTGAAAGTTTTCTGCCATATCTCCTACCTTTTGCCTCATCAAATTAAGATAGTCATCATACTTTGCTTCAAACCCACAGTGGGGACACTTGACACTTGTAACTTCATCATCAAGTATTGCAATTTTGTCACATTCTGGACATTTTGCATCCATGAATCAATTTGTTGATTAAACTATATAATGTTAGATATCAAATCCCGATCCAGCGGAGTTAGTCCAGCCTGGCAGGACGTCAGCTTCCCAAGCTGAAGGTCGCGGGTTCAATTCCCGCACTCCGCATTTTATTTATTTTGAATAATTTTTGTTATTTTTTCAAATTCGCTTTCATCAAGAGACGGTCTTTTTGAAAACATGCTATGAACCGGACCTGCCCCATCAGAAGAGTCCCTTGGAATAACATGCACATGCACATGTGGTATCTCTTGCCCACTCTCCTTGCCATTATGAATTGCAATCAATGTAGAAGGAGAGATGGATTCTAGTTTTGCAGATATAATCCTGACTGTATCAAATAGATCCCTGTTGTCTGACTCGCTCATGTCTTGAACCTTGTCATAATGATTTTTTGGAATCACAAGTGTATGACCCCTAGCAAGCGGAAAGGCATCCAAGAAAGCAAGAGAGTTTTGTGTTTCGTACAACTTTTTTGCAGGAATTGTACCGTTTACTATCTTGCAAAATATGCAATCCATTTATTTTTAAATTATCAAATGAGTGTTAAATTCTTTGTGAAAAATATCACAACTGCGATATTGCCTGTTCAATTCCAGCCCTGTCACGCGCCTCAGGCATCTGCTCAAGATATTTTTGAAAGTCTTGTTTTGCTGCGCCTAGCTTTTGTTGTTCATATCTTACCAATCCACGGTTCTTGTAGATTGGTGCAAATCTTGTGGTGTCAATCTCCAATGCTGCAGTATAGTATTTTTCTGCATTGACATAGTCTTTTGTCTTCAAATAATAGTTACCAAGCCCCCTGTATGCAAGATAATATTTTGAGTTCAGACCTATGGTTTTGGTATAGTAATTTACGGCATCACTAGAATTTTTATCATTTAGTATTCCAGCCAAGAGACACATGGCAGTAGAGTTTGACTTGTGAATTTCAAGTGCCTGCTTTAGTGTAATTATTGCCTCATCAATCTTTCCTTGGAGTCTCAGTTTTTCCCCATCAAAGCACAATCTGTTTGATTTTACTTTATGTTCATCAAATGTGTCAATATCTGGAAGTATATCTTGTGGAACTAGTAGAATCATTAGCCTATCGTCTTCTTGCCACTGTTCATCAAATATTTTTTCAGGAATAGCCCCTATCTTTTCAGGCTCTGGGATATAATGAAATATTGTCTTTTCTGTTTCGTCATAGCCAACAATGAGTGATGCATGCTGCACCACGTCTTTTACTCCAGGCAGTATAACAATTGGAGGAACTCCAATATCGATCATTTTTTTGAGCTCTTTTAGGGTAGAGTTTGTGATAACACCTGAAAGTCCGTGTCGTTCAGCAAGTTCAACACCTTCTATGAGTATGCTGCCTTTCATGTTTGGATATTTTTTTGCAATTTCTGCAGCCTTTTTTAATGGCAAGTCCACTCCCCAGTATTTTGAGACTGCACTGACAACTAGTGGAAGACAGATATTTTCTTCTTGCACTATCGGTATCTCTAATGTATGGGTTGGGTCCATCAAGGAATCAATAATTTGTACAGTATTAATACTATTTAATAAAAGAAAATTTTTTCAAAAGAGCCCTTCCATCTGCACTCATCTCTGGATGAAATTGCGTTCCAAAAATATTTTTATTTTCATATTGGAATATCTCAAACTTGCAGTCATCAGACGAAGCTATTTGTGTAAAAGATGAACCAAGTTTTGATACCATGTACGAATGACTTTCAAAGGCATCAATTTTTCCGCTGCAGAGTTGATTATTTGTCATGGTTTCAACTTTATGCAACCCGTGACGAGGAGATGTCATTTTTTTTATTGTTCCTCCAAGAGTGAGTGCAAGAATTTCTGCACCATAACATATACCAAGCAAGGGTTTGCATTGGTCTAGTGATTGTATAACTAGTTTTGAATTTATCACATTCATTTCAGAATTATTTTTTCGTCTTCCTGATAATATTATAGAAGAATAGGTCTCCAGGCTGGCTTTTGGCATATCAGAGAAGACACGATGTTCAAATTCGATGTTTAGATCTTTCATACAATCCAGAAGTGATGATGTGTAGACAGAGCCATTGTCTACAACTAGCAGCAACTATCTTACACCTATAGTGATATAGTGCAGTTCTGGTACACTGCCCTCTACTGCTACAGCACCTAGATTTACCGTGCCATTTTCTTCCCAGAACAATACCCTGTTTCCATTTTGGCTAACAAAGTTTTTCACAAATTCTGCTATGATGCTCTTTGTATTGTCCAGATCAGATTGTTGTGTAAATGACACTTGACCTTCCTCAAAGGTAAGTGGGAACTGGAGTGTCTTTGGAGTAAGGACAGTTATCTTTTGATCAGTAAGTATTGATTTTATGGTATTCACCCTTGTGGTTTCGTCTAGTTGCAGTGCAACAGTGATGTTAGACGGTGCAACACCACCAACCTTTGCAAGGTATGCAGCAAATGCTTGTTGGGGGGTACTTCCCAAACCAACAAAGTATTCACCATCAAATGCAGCTCCTACTGCAGCAATTGTTCCTAGTTGTGTTACCACACCGCCAGAACCTGCGGTATAAACAGGAATAAAGTAAACGTCATGGTCTCCTATCTTATACAGTATATTGTCTCCCACTCTAGGATTTCTCAATAGGGTTTGCAGTTGGGCAAAGTCTGATTCCCTTGCCAACGCCTCACGTACTGCAGATGGTCCTAGAAGTTTTGTTTTAGAATCAAGTGGAACTTGGTAGAACTGCATTTTGCCAAGATTTGGAACATCGTTTTGCACTATCATGTAGCCTGCCAAGTTTCTTCCTTGGGAACCCCGTAGCTCAAGTGATAGAAGACCAACATAGGTAGGCGTGTCAAATCCAGGCGGTTTTTCTTCTACGTAATAAGTTCCAAGCCCATCGGGTACTTCATAGAAATCTTTTGCCTGAATGAATGTAGAAGGATCTGTTACATGGTAAACATTGAACATGTCAACTTTCCAGTTAAAGAGAGCCTCTGGATATCGGAGTTGCTTGTTAAGCCATGAAGGCATGTCAATGAACTGGTCTCCATATTGACTTGCAAACATGTCTGTGAAAAAGTCATCACCTGTTTTTATCAAGGTCACTTTTCCATTATAGATATCAACTAGCGCATATCCTACTAGTCTCAAATACGGATTGCTAAATGACCATGGAATGTTTTTGGTGTCAAAGCCTACAATCAATGGTACAAGCCAGTATGTCTTTTGTCCATCGCTGACTGGAAGAATATCTAGTTGCTTTCCAAACAAGTCATACTGGAAATATGGATATAGCAATTGCATTCTATCATGCACGTCTCTGTATCGAATAATGTGTATTGGCTCTGTTGGATATGATAAGAAAAAGTTTGGCTCAAAGAGTTGGCTGATAGGTGGTTTGACATCTATTCCTCCAGTTCCATTATATGTTGCGTTATTTAGTTCAGCAGAAGTTTGCCTGTTCTGAGGATAGGCAGCCCAAGTGTCTGAGAATAGACCTCCTTCTCCATAGTATATCATTCTCTGTTTGAAGAATTGACTGCTATCAACAATTGTTCCATTTTGAGCATTTAGCGTAAGAAAACCATTGTCAACATGAGTATAGACAAGATGTTGGTTGTACCATTGATTCTCCGCAGTAACTGAGGATGGCAGTATGGGTTTCATCGACGCGGTCCAGTATAGTGTGTTATTGAATCTTAGAATATCATTATTTTCAAAATCTACATATGGTATAAGACCGATTTCGGGCTTTAGTTTTGCAAATGCTGCATCCCAATCCCAGACTCTGATTTTACTTAGTAGATCATTATTTTGTGCAACATAGTTTGGAATATCACCTACCGGAACAGAGCTTTGTTTTATATCATAGGGCGCTATGGTTATCTGGTCTAATTGTCCGAGATATCTGTTTACGCCAATCTGTTCTGCCTTGTATGGACCAAGAAATTCTATTTTTCTTGCATCTGCAATGCTGTTGTTTACCATCATTATAGAGCCAGCGATGAGGGCAATGATTATCAGAGTAACTACACGAATGTAGATGTCACGTTTTGAAGGAAGTATGATTACTCGGGACTTGAATTTGTCAATAAAATAAAATGCAATGAGTGCAAATCCTGCAGCCAGTGTGCCTCCGATGGCATACCTTGTATTGTAATCAATTTGGTCTGTGAAGAACATGTTGATTCCAGCCCAAATAATTCCAATTCCAATTATTGCTTCAATTGTGGATATGTAATCTAGAAACTTTGGCTTGCCCTTTGCTGCATCTTGGATATATCTTGTGACAAGTCCTATGATATTATGAAGCCCCACATAGAGTACAAGTCGAAGGCCAATTACAGCAAGTATTGGAGGAACAAGAATTGTCAGTGATGGAATCATCGGTACTACATGTGTTGCAGCATATGATGGGTCGGTAGGTGGTGTAACAAATGGAAGTGAGAATATCTTCCATATGCTGTTAACACTTAGATCGTGTCCATCAAGCATGTATGCAATGGCAAATCCAAACATGAGATTTGTAAAGAAAGCACCAAAAAGTACAACCTTTGTTATTTGCCAGATGATAAAGTTTGGAACACTTAGTTTGTAATCCTTGAAACTTGGAATGGTTTCTGCAGAATAATTACTTCCCCTTTTGAAAAATGTCAGGACAACATTGAGGCCATACCAGGACATTGACGAGCGATTCTTGATATTTACTCGTATCAGTGTAATAGATGCAAGAACTATTGCAGAAAGCAATGAAAAGTACAGTGGCTTTGTAAAGAGAGTGCCAAACTCTTGTGAGTTCATGTACAAAACTACCGCTTGATTGCTTGTCAGGACAAAAATTACAATTGCAATTAGAGCAACAATACCTATTCTGATATATTTTCCAGAGTCATGCGGAGGTGGGCTGGACTGGGTTGATGAATTATACAAAATCAGGCTACCTTCCTTTGTGTCAAATTAATGTCTACCTAGATTCTTTT
>JANWLA010000019.1 GCA_025451075.1 Nitrosotalea sp. | reverse complement strand
GGTAAACATTCTTTGCAATATACTGGTCTGCCTTCTGCTGGTTTGAAGGGAACCTGTGTTTCTTTTTTACAGTCTGCGCATGTGGCAGGAAACATTTGTCTGTCTTCTGTTGACATGATCTTCGTTGATAAATGCTACATAATAACTGTTCACTCAGGATTTTTAGACCTTTGTCGCATGTTTGTCTATCTGGCGTGTACTGCAGTGTGTGTACTGTGGCAATTGTCTCACTATGTGAGAAGTCTTCTTTTCAACCTTATTTATGATCTATTCTTGCCAAGCCTTTTGCTCTAAAAATAAAGATGATCGAAAACATGCCAATTATCAATACTGCAAGTGCTACCGAAAATTCTGGCACTGGGTTTGTCTGGCTTGATAGAAATGTATTTGCCGAGTCTTCAAACAATTGTGAATTTTTGTCAATGGTGGTAGAATTACTTGTCAGATCCAATGTATACTGGTTTCCATTATTGAGAAAATAAATTATATTTTCACTCAATGTTGTAGAGTTGTCAGCAGTATATCTTGTGGCAGAACTGACTGAAACGCGTACACCGTCATTGAATCTGTCCACTAGTCCATTGTACACTATGGTCTGGGAATCATTGTTGTTACCTGCAGTCATCTCTTGAGCTATTGTGGCAAGAACATCATTGTCTGTATGGTTGCTTATGGCCTCAATGACATTTGGTGTTATGTATCTGTGATAGATTCCAAATGTGGCAAGCTGACTTTTGTCATTGTTTGAAAATATCACTACTGCATTGTTTGATACGTTTGGTGGCAAGTTGGTTAAAACTCCCCAGTTAAGAGGGGGCTGGATGGAAAAACTATAGTTGGCATTTTTGTAAGTGTTCGAGTCTGCAAATCTCTGTGCACCTGAAAATATCGAAGTGGTATGATTTGTAGCATATGCAAAACCTGTGGAAAAGAAGATGAGTGCAACAAATGTCACAGTTATTGGTGTGATTCTATTCATGATTTTTCTTGATTCCACTGTTATTTATTGTTCCAGATTCTCTCTGAGAATTACTTTTCTGAGAATTGCTTTACGATTGGTAGACAATTGTCTACTATCCTGAGTACCTCAGAGCGGATGACCTTTTTATCGATTGATGCCCAGACAGTATTTTTACCAACTGCAAACGAAATGGTCTGAACCTTCTCTCTTTCTTCCCACATGAATTGTACGTCTCCGAGCTGTTTGTTAAACTGCGATGACATGCGGTTCTTGATTGCAAGGTGTGAGAATTGGTCTGACGTATTTTTTATGTTAAGTAATGGTTCGTGTCCTGGCCTTCTTTCATATACCATTATCTTTCCCTTGCTGTCTACTACGCCTACAAATCTGACATACTGGCTGATTGCCCGTATTTTTTTTACTATTTCTTGGGCATCTTTTTTGTTCAACAGTGCACACTCTGATTTTTTGCTATTTAACCATGTCTGATGTATGGACACAATCTAGTTTTTGTGACATGTTTTAATCAGTCACATGATGTGACAAGATTGAACCGTTATTGCATAAAGTCTCTTTTCATGTTTTTTGCAGATTCCTGTTTTAACTGCATTGCAAAAAAATTATCTGGCTCGTAATCTAGTACTGTATCAAAATATGCAATGGCCTCATCATGCTTGCCAAGGTGCGAAAGTGCAAGTCCCTTGTTTATCAGTATGTTTACCTCCCTTGGCTGGGTCTCTAGAATTTTATCAAAGCACTCTATTGCTTCACGATATCTTCCAATGCTGTCTAGTGAATATCCTCTAAGTGACAAGGCTCCTGGATCGCCTGGTGATAGACTTAGGGCTTGGTCAAAACAAAAGAGCGCCTCTTCATGTCTATTGGTGTTGGGGTTTGAAAGGCATAGTCCTTTGTTGACAAGTGCTCCAAAATTATTTGGATCTATCTTTAGTGACTTGTTATAGTATTCTATGGCATCGTCAAATCGTAATAACATTTGCAGAGATATTGCTTTATCATACAATAGTTCGGCATCATTTGGTTTGATCTCAAGTGCCATGTCTAACTGTGCTATTGCTTCTTCCTGACTTCCGTCCTTTTGATATCTGAGTGCTTTTCTGTGCAACGATGATATGGTATCATTTTTTGGGCTAGCACTAGATCTGCTCAACGGTATACCATTACGCAGTTCCAACTGATAAAGGTTCAAACCGTACATGAGAACTTGCACATACTGAATTGCTAAAATTGGCAATAACCTTGACAATTATAATGATCTCTGTGAAATAATACGATATCTTGAATCCAAGCCGTAAAAAAACAATCAACATATTTGCGATAATACTTGTATTGCTGGTTGCAGTTCCGGAAATTATAGGTCATACCTTCTTTGACAAGGCTCATCCGGAAAACTCGTCTGTTGTTGCAGCACTCGCTCTTGCAAATAAATTCCAGGTCAACAAGCACCCTACTGCCCCCAACTGCTCTCTAACAATTCAAAATGACTCTTCTGGTGTAGGGGTTGCAAGAGCCGTAGGTTTGCATGGACAGTATGGAAATTTTACCTGTTCTAGCCCATGAATCTAAAAATTCTCTTTATGATATAATGCATTAGATTTTTCAGTTTACTTGATGATTTTGCACTTGGCAGTGATGTCTTTTGCCGATGCATAATATGTGTAGCATAAAATTGCAATTGCTACAAGCCTCAAGGGAGTCTCATAATTTGTAAGAAATGCAGTAGCTGTTCCCCCAACAGTTCCAAAAATGGATATTGCAGAAAATCCAAGTGAACTGCAACCGCACGCGCCTGCACCTGCACCAATGATGGAGCCAAGAAAACCAACTCCTGATCTTTTCAAACCATTGCCCTTGATGCGTATGCGGTATATGCTAAGACTTGTTACAATTGCTGACAAAGACGAGACTGCTACAATCAACACAAAGTCAACAATTGCATATGGCGGAACATAAAACACAAAGACTGGCGAGAGAAAAATAAATTCTGACACTAGGGCAAGTGAAAAAAGCAGTCCTGAAAATATGGCAATGGATAGGACGAGATATTTTTTATCAGAGTAAACAATTCTGAATACCTCGTGGTACATCACACTCTGAAGCACTTGGGAATTATTTAATGGTGTTCAGTTAAGCGATAAAGTGTGATAATTTTACGGCCTGTCATCTTACCTGAATCTGTAGAGTCAATGGCGGAGATAGTGCATTTGGATTGTTTATGCTCTGCCACACAAATATTTGGGCAGTATAAGTTCCAGCAGTAGTTGGCAGCCATGACTGGCCTAGGTTCAATGTTTGTTTTGAAACCATCGACCCTGTTATCCAGGACAGCGACACTGTAATCCCGTTGTTGTCTTGCACTTGAACAAGATATGCAAATGGTTGATCTTTGGCTTCTTGGTTTGTGACATCTGAAACAATTTGTATCTGTTGGTTGACGTTAACTTTATCCAATATTTTTCCTGTCGAGTCTACAATTTTTCCATTGCTTGAAGCTACTTGTTCCAGTGGAGGGATGATAGTGCCTGCAACTGTTGTTGCAGTAATGCGCAGCTGGTCAGACGGTGAGTGTGGCAATGGCAGTGTAGTATCTGTATACTCTGCAGTAACAGTATCTCCTGATGTTACATGCAACCTGTTTCCAGATGATCTCAAATCTGTAGTGAGGTATACTGTTCCCTGGAAGATTCCTGTGTTTGGACCTGTTTCAGTCATTGTAAGTTTGATGCCGCCTGAATCCGAGTCTGACCAAACATTTGTATCAAACTTGTCGATTGCATCTGGATTAAGATTCATGTCTGGATCAGTTATCTGTACTGTTGCTTGACTGCTAAGGGGGTAGCTAGACTGCAGCCATTCTACACTTCCTACATTCCAACTGATTGGGGCAGAATTTGTGACAACTTGATCACGATTGTACTCAAATGAGACTGTAATTCCATCCGTTCCCTCACTTGGGAGAAATCCATTTGTTGGACCACATGTTGGGTTGCACGTTGACTGGATTCCTGTGGGGTTTGTTCCCTGTCCGTCCACTCCCGTTGTACCCTTTAGTGCAGGATCGCCAGTAAGTGTGACGTATCCACTAAAGATTCCTGTGTTTGGACCTGTCTCAACCAAACGATACGGTATGCTGTGACCGCTTGTAGAGACTGTAATTTTATCATCTGTAGTAACTCCAATCTCATCAATCATGTTTGGGTCTGAGTTAAAATCTGGTGCATAGATTGTTATGTAAACGCGGTCAGTCCAGCTGAATGTTTTTTTGCTGAACTGGATTGGTGATGAAGAATTGCTTGCGGCTAGTGATATTGTCTGACCGGGTGTCACTGAAAATACATTATGAGGCATGGCAAGACATATTGCAATTATTGAAATAATGATAATTTTCTTCAAATTCAATCTTGTACTATAAACGGGATATCATAAACATTGAGATGTATTCATGAATGCATTTTGTAGTGTCTGCAGATGCTACCATGTATCCACTACTGCAAGTTTCTTATTAGGCGCATTGAAAATTTTGAACACTTGGTAAAACTGTCTCTGATTCGTGGGCCGGCTATTGCAGTCATTGGTTTGATTCTGGTTGTGATTGGAGCTAATCTCTTTGATACTGTATACCAATCAGTAGAGCCACTTCTTGGAACTGTATCACAGATATTTACAGACAGGCAAATTCTTCCAAATCAATTTATCAATGATACAATTGGTTCTGATAAACTCCAAGAACATAATATTATAATCGTTCATTCTACACCTCCATCAAGCTCTGTCAAACTGGAGGGTATTGATCCAAACGGCATGACTTTTGAGAAAGAAAGTAAGGATGGTTTTCTATATCATATATTATTAAGAAATAATCAAGGTGGTCCATATGTTATCAAAATAGTTGATACTGGAGATCAACCTGTACGAGTTACTGCAGTGATGGGCCAAGATCCGTTTTTGAGTAATAACTGTAGTGCGACATATGGAATCAAATGCAATATGGTAATGATATCTGTGGTCATTGTGGCAGTTGGCATGGTTACATTGATTGTTGGAGTCGGCATTGGAATATACGATTTTAAAAAAGAAATAAAGCAAAAGAAATAACACGTCTTGTCTCCCGGCTTGACTGTTTATGATTTCAAGCGCGGTAAATCATCAATAGTCTTATCAAGTGATGCCGATATACTATTTCATGGCAAAAGAGAGTCCTCCAAAAGATTGGGACAAACTGTGGCTTGAATACAATAAGTCCCTCAAGTCATGGATGCAGGCTTTTGAATCACTTCAGGCTGCAACCAAAGATGTCCAGGCAAAGTACAATGATGTCATGGCAAAGGCACTCAAAGATTCCAGTGATAAAACAATGAGTCAATTTACTGAGAATTGGCAAAAATCAATGAACAAAGCTGGAGTTGACACATTCAAACAATTTGGCGATAATTGGCAGAAGGTATTCAATCAGTCTGGAATGGACCAAGTAAAAACATACGGCGACATGATGAACAAATTTGCCGAAACTTGGCAAAAGATGTGGAGCAAGTAATCACATACCTACCATTTATTTTCAAAATCTTCTCCTACTTGGAATGATGAAAAAATCTGATTTGAAAAAATAATGCTCTTTTTGGTGCCGTTATGGTCTGATTTACAAAGATCTAAAAAATTACTTTGCTTGTTTTTGCACCAAAAATGGATCATTTTGAGCTCAAAAATCGATTTTAAAATAAAATTTGTTGCCAACTTTCTTAGCGATCCTAGCTAACAAACCATTTAAGAGAAAGGTTTTTAATATTCGGAAATTTAGAACACACAAGTTGAATTCAAAAGTACTTTTCGCAGTTTTAGCAATTTCAATATTCGCAGTTGCAGTATCTTCAGCATCCGCATATGCCATGACCGGCATGTCAACAACCAGAACTAGCGAGGCTACAGTAAACGAACAGACTGCAATTACTTTGTCTGGTGAAGATTCAACTGATCCACACTTCCAAGCAGTTTCATACCAATGGCAACAAATGTCTGGCGAACCGGTGACTTTGTCATCAACTTCTGATGTTGATATTTCCTTTACAACTCCAGCAGTTGCACCAGGCGAAGTAAAAGATCTCAAGTTTTCATTAATTGTAACTAATCCTCAAGGACTTACAAGCATTACAGCATTCACACTTCATGTCATCCACCAAAATCATCCTCCGGTAGTAACAACTGACCACGAACTGACTGTCATGGAAGGAAGTCCAATGACTTTGATGGCAACCGCTACTGACCCAGACGGTGATGCAATGACTTATGCATGGACACAAGATGGCGGTTCAGCAGTAACACTATCCAATCCAACTGACCTTACTACAATGTTTACTGCTCCATCAGCAGGCGCTGATGCTAATGCAACTTTACACTTTACAATCACTGCAAAGGATCCTTATGGCGGAGTAGGTTCTGATTCTGTACTAGTCCACATACTAAGTGCATCTCAATACAAACTTGCAACTCTGAGTTGTGCTCCAATAATTAGGTCACACGAAGGTGGAAGCGCAACTCTGGTAGAAGCTGTTGACAACCCATCCAATGCACCATTGACATACGCATGGACTCAAGTCTCTGGTGCACCAATTCCAATCTCATCTTCAACTGATGTTTCACCAACAGTAACGCTTCCAACAGGTTCTGGTGGCAGTGTGTTTGCATTCCAATTACTAGTTAGCCAAGATAGCACAATCATAGGAAACTGTGAACAATATGTTTATGCTGCATATCCTGAACCAGGCGGTGCACCAACTGCAGACGCAGGTCCAGATACAACAGTCAATGCTACATCACAAGTCCAACTTGACGGTACAAAGAGTACAGGTGGGTACTTGAAATTCTCTTGGGTACAAATCTCAGGTGACCCAGTGCAATTGCTCTATCCAAACACTGCCAAGCCAATCTTTACTGCACCTGATGTATCACTTGGACAATCAAAGGATCTAGTGTTCTCAAACACTGTCAGCAACACCTTTGGAAAAGATGCAGCAATAGTGCATATTACAGTGATAAACCCATCATCACCACCGGTCGCTGTAATTACAATCAAGTAGAATTTTTTTCTACACTGAAATTTTCTTCTGGACTCTAGTATAATTGACCGAATCAAAACAAATCATACTAAAGCCATTTTAGGCAATATTTTCAATATTTCTTAAGAATAAATATGATTAATTTATTTAAAGCCAGATGAGAGCCATGACGATGATATATCAAAAATTACTCGTACTTATCATTTCATTTGTTTTGATTGTAGCCATTGGAGCTAACTTTGCCCAAGGGGCAGCACCACATGTGGATACATTTACACCAACTGGACTGAGTGCCACTGCAGTTTCACCAACTCAGATAAACTTGTTTTGGTCTGCACCAACACAAAACTATGGCAAAACAATTGTCGGATATAAAATTGAGCAGCAGATAAGCTATGGCGTATTTGACACTGTAGTATACAATACTGGCAGCACACTTACGGCATATTCTATGACTGGCCTAAAAACCGGAATGGCGTTCACATATCGCGTTTCAGCAGTTTATTCTGATGATACCTCAACTGATCCTTCAAATGTTGCAGCTGCCATAACTTCTGCAACAGCAGTCCAGTCCCCAAGTCCCCCTGTATCCTCTGCTACCACAAATGTGCAGTTTGATTTTGTTCCCTCTGATGGAACGGTTCTATCTGGTGTGATAATGAGTCAAAGTGACTATCTTGGGTTGCAGTACAAAAAAGATTCTAGAAGTATAATGCTTGACGCAGTACCAACTAGTTTTCCAATAAACAACAGCCTTGATCATTTGTTGTCATACCAAAATAGTCACCTAAGTGACGATTCAGTTCCTGGCACACTTATTGCACAACCTGCATCACTTACCCAGATTAATCTCTCATGGCTTCCACCAATACAGCAGTATGGCCAAAACCTGGTGGGCTACAAAGTTGAGATAAAAAATGCCCCAGGGGATTACCAGATAATTGATGAAAATACTGGAAATGGCACCACCAAATATTCTTTGGATGGATTGTCACCTGGCACCACATACACGTATCGAGTCCTTGCAGTGTATCCGGGTACTAGTAGCAACCCATCAAACGAGGCATCTGCAACAACTCTAGTGTACATCCCACCGCCTGTGCAAAATACCACAACACCATCTTCTACTGTTACACCTCCTAGCACTATCACAACCTCTACTCCACCTCAAGCTGCAAACAATGTCCAGTTTGATCTTGTAGCCCCAGACGGGAGCTTGCTATCTGGTGTAATACTTACACAGAGTGATTACCAACAGCTAGTCATAATAAAAGACCCAAGAACGATTCTATCCAATGTAACCCAGACATCTTCTACAATAAACAATGCGCTGTCAAGTCTTGTAAGATATCAGGGTCTTCATGCTGTACCGGAATCCCAGCCTACGCCACCTCCTGTTACCACACCTGTTGTAAATTCAAGCCAGCAAACACCACCACCTAGCAAGCCACAGCCTGTTGACAGCACTCTGGTAAATGGCGTGATAACTTCGGTTGTAGCATCAAGTGTGGTGGGTATAATCACATGGTTTGTCAAAACCAAGGTGGCAAGAAAGATAGCAAAAGAATACCACTTTACACTAGAGCATGTTTCTTCTGTTGCGGTATCACAAATCCGAGTGAGAAACAGCGGGGAGACAATTGAGGACTGTATTGTAATATGTGAAAAAGATGCATGTGTCTGGATTGACACAAACTTGGACAAGCCGCGACACATCTATGAGGGAAGCGTCTCATCTGTGACAATTCCCAAAGAATATGAAAACCAAAATCCAATGATTATTGTCAAGAGCGGCAAGAAAATATTAAGAAAAATAAAACTCGATGACATGGCCCACGGATAGGCAAAAATAAAAATAAATTAATAAAAAGTTGGGCTATGACGAGTACTTTTTCAAGTTCCCGTCCTTGTTGAACAGATCTTGGGTGTTTGTGTCTGCAAGGTGATACTTTATGTTAATGTCCTTGTTGACACTTACCAATTCTGTTTTCTGGGTTGCAGCTCCACTATAGTATGCATTGAGTGCTTCATCGCGTGAGCCTCCATTTTGCAACACTTTGTCCATTGCAAGTTTTCCCTGTGCGGCTTTTTGCTGCATGTATGCAAACTCATCCAAGAATACTCCTTGTGCTGAGCTATCGACTTTGCTTACAAAGCCTGCATATGCATTTGCTGGGCTGCTTGCGTCTTGGCTGCTTGATTTTGCAAGGTCTGCCTGCAAGTATTGGTTTGCAAGTTGGCGTTGCTGGTCAATCAATTTTTGCTGCTGGTCCTGCAAGTCTTGCTTTGCCTGCTGTGCTGCGTATTGTTGCTTGAAGAGTTCAATATTGTATAATATCTTCATTGCAGCAGGATCGTTCTTTATTGCATCGCTTGCCTTGATGTTTATGTTACCTAAAGAATCTTGGCCAGTGTCAGCCCATGCAAATCCCAAATAGCTTGCACTTAGTAGCAGTGATCCTGCACTAATTGCAAGAGCTAACTGTATTTTGGTTCCATTCATTCTCTATGTTTCACCTCCTAGTTTTCTCCCGACAATGTTGTTTCGTCCGGGTCTCACGGACTCTTCAGGGGATTTGCCAGTAGTCATATCGTTTTTAGCACTGCCTCCACGACTTGTCTTACAATTTCGGTCATGTCATCTCGAAGTATTTTTTGTACGATTGACTTGTAGCCACTGCATTTTTCAGCGTGTCCCATCAAGTGCTTGGTGCAAAAGTTTCTTCCACACTGGGTGCACAGTTTTGCACAGTCGCAAGCACACGTGCTGCATTTTGCTGTCTCTGTTTTTTCGACTGCTGGTATTGCTGTCATGGTATCACTTGTCAGAGAAATTATAAATCACTTAGAACACATTTTGCCGCAAAAATGTGGGCAACTTTCCTGAATGGTTCCAGATGACCATGCCTGAAATATTGGCGTTTTAACATTTTTGCGACAAAAATGTAGTAAATGTTTTTAATTATAGTATGAGACCTTGTCATCATGGTAGGCAGAGGAACAGATAACCAAGAGGGCGCAATCCCTATGAAGAATCTTACAAAGAACAACATCAGCCCACTTGATGTGCTAATATTACAAATTTTACAAGGCGGTGCTACGCCTGATACTGCAAACAAGGAACTTGAGAATCATGGCTATATGCTATCGCGAGAAAATGTAAAAAGCAGAATAGAAGACCTGGTAAAAAAAGGCGTCATCTTAGAGCATAACAACACTGCTGACAGCAAGCGAGATGACAAGATAAAATGGATCCTAGTTGATCCAAGCAAACTGTTTGATAACCAATGGTATACTTTTATCAAGACCCAGAACCCGCTCTTTGAGAGACGGGTCATCCCATACTCTGAGATGTACAATAATCTAGTGGAGATAAGCCGGGAGTATGGTATAGTTACAACAATTGATGTGGTTCAAGGAGAGGGCCAGAACTATGACTTTATTTTAAGAATTGTAACAAATGAACTTGGGCACTTTGAAGAGATGGTAGAAAAAATCAGGTCACTTGGCTGGGTGCATTCTGTTGACAGCAAGCCAATCCATGTGCTTGAGGGTGTGGGGATTTCAAAGAACAACTTGACAAAGGTTCACATGAATTACTTTTATGAGCCAATAAAACTTCCTGACTTTGAATCATACTTGAAAACAATACGACAAGTGTATCGCACCTATGACACCTACATAAAAGATGAGGGCTCGTCAAAGCAAAAGGTTGCCAAAAAGAAAAGCGATGAAGATGCATATGATGCCAAGTCCGACAAGTGATCTTGTCCACATTTACCGGTAAAGATATCATTGCAAACTGTTCTGTGTGTGACTGCGAGTTACAGTTTGGTAAGGTAAACCAAAAAAAAGAAAATGTATTTTGCACAAATTGCAAGTCTGGGTATGTCTTCAAAAATGATTATCTGAACTTACTTGCCCCAAGCATGAGAAATGAAATCTGTGCAAAAGGAATTCTTGCAAGAAAAATAAAAGACAAATTCTACGTTGGCGGGCTATCAAAAAACGATCATGACTTGATAAAAGGAATAATTGCAAGCAAGTACATGGCAAGGCAGTACTTTAGAAATGTAGTCCACCCAACCGAAGCCGCCTGGTCTGCAAGGTCCTATGAAAGATTCGAAGAAATATTTATCACAAATTATCTTGGTTCCATTTTGAAAAAAAAGCAGGTGACTTTTGTTGATGCAGGCTCGGGGCCTGGGAGGTACCTTCTTCTTCTTGGCTCAAAGATTGGCATAAATTCATGCAAGGATCTTAAAAAAAATCCTGAAACGGCAAGGCTGTACCAGTACGATGAAACATATGAAAAAAACCTGAGATATGTAATTGGAATAGACTACTCTGAAGAGATGATATCTCATTCTGCTAGGTTGCTCAAAAAATATGGCCTTGGGTCATTTCTTGACAAGAGGATATTTCCAGTCACCGGAGTTGCACAAAACTTTAACCTAAATAAAAAAATGCTCGATGACACCCACAAGGTAGTGGTGTGTACGTTCCAGACACTTGGAAACCAGGAAAATACAGAACTTCAGGTACAGATGCTAAAGTCAATGAAACGTCTTGCATCTCCACATGGAACCATTATAGTATCTGTCTTTAACAAGAAACTCTTCAAGGATTTTGGATTAAAAAAATTCTACGGCAGGGAGGTAAAAAGAACAGTAGGAGATATAGTTGGCTCAAAGCAAGATGTGGAAAACGCAATACTTCGAACATCAAAAGGTGTCTACTCTAAATGGTTCTCAAAAGATGATCTAGAAGACCTGTTTTGTCGCGCAAAGATTTCAAAGTATCATATCATGGATGCAAAATCACTGCAACCAATTGGAGGATACGAGGAATATCTCAAGACAGAAGAGCAACACAAAGATGTTTTTCCAAGAGCAATTGTGGGAATGGCCCAAATCTAGACTAAATTTTGGTGCTAATCGCTTTTATCTGGGTAAATTTTTTATCAACTGTTGTCAGAAGATCTAATCGGTGCAATCCAGCAGATTATCATACTTGGAAAAGGCGACCAAGGAAGACTGGAATATCTTTTAGACATTTTGCAAAAAGGAAAACCTCTTCCAGATTCTGATCAAAAATATCTACAAATAATGATACCTCTCTATCTTGGTCCAAAAGATCCCGAGTCTTACCAGAAAAATGCAGAGATTGCAATGGAAAAACTGCATGGCGAAGTGAGGCAACTAGAAGATAAAGTAAAAAACATGCAAAAAAACGAGTTTGAAAAATATGTTGGAAGAAAAGCAGTCTTGCTCTTTGTTACCATATTTGTAGGATGGAATGCATTGCATCCATACATCCAGTCAGTCTTGTCTGATTATGTACCCGATACAATGATCCAGTATGCATTTCCGCTAAACCTGGCTGCAAACTATCTTAACTATGGTACAGTTGTCTGGCTTGGATTTTTGGTGTTGGTAGCATCATGGCCATTTATTGGTGCCATCCACCTTGCAAAATTTATCAAATCAAGAAAGATTGCTAAAATCTAGAAACGGCTAGTCCTTTCCTTTATACACATCACGTCTATGTGATACATCGTAAACCTTTACAGTACCTAATTCCTGGAAAAAAATAATCCTGTAATCTCCAACGCGAATCCTGTAATGGTTAT
Source organism: Nitrosotalea sp. (assembly GCA_025451075.1). Classification (GTDB taxonomy): domain Archaea; phylum Thermoproteota; class Nitrososphaeria; order Nitrososphaerales; family Nitrosopumilaceae; genus Nitrosotalea. The sequence goes on along the minus strand of JANWLA010000019.1, from coordinate 42,551 downwards.
CATATCCCTTTAGTTTCTTCATGTCAAGTCTAACCATGGGCCATGTAGTCTCAAGCTCCTTCAGCGCTTCTCTGATCCTATTTTTCAGATCCATATGAAATCCATCAATTTTATCAGAAATTTCTTTTTTGACTAAAACCTTGATTGGCACGTCTAGTTATCTTGACGAATCCAAGGATACAAACTTCATACCGCCTTTTTTCTTCTTGGATTCAAAATTCTTTATTGCCTTAATCTCATATGCGTCAGGATTGTCTTCGGGTATCACACTTTTCTCTATCATTTTATGTAATTTTACAATTTGTACATGCAAAAGTCTTATCTCTTTATCAGTGGTTTGCTTGTAGCTTTTAACTTCCTTTATGATTTTCTTAATGTCATGATGTGATACTGTTTTGGTTTCCATAGAATAATTGTTATATCGTTGATTACCTAAAAAAGGATTCTTATTTATAAAAACCCATTCTGAATTCTAAGATTGTACAAAAAATTATTCAAAATTTGAAAATGTTTCATAAGGATTTCATTTCGTGCCTGTTATGAAACGTTTCTTTAAAATCTAGATTTTTCTATTATAGAGTTACACGATAATAGTCCCAGCGCTCTGGGTCAAACTGCCTGACAAACTCAATCTGCTCATTTCTTTTAATTCTGCTTGAAATCACATCGCGCAATGCAAAACTTGTGAGAAACTTGTATCCCTTTGACTGGGCCTGCATGTTAAACAACAATCTCATCTCCCTTCCTCCGCTCTGACCCCAGTATCCCATCCTTATTGCAAGTGGTTCCATGAATGCGGTATTTTTGAGTCCATGGTTTACATCGCTGATTTCATGGCGGAGCTTGTATGTCTCCAGTGGTCCGCCTTTTGTAAAACCAATTATTGGGCCATTGTCGCTTCCAAGCCTTAGCGTATTTAGTATGGTATCTTTTGCTGTAACTGATTCTATGAACTGGTCTTTTTTGAACTGTAAAGGCTTTGGCAGTTGCTTGTGGATTTCCGTCAATGTTTCTATAAACTCTGGTTCTTGCCTGTTTGACATTGACTCTATTACTGCAAAAAACTTTGTATTGTCATAGACAAGTGATCCTTCAATCTGGATCTCTTGCTCACGCAGTTTCATAAAAGACAAAACATTATCGGTAAAATGTTTTCTCATGTCTTTTGGCAGGGATTGCAATACGTTTCGATACATTTCTGCATCATTGTTGAGCAAATCTTCAAAATATGCAACAGACCTTCTGACGATGTAATATGGATGCCATGCAAGTGCGTGGGCATTTTTCTGTGCCATCTCCAGTGCTTTTGCAAAGTCTCCAAGCGTGTATCCTGCAATCCTGTCTGTAACTGAGAGAAACCAACCAACTTTCTTGAAATGCTCTCTTTTCTCCTGATCATCTTTTGCAATACCTGATAAATTAAGACAGTCTTCAATTTTTTTCTCTGTGACATCTTTTATCTCGCCGCTCCAAGGATATGTGGTTCTGTGTATGAGCGCTGCAATCAAATTTTTGTCAATGCTTGCATCTTTTAGAAATGTGTCAAGCTTTTCATCTGTCATGACAAATTTTACGGCATCCTCTTCATGTGGCTTGTCCACCTTTTTTTGAGGATCGTAATCATGGAATAGTGCTGCAACAAAGAGATAGGGAAAATCTTCTGGCTTGAGGATGCTCTGAGTGATTTGTCCTTGGGCAGCAAGCAGCGTGACATAGGTCACCTCAAGCTCATGGATGATGTTGTGATAGCCATAATAATCAATCCCAAGTCCCTTTGACTCGAACAGGTTTACAGTATAATCTAGAATCTTGGAGTAACACTCTCTTTTAAAACCATTAGCCACCATGATTTTTTGGATTTCTTCACTTAAAGCTACTGGGTCCTGGTTCTGTAGCAACATGTTGGTAATCAAAACTGATAGTTTTAAGTTCTCGCTCTTGAGTCCATCACATCTTGGAAGGTTTTTTCCTTTTTTGGTAAATTGCAAGCAAAACCAAAATTGCAATTATGATTATGGTAACAATGGAAATGTTGGTGTAGTCTACAGACCAGATTGCAACTAGAACCTTTGGCGAATCTGCCAATGTTTCCACAGATACTTGGTTTTGGCTTCCTATTACAGAGCCCTGCCACCCTGCAAATACATGGTTTGCAATTATGTCATTTCCTGGAATAACTGAAACGTTTACGATATCTCCCGAGTTGTACCATCCTGTACCAAGTGCTCTACCAAAACTGGAGATAACCTGAATGTAAAACTGGGTCTTGTAATCCAGATAAACTGTCTGTGTCACTGACATGTGTATCACAGAAGATTTGAACAAGCCAGACTCTAGTCTTGGTGTATCATTGATGTCAGAGTTGTCAGCTGACCATCCGTCAAGTTGTTGTCTTGTTTGATTGTCTGTTGGTAATACATATGGAACAATAAACTGGACATCTGTTCCTGCATCAAACCAGTTATCCCCAGTGGGAGATTCTGGAAAAAATGTTGCATTGTCTGTACCGTGTATTATAATCTGAAATTGAGGCCTTGCAAAAAATAAAATCACGTGGTTAGAGTCTGCTGTAACATCTAGTGTGAAATTTCCATCTGCTGCTCTGGTAATTGGAACTGTTGGACCATTGTCAACAGAATATGCCTGCAGGTTGTATCTTGAGAGTGAGTCTTTTGGCCATGAATATTTTTGGGATACAGTATACGTTTGGTGACTGCCTGCAAGAACAGTGTATCCAGTTAACGTGTCATTTGCATATTTTATCGTAATGCTAACTTGTGACTGACTGCCTTGGGTGTCACCCATTGCTGAACTGCCAGAGAATGTGGCAAATAATATAATTGGGATTAAAAAGTAAAGTGTTTGGCGTTTTATCAAAAACAACTTGATATCTTGTCAAAATGCCTCTATTTTCAATTTTCTAAATAATGCAAATTGCTAGCAAAGGTCAAATAATACAGTGTAAAAAAGAGAACATGCATTGGTCTTCATATGTGGTGATGTTATCAATTGCTTTTTCAATGGGCGTGGCACCGGCTTTTGCACAAACATCACAGTATGTCATAAAAGATGTTCAGAGTGGCCAATCATTTCCTGTAAATTATGACATTTCTGGTGCAATAATTAGTGACATGACAATCAGCCCGCAAGACACTTCTCTTATAATTTCTCTAAATTCATCCTCTGACGGAAACCTTACCGTTACATTGCCAAGGTCTCTTATCGATGCAAAAAATGGTGCAAGCGATGACCAGTTCTTTGTGCTAGTTGATGGTGCAGATACTGACTTTGCAGAAAGCAAAACACCTACTGACCGAACCATAACTGTAGCAATTCCTATGGATACCTCACAGGTGGAGGTGATAGGCACACAAGTGGTTCCAGAATTTGGTGTACTCTCATCAATTGTACTTGTGATTGCAGTAATTTCCATAATTGCAATATCTGCAAAAACTAGACTCAAGTTTGCCTAAAGTATATTTTCTACTTTAACTAAATCCTGCACCAAACTGGTCTCCATGTTGGAGAGGATCAGCAGAATCTGCACCTTTTAGCTTGAGGTACAAAAATGCCTCATTTACAAGTTGAGCAGCAGGCTCGTCTTGTAGGTGGAATTGTTTTTTTGCCACTTCGCGATATTTTTTTAATCTGCCATCGTCTTGCTCATCAAGAGATATTTTATCTTCTAGTATTATTGCTGCAATTTTTTCAATCTGGGAATTATACTGACCATCATTCATGATTCCATTACCCCTGTCCTGCTTTTAAGTGATTGTCAGTTTTTCTAAAAACTATGATTTTTTGGAATCAACATCTTCTTCAAATTCATCATCCAAAAATTCTACCGATTCGTCATTGTTTTCAGAAGACTCGTCTGGAAATTCTTCGCGGTCTTTATTTTTATTATCGTCCATGCCATAACATGTTTTCCTGACCTTATATCTTTTAGATTATGCTGTATATCGTACAAGGTTTGGGTAACTTTGTTAAGTCACAATGATACGCAGTACATTATAAACATACAATTAGATATTTCTCATGCAAACTAGACTCCAATACACGGCATTGATTGCATGTGTCCTGATTGCATTACCATCTGCAGCATTTGCAGACTCGGATAACAAATCACAATATGCAGAAAAACAGTTACAGGTGCAACTTGCATCTATGACATGCTCTAATGCATATCTTATGGATATCTTGGTGATGTTGTAACTGCGATAAACAATTCTACAACTACTGCTACATTGAGTACTGATATAGCAAAGACAAGTACTGGCTTTGCCACTTTACAGTCTGATGTAAATGCCAGCAATGTGGTGCAGTTCAAGACTGATGTCAAGGTATACAACAGCGATTCTAGAACCGCAAATCTTGGTGCTCATAATATATTAAAAACAGTGCACAGCAAAACAATCAACACGACATTAAAATCTGACGCAAGCCCACTTGGGTCTACAGAAAATAGTTGTCTCTTTGTAGCAAAACAGCAAAAGGGCAATCTCAAGTCAGAGATGTACAACCAGATACTGACTCGTGCTCAGAACATGACTGGCAAAATGACAAAGCGTGGTGAAGACATCACTGAAATAAACAAAGTGACAACCAACGCAACTGCTCAAGTCCAGGCATTTGAACTTGCAATACAAAATGCACAAAACAGCACACAGATCAAGGCAACACTAGATAGTTTCTGTTTATACAATGGATGCAAGACTCCTGACAACTTTCACTTTGCAGCAGCAACTGCAACCCGGTAGACCAGGCAAAGCTAAATATTCTTGCTACAAAAAACAGCACATCTTCATATCACGCATTGGTAAGCCAGACACAGACGGATATTAACAATGCAAGCACTGCATTAGGCCAAGTCGGCTCAAACAAGTATCAAGGAACTCAATCAAATGATGTTTGGAATAACATCAAGGCAGCAGCTGATTTAATTCACCAACTACAGAAAATTGTTAACCACAAACACTGATTGACCCAAATCTTCTCTTTTTTACTATTTTTTTCCAAAGTCTTCCAAGGACCTCATTGCATCACGTTCGCCAGACTTTATCAATTTCTTTATGGTATCAATTGAAAAGTCTGCATCCTCGAAAAGATAATGTGCATCCTCTTTTCTCTCAATTCTTACTATCTCTTTTATTATGGCGCCTCTCTGGCATGCAAGCTTGTTAAACTCTGGTTCAATTGCTGCAAGTTCTTTCTTACTGACATCATCAAGTGGAGCAGATTTCAAAAGGTCATGCATTTTGTTTATCATGACAAGATACCTTGAAATTATTTTTGACATTCGTACTGCTTGGTCAGTCTTGTCTGTATGTATGATATCTCTTGCCCTATGCCATGACTCCATCATGTTTTTTGGAAGTTCTTCTTGGCTGTTGGGAAACAGGTTTGCAATTATGACTCGCTTATCCCGTATGGGTGATGCATCAATTACCTCCCTTAATGGAGTGTTGCTCAGCAAGGTCCCGTCCCATAGGTATCTGTTGCTGACCTTGGTCCATGCAATTCCATAGAATGGGTATCCAGCACTTGCAAGGACGTGGTCTGATGTAAAGTTGTCATACTTGCTGTCAAATATGGACGGTTTTCCGTTTTGGATGTCAGTGGCAGTTACTATGAGCCTTGGTCTTGCAGGATCCTTGAGCTTTGTGTAATCTACAAATTTTTCAAGCGTTGTCTTCATCGGCGAAATGTCATAAAGATAAGGAGAGTTGTAAAAAAACTCAAAAGATGGTCTAAACCAAAGGGGTGAAAATGCATTAGAGTTTCCCCACATTGCAGAATAAATTGACGAAGAGATCATCCTCATGCGCTCGGTAAGAAAAGGCGATGTTGAAGTATGCGACAGTGAGAGCCAAAATTCTTCTAAATCTTTTGCTGGGTTGTTGTTCTTGCTTGCGGCAATTATTGCTGAATTGATTCCACCAATTGAGGTGCCCGCAACAACGTCTATCTTTATCTTTAGTTTGTCAATGGCCTTGTACACCCCACACTCATAGGCTCCAAGAGAGCCTCCCCCTTGTAGGATGAGCACATTCTCGTCTGATTTTTCATTATCTTCTGCGCGCATTTGTAGTCTAGTGATTTGTGTAATGTTGTTAGATTAGATGTTTTCTATGATTCCCAAAATTTTGAAGCATGTCCAGTCTCAATTAGGTTTTGCCTTGTGTCTGGTTTTGTTGAATGCATTATGGGATGATAGTATCCCAAGTGATGCAACACCTGCCTCGATAAAATTTCGTACTGTCATGGTATAGTCTGGCCTGGCTGCAATTAGTGTAGTGTGAAATACGACATACCCGTTGTCAAGCATCAAGAATACAAATGTCGTCCATGATAATATTCCAGCTACAAGATATCCAATTCTTGTCTTGGTCCAGACTTTGATTATGCTAAAACCGATTGTAATGTACCACAAAATGGATGCTGTAATCCACTGGACTTGATATATCTCCTTTCTGTCGTCTAGATAATAGTATGTTGTACCAATGATGAACAAGGCAAACAGGCAAACAAGTAACAGTCTGTGATTTGCAGATATTGTTGTTCTTCCTTCATTTGTGGTGCCTTTCATGGTGCTAGTACAAAATCTTGTAATTTTAAACTATGACAAAATCATTTTGCAAAAAACTTTATTATTATATCTGAGAGTTTTATTGGGTCTTCTACATATGGGGAATGCCCGCATCCTTCCATTGGGATAAACTCACAGTTTTTGATTGATGAGACAAACTGCTGTGCGTACTCGAAAGGTATCAGCTTGTCCTCCTTGCCCCAAATCACGAGTGTAGGGGTACTTATTTTTTCAAGTTTATCAAAAATGTCCGGTGCATTCTTTAGCCCAAGAAGAGTTGATAAAAACACCATCTTTGCATTTGGCCGTGACATGTTGGTGACAAATCTCTCAATTGATATCTCGGAGACTTGCTTGTCTGGACCTATCATCATCTGGTATGCATTTTTTACAGAATCATAATTGGGGTATAGTGCTGCCATGGTATATGCATCAAGTGTGGGTGTGGACTTTCTCATTATTCCAGCAGGCGAGATCAAGATTATCTTTTCAATTGCCGAACTCTGGGTTGCAGCACATTCTGCAGTTATCTGTCCGCCAAGCGATGTGCCTATCACGAATGTCTTTTTGATCCCAAGTGTTTCCATAAAATCAAAAACGAATTTTATAAAAAACTCTGGAGTGTAATCAACTGAAGGCTTGTCACTCTGGCCATACCCGATAAGATCTGGCGCAAAGATGTGATATTTCTTGTTCAGGTGTGGCATCAGGTTACTCCATCTTTCAGCATATCCACCTAGTCCGTGAAGAAGGATGAGATTGCGATCAGATTGACCGTCTTCTAAATATCTGATATTATTCCTGTTTATTGTAACAAATTTCTCTTTCATCCGTGAATCTGTGGGTTTTGCAAACAAAATAAGTTTTTAGCGATACTAGTTATGACAATATCAGTAAAGCCTTATTCACCAAAAAAGATCGGCAAAATCTCAAGTTCTCTTTGGAATCAGAGCCGAAGTATACTCTAGCATCTTGGCATACGATGATATCATGACTTTAACATAATCATCATATGATTTCATTGACGACATGATGTTTTCCACCCATGTCCTCTGAAAGTTGTTTATCATGTCTATTTCCGAGACTGTAGTCTTTGTTATTACCTTGGAGTACTTGTCAAATGATTCAATTGCTTTTTGGTCAACACCCATCTTTTCGAGAAGTTCTTTTTCTGCAATGTAGCATGTCCCAAAAAAGTCTCGCGTAATGCGCAAGCCTTCTGCCTGCATGTCTGCAAAACTCTCAATGTATGATGGCAAAAGACCCTCAATTTTCATTATGACCTCATTTGTATTGTCTCTCATCACGTCACATACTGATAGGTGATGTTTGGCATCTACAATTTTTTCTTGGGGTTTGGAGATTGACACTAGTTACTTGGTATATCATACATCCTTTTAACAATTTGTTACAATGAAAAATGATAACGAGTAATCTCTATATGTATAGAAACCTAATTTATTCTACTTCCCATGGCAATCCCTCAAGACATGAAAAAATCATTGGCAAACTACAAACACAACTCTCTTTTCTGGACTGACTTGCTATATTTGATGTCAAACAGACAGCAATCGCTTGCTGCCACGGGGCCGTTTCGAAAGTTTGCAATAAACGCCAAAAATCTAAGCACCGAAACAATCGAAATGAACGAGGACATGACAGAATTTAACACAAGGCTCTCGGCTTACTACAAACAACTTGCAGATACGTGGAATGAGGCCCAAAAAGAGTATACAAGAAAGGTGCCTGAGATTCCAAATGATACAGAGCATGTAGAGGCATCAAAGCGCATATGGATTGATATCTTTGAAAATTACTTTACACGATTATTTGACTCGTCTGACTTTGCAGAAAACTTTGGCAGGCTTGTGACAAGTGAATTGGAAATTGCAAAGCACTGGAACAACATGGCATCAACACTGCTTGAAAGCGCAAACATGCCTACAAAAAAAGACATGGACGAAGTGTACAAAGAACTACACTCTTTGCGAAAAAGAGTTGCCAAACTTGAAAAAATAGCAAACAAGGAAGGAACCTGACAGATGGCAAACGAGATAAAGGTGGACCCAAGGCTGTTGGCAGAATTCATTAAACTAAACAAGAACATATTTGATGCACCAAACCTTGCCCAGTCCCTCGAAGAGATAGACCTTGAGGTGACTCCGCATGAAGTTGTTTATTCTGAGGGAAAGATTCGACTATTGCACTTTAACCCGCTGGTCCAAAAACAGATCAAGACACCGCTTGTGATTGCATATGCTTTGGTAAACAGATTTCACATCTTGGATATCAATCAGAAAAAGAGCTGGGTGAAAAATTTGCTAAACCAGGGAATTGATGTATACCTAATTGACTGGGGGACGCCGACTCAGATAAACCGACATGAGGGGTTTGATGATTATGTAAATGGTTACATGGACAACTGTGTGGATTTTGTAAGAAAAGAATCAGCATCTAATAAAATATCTTTGCAGGGCTATTGCACCGGTGGCACACTCTCTACTGTATATTCCGCACTACATCCTGGAAAAGTAGAAAACCTGATTCTCACTGCGCCAGTGATTGATGGTAGAAGGGATAGTACCGTTGTATCAAACTTGGCAAAGCACATGGATGTGGACAAGTTGGTAGATACACTTGGTAACATGCCGCCTGAGCTGATGTACTATGTATTTTCAATTCTAAAACCGTTTGAGCAAGGCTTTGAAAAATATCTTAATTTCTTTAAAAACATTCATGATAAAGAATATGTAGAAAATTTCATCCGCGTGGAAAAATGGGTCTCTGACACTCCTCCAATACCTGGGGAACTGTACCGACAGTGGATAAAAGACGTCTACCAGGAGAATCTCTTGATAAACAACAACATGTACGTGGGAGGACGACAGGTGTCACTCAAAAACATCTCCATGCCTCTTCTTACGCAGGTGGCAGTAGGTGATCATTTGGTATCACCAGAGTGCAGCATGCCAATCCACTATGCTGTCTCAAGCCAGGACAAGACGCTCAAGATCTATCCTACCGGGCATGTAGGCATGATAGCAAGCTCGTTTTCACAAAAAAAGGTTCTTCCTGAATTTACCCAGTGGCTTGCTGAAAGGTCTGAAAAAATAAAAATAAAAAATGAAGATTTAATCTAGTTCTTGCTTGGAGTCCATGCTGAGAACCATGATTGCAGTATGTTTGCATCCATAGTTGTGAATGCCTTTAGGTTGTCATTGAATGTCTTGATGTTTTGTCTTGCTGCTTCCATTGCTGCTAGTACTGCTTTATTTTGTACAGAACTAGTCTTTACTATCTCCTCAGTTGCATCGTTTATTGCCTTGAGGTAAGTTGGTGGAAGGTTTGCGTTAAAGCCGCTCTTTGTTGCTGATTCTTGCTGGAACTCGATTGCTGTCTCTACTGCATTTTTGTATGCTGTTGCAAATTCTTGCTGTAGGTTTGAGACTGCCTGGATGTATTGTGTGACATTCTTCTCTGCTTCTTCAAAATATCGATTCACATTCTGTTTGTATACTGCATATGCCTCTTTTGCTTCTGTCTTGCTCATTTTTTCACCTCCTGTCGTGAATTACTTTTATGGATTGGAACTACAATCACTTGGACCAGATCATTTTCCTTGATTCCGATTGCTTCTCTTTCTGCTTCTGGTATGGATATTCTGCCATTGCTTCCAACTGATGTCTTGAATGCTCCCCACGATGAAAATTGTGGCAAGTTTTGTGCAAGATTAAACCAGTTGTACATGGCCTTTGATCCACTCTCTGCAAAATTTTGTACGAAATCTGCCTGTGTCTTTGTGGTCTTGTCTGCCATTTCCTTTAATGTATCAAGTGGGTTTGTTTGATTTGTACGGTTCATCACGTCGCCAAATGTTCTCATAAAGTCCATTTGCGCCTTGCCGCTTCGCTGGATCCATTCTCTGAAGATGGCTGTTGGGTCAGGTTGGTCATAGTTACCATTCATTGGTAATGATAACCAACCAAAGGTATATAACCGTATTGATGAGTATCATATCTGATGTCAATTAAGACAATCAATCCTGCAACTGAAGAAGTCATTGCTGAATATCAAAACATCACAGAAGTTGATCTTAAAAATAAAATAGCAAAATCACGGGAGGCTTTTTCAAAGTGGAAGACTGACTCTAAGAACCGCGCCATGTTTTTGCATCTCTTGGCTGAAAATCTTCGAAAGAACAAGGAATCCCTGGCAAAAGTTGCCACACAAGAGATGGGCAAGCCACTCAAGGAATCACTAGCTGAAGTGGAAAAATGCGCATGGGCCATGGAATTTTACGGTGACAATGGTGAGACTTTTCTAACTCCTGAAATAATCAATACTGATGCAAGAAAAAGTTTTGTTGCATTCCAACCAATTGGAGTTATTGCAAGTATAATGCCATGGAACTTTCCATACTGGCAGGCATTAAGGTTTGCAGCCCCATCGCTTATGGCTGGAAATACCATCGTGCTAAAACCTGCAAGTGCCACAATGCAGTGTGGAATTGAAATGGAAAAATTATTCTTAAACACTGGATTTCCTGAAGGTGTATTTCAAACACTTGTCAGCAATTCAAGCATGGCTGAAAAATTAATTGATTCTGATATTAATGCAGTAACCTTTACTGGAAGCAATATAGTTGGTGCCAAAGTTGCACAGCGTGCAACATCGCAAATCAAAAAATGTGTCTTGGAGCTTGGTGGAAGTGACCCATTCATTGTCTGCTCTGATGCTGATGTTGAAAAGGCATCAACTGGTGCGGTCAAGGGAAGATTCATCAATTGTGGACAAAGCTGTATTGCATCAAAGAGATTTTTTGTGGTAAAAAACTTGGCAAAGGAATTCATTGAAAAATTTGTACAAAAGGTCGAAAAACTAAACGTGGGAGACCCAATGTCTGACACAACCGACATTGGCCCGCTTGTAAATACTGATGGCCTCAATAGGATTGAAGAGATGGTAAAAGATGCTGTAGCAAAAGGTGCTAGAATCCTCACCGGGGGCAAGCGACTCCGCGACAAGGGCTATTTTTACGCACCAACTGTTCTTGATGGTATTACACCTGATATGATGGTGGCTCACGACGAAGTCTTTGGTCCGGTAGCACCAGTTACAGTAGTTGAGGATGAAGATGAAGCAATCAGGCTTGCAAACTCCTCACAATATGGACTGGGCGCAAGCATATGGACTCAGAATCTTGACAAGGCAGAAAAACTATCAAGACTGGTTGATTCTGGCATGGTTGCAGTAAACAACGTGCTAGTATCTGATCCAAGAATTCCATTTGGCGGTGTCAAGCAAAGTGGATTTGGCAGGGAACTGTCAAAATATGGCATGCTTGAATTTGTCAATGTCAAGTCTGTAAGATACTATGATCAGTTGGTACAGTATCATCGTGTAGAATAAATTTTTCTTGATACTGTTTGCAAATTTTGTAAAAATGTTTTTTCCTAAGTTAAAAAAGAACAGTCCTAGTGAAATAGGACTGCTGTAATAATTCCTGCTCCGATAATTGCACCTAGTCCCAAAAACAAGACATCATATGCTATTACTTTTTTGAAAGGAGCTCGTACCTCTGCTGCCCACACTGTGGGTTTTTTGTCTGCCATGTTGTTATTTACCCCAGCCCGACTGATAACATATCATAAGCTTGTTTTATTATTGTTAAGCTAAGTTTCTTAGAGAATATTTTTCTATCCTAATGTAATTAGCTTGTCCTACTGCATTTTACCCATTGGAGTTTTTGTATAATTGATAAATATGATAAAGAACAATTTGATATGAAATGCGCACTGATACTTGTAGACACTGTGGATATGAACTTGAGACGCTAAAGAAATGTATCATATGCAGCAAGCCATACCAGTTTTACTGCAAGGCATGCAGAAAAGAAAGCGAAGAACAAGTGCACAATGACTGTCTGCAGTGATGCCATCAGATTATTTTATAATGAACCTGTTTTTTCATTTGATTAAATGAAATATGTTATCGCATCTGCAATATTGCTTGCAGGTTTTGCAGTTTTGGCTTTACTTGTTGTTCAAAATAATACGGGTATCTCAGAATGGGATCATTCTTCGTTTACTGCAGTAAACAATCCTGGAGGAAAGACCATTAGCAAAATAATGGTTGGCCTGTCAAAGTATGGACGAGAAGCGGTATGGATTGGAGTCACCGCACTACTTTTTGTTTTTGGCAAAAAAGATGGCCGCAAGGTTGCAGTCTTGCTAACAATAACGTTTTTGGTTTTAATTCCTCTTGGAACTATTCTTAAGGACGAAGTGGATAGACCACGACCGGTTCCTGTATCCAGTGACAACCTATTGGTAAAAAGTGAAACGGATCCATCTTTTCCGTCTGGTCATGCAGTAATTGTTTCAGGCGGTGCAGCAATTCTTCTTTTGAGATTTAATAAAGGCAAGCAGATAATTGCCTCAATCATTTTAGCAATTGAGGCCATACTTGTTGCATATTCGCGAGTCTATGTCGGTGTTCATTATCCACTAGATGTGGTTGCCGGAATTCTTCTTGGTACGGGTATCGCATTTGCAGTTGTTGCCTCTAGCAAATACATGGGGCCCATTTTCTCCCGCATTGATTCAATGAAAAGATAATTTTTTAATTTAAAATTTCAAACTATATGATTTAGAAAATCATTAGTATTAAATAACTAAAAGTGTAAAAATTATTCGTGATAGACCCCGAAGTGCAAAAGACACGAAGCATGACATTTGAAATTAACCCTGTTATAGTAAGCAGGTGGTCTCCAAGATCATTTGTACCATCTGAGATAAGTGACAAGGAACTGTTCTCTCTTTTTGAATCTGCAAGGTGGGCTCCATCATCTTCTAACAGCCAACCATGGAGATTTATCTATGCAAAAAGGGACTCGCCAAACTGGAATGATTTTTTCAACCTGTTAATTGACTTTAACAAGCAGTGGTGTGCTGATGCATCTGCTCTGGTGGTTATCATATCAAGAAAGAACTTTGAGAACAACGGACAGCCGTCACTGACGCACCAGTTTGATACTGGAGCCTCATGGGAAAACCTTGCAATCCAGGCAGTATCGCAGGGATTGGTAACACATGCAATGGCAGGTTTTGATTATGCCAAGGCAAGGACAACTCTTGGGGTGCCCGATGATTTTGAAGTGATGGCAATGATTGCAATTGGGAAAAGAGGCCCAAAGGATAAACTGTCTCCGGAACTTCAAGCCCGTGAAACTCCAAACACAAGAAAACCCTTGTCAGAAATTGTAATGGATGGCAAGTTTGGAAACAAGGCCAAGTCATTATAGTATGCATATAATGCATATTTTGGAAAATGATTAATAGAACAATATTATGACCTAATTTCATCTTGCCCGTTCCGATAAATACAGGCGACACAGCCTGGCTTATGATAGCATCTAGCTTGGTGCTGCTCATGATACCCGCATTGGGTATGTTCGAAGCTGGCCTTCTAAGACAGAAAAATGCAGTCTCCGTCTTTATGCAGATCTTCTTTGGCCTTGCATTGCTCAGTGTCATGTGGTTTACAGTTGGGTTTAGCCTGACTTTTGGTCCTGATACAGGTGAGGGACTAACAGGAAACATGGATTGGAGCTTCCTAAAGGGTGTCTCCCAACATGAGGGACTACATTATGCACCCACAGTACCGGGTGTATCATTTGCAATGTTCCAGATGATGTTTGCAGTAATTACTCCGCTGATACTTACTGGCGCAGTAGCAGAGCGGATGAAGTTTAGCGCATACATACTATTCATTGTAGCATGGAGTGCATTGATCTATTATCCTCTGGTGCACTGGATTTGGGGAGATGGGTGGCTACACAAACTTGGAGTAGTTGATTTTGCAGGAGGGATGATTATACATACCACGACAGGAGTTGGAGGAATTGCAGCTGCCCTGGTACTTGGCAGAAGGCTTGGATTTGGTCCTGGAATAATGGTCCCCCATAACATTCCGCTTGCAGTTCTTGGCTCGTCACTTTTATGGCTTGGATGGTTTGGCTTTAACGCTGGAAGCGCATATTCTGCAGGTTCTCTTTCTGGCCTGACAATTGTCAACACGCAAATGGCATCTGCTGTATCATGTCTTATCTGGGTTGTAATATTTTGGATACGTACCAGAAAATCCAGCGTGATTGCTGCAATCAACGGAGCAGTTGCAGGTCTTGCAGGTATCACTGCAGCTTCAGGATATGTTGCAGTAGAATTTGCCGTAGTGATTGGAATCATTGTAGGATTTGCATCATCACTCATGGTGCCAATACTAAAAGAGAAACTAAAGATAGATGATGCACTTGATATTGGTGCAGTTCACGGAGTTTCAGGAATTATAGGTTCACTTCTTGTAGGTGTATTTGCAAACTCTGCAGTAAACCACCTTGGAATAAACGGATGGCTGTATGGCAATCCGGGACAGCTTGGGGCACAGGCAACAGGTGTGGGAATTGCAATACTGATGGGCTTTGGAGGCACATGGTTGATTCTCAAGATAATCAAGGTCTTGGTCCCAATACGGGTGAGCCCCGAAGTGGAAGAAGCGGGGCTTGACATTGAAGAGCATGCAGAAAGGGCATACTCTGACGAAGAAGAATACGGCAAACTCTGATACTGGGAATCTAGAATATCTTAAAATATAAAATTCGTCCAGTCATTTCATGGGTGGATTTGAGAAGAACTGTCCTGTATGTAACAAGAAATTTTCAAGTCTTGTGGAATATACTAATCATATAGGCATTGACCACAAGGACATTTCGCCTGAGCAGATATTGAAGATGAACAAAGAAGACAAGTGGACGTTTTCAAACAAATGATGTATTATTTAGAACCCTGATCTTTTTTGAGCAGCACATCAATCTTTCTGTCAAGTTCTTGTAGTGCGTCAAACGATGATTCATGCTTGTCGTCAAAGTCTGCAAGTTTTTTTAAAATGTCACTGTGATTTTTTTCAAGGTCTATTATTCTGCCTAGAATTTTATCCTGCTGCTCTGATGTACGTTTCTGTCTGTTGTAAATCCACCAGCTAACTATGCCTCCTATTATGACGCCCATTACAACTCCAAGATATGTAGAAGACGCGTTGGTCATATCTGTGCAATTCTTGGAAATCTCTGGAATACACCCCCAAATGTCAAGGAAAAATGGCATCATGATGATATGTCAAGTATGGTAAATACTATTTTTACATTGTCTATGAGTATCAATTAACGCGGGTGTGAAATGATTGTAAGCCGTATTGGTATGATTCCAGAAATGCTGTTCAATTATATGGTATATCGACCATATGCTAGGCATGTCAGATGATGATAACTCTGATTTTCTTGTCAAGGCTCAAGAGCACATTGAGGTAATCAGTACAGAAGATGAGAGAATAAAGATAATTGGAGAAGAACTTGCAAATGATACTGGCCGGGCAATATTTGGTAAAATATCTCAAGGGATATCAAGCACAAACGATCTGGCAAAATCATTGAACATTTCATTACCGCTTGTCAACTGGCATATCAACCGCCTGCTTGGTGTGGGATTGATTAAAGTAGAAAAAATTGAACTAAGCTCAAAAAATAAACAGATGAAATACTATGGTCCTGTAAAAACTGCATTTGTTATCGTTCCTCCTACAAGTCCTGCTGAAAATAATGTTTCAAAATCAAAAAAAGAGGCAATCTTTATGCAACTGCGTCACTATCTTGCAAGCGTTGCAGCATTTGTTGTAGTGGGCCCTGCGATTTATTTTTTAGAGCAGAACCAAGTTCCAAATCAAGTAACAGTTACTTCAGGTGCTGTACTCAAGAGTCTTCCACATACATCTGAATCTTTGAGAAGTAATGCATCCATTGCACCATTTGCTGCAACAGTCAATGCTCCAGCTCCCGAACCGTCTATGGTATCATCCGATCCGATGATTATTATCATTGCACTGGCAGGTGCAGCCGCTGCATTTTTTGCAGTGTTTTTTGGAATTCATGTATTTTCAAAATTTAGGAAAACAAAGAAATAGTACAAAATTAGATGTGGGCAGAATTTTGATAAAAAATACATGATATTTCAGATTATAATCTAAATTTTTAAAAAATATTAAGTTAAATTGAAATTTAATCAAAGCCTATTAACTGTACTGTACTATGATATTTCATGACAACCCAGAAAAAAACCATACTTGCAACACTTGCTGCAGTCTTGATTGTTTCAACTGCAGTGTTTGCAAGTCTGGAGATTTCTCAACAAGGGGCTTATGGACAACAAGCGCCTGTGATACCTGCATCACGAGAGAGAACTGTATCAGTTACAGGTTCGGCAACCTCTTCAGTAGCACCGGATTTGGTTACTGTCCAGTTTGGAGTTGATACTCAAGCAAAGACTGCACAAGATGCAATCAGCTCAGACTCTCAAATGATGAATGCTGTGGTAACAGCTGTGCAAAGCATTGGGATAACAAAGGACGAGATAAGCACTGCTCAATTCTCGATTTATCCCGTGTACAATGATTCTATACCTTATCCAGTTGATGGTGTGCACCAGTCAGTGTTGATAGGATACAAGGTTTCAAACACCTTGTATGTCAAGACAGACAAACTATCCCTTGCTGGAAGTATAGTAGATTCTGCAGTGGGTGCTGGAGCAAACCGAGTAGATAACATCTCGTTTTCACTCTCTCCTGCAAAGCAGCAAAGCATGCAAGATGATCTGCTCAACAGCGCTGTCTTGAACGCAAAATCGCGGGCAGAAAAAGCAATTGATCCATTAGGCCAGAAGATAATTGGCGTAAAAATGGTAAACTTGTCAGAGTTTAACCCGCAACCCGTTCCAATGTACTATGGCGCAATGTCTGCCATGGTTGACAAATCCACTCCAGTATTTACGTCAAACCAACAAGTAACAACTACTGTAGATGTAACCTTCCTAATCGGGGACCAGTAGTTTTACATTTTTTCATTTTTTTTAAGAGCATGCTATACTGTTCAGTAACTGCCGATCTGTGGTATTTTGTGTAATGTATCCATGGAACCATGTACCGTATTTTTGTACTGGATTGTGATATCGAATTATTGCATGTCAGATTTTTTGGCAAATACAAAAATTTCATATATTATGAACACGATATATTGTAGTTGGAAACCGCATATGTGATGATAACATGTGAAATGGGTGCGGAGGGGACAATTGTAGAGGGTGTGAAATCAATAGATTCTGTAAAGGAAGTGTCAGGCGTGTTTGGTAACTATGATGTCATAGTGAAATTAGAGTGTCTAAACATTGATGAGATACGTGAAACTATCTCAAAAAAGATACGTCTGATATCAAAGGTACGGTGCACTACGACGCTAATGTGCGCCAATTAGGCCATCAGATGAAATAATACGTATCCTTCTATATGCCATTGTAAAAATTGTTGATATTCTAAAATGCATTTTAACTAGTAAGACGATATTATGATATAATGCAAGTGATGGGCAGAGGGGTTGCGCAATTAATCCAAGAAATGCCTTGCTATTTTCACATATTTGGCAAATTTGCAGGCTATAGATTATTTCATCGCAAGAGTCCGCTGTATGGCTCTGCTGATATAATCAATGTGTGCAATCTACACTGTACGCATTGCTATTGGTGGCTAAACAGAAAAGAAAATGAGGAACTCACAGTAGAGCAATGGCAAAAAGTAATTGATGAAAAATTCAAGAAAAAACACGTATTTATCATTACACTTGTTGGAGGCGAGCCTACTCTTAGACCCGATGTTATAGATTTGTTTGTAAAACAGTTTCCAAAAAGAATCTGTATTGTATCAAACGGAACCTTGCCGCTCAAAAAAATAAAAAATCTCTACTTTTACTGGATCTCAATAGATGGGACAAAAGAGATTCATGATAAGATTCGCGGTCCTGGATCTTATGACAAGACTCGAAAAAATATTCTTGACTATGTAAATAACAATGGAGAAAATGCATGGAAAGACATGTGGATTACAATGACGATAAACTCTCAAAATTATCATACGGTACAAGATGTGGCAGAAGAATGGCATGATTATACAAATAAGATTGGGTTTCAATTTCATACTCCGTTTATGAAAAATGATCCACTATTTTTTCCGTTTGGTCCTGAGAGAACCAAAGTAGTTGATGATATCATTGCAATGAGGAAAAAGTTTGATGATAATTACATCATAAACCCTGACAGCCAACTTGAACTGATGAAGAAAAACTGGGGTGGAAAGGGGACTACACCAATAGATTGTCCTACGTGGGCAATTGTTTCAGTTGACCACCTGGGCAGGGAGAAAAAACCGTGCTGTATTGGTAGTGCGGAAAACTCTTCGATGAAACCACTATGTGAAGAGTGTGGTCTTGGATGCTATTCTGTACTTGTGGGTTATGGAATGAAGGGTTAGATTTCACATGTGTGAAAAAGTTAGTTTTTCTTTTATGTTATAATTGAACGATTTTATTTTTCCAGGATATCATACTGAATTTTTCATTTTTCTTTTATCTGCAAAGAAAACGATTCCGCCTATTACCATGACTATAATCCCAAATTGGCTAATGATTACAAGCTGGTTGCTTATTGATAGCATGTGATAGTTTGCATCTGCAATTGCACTTGAATTGGCTGGGTTGATTGTTGGAATCAGGTTCAAAACAAGCTGTGACAGGAAATGTCCTACGAGAAACATGCCTGCACCTGACAACAAAATTCCTATGCCGCGTTTTATCTTCATGTTCTTGAAAATCTTGAAAGCGTGATTATTAGTGAGAACATTGTTCCAGTAATAATCAGTGCTCCTGCGGGAAACTCGGGTACTATGTGAGGCTTTGATACGGTGCCTGAAATTTCAGAGTCTGAAAAACTGTTCCCATTTAGGTTCTCAAACCCAATTGTGATTGGACCTGTATAGTTGTCTGGAAAGTTGACATTTACTGTATTTGGACTACCGTCACTATTGGTTGTTCCGCTCTGGTGAAACATCAGACCATTTTTTCCAGCAATGATAGAAAAGTCATAGCCTATCG
Source organism: Nitrosotalea sp. (assembly GCA_025451075.1). Lineage (GTDB taxonomy): Archaea > Thermoproteota > Nitrososphaeria > Nitrososphaerales > Nitrosopumilaceae > Nitrosotalea. Next base: position 22,938 of record JANWLA010000019.1, on the reverse strand, counting down.
AGTCTACTGTCTTGTTTACTAGATATGGATCAAGAATCTGGAAACTAAATTTTGTTGTTTGGCCTGCTAGAATTTTTGGCGGATCCCAACTAAGGCTTACCTTGTACTGGGCATTTCTTGTATATTGTGTAATTGGAAATGCTGTCTCATTGCTTGGTGATAGTGTAAAGTCCATCTCAGGCTTGGAATTTTGTTGTTGTGCTGCAATGGTGTTTACTTCCTGTTTGTATAAAATTAGGTGTACGATTCTATACTGGTCTGAAGAATAGTCGTCTATGCTTACTGCTTTATCGTCTAATTTTATTCCGTTAACAGATGCATCATATTTTGTAACTATGAAACTTGTAAATGATCTTGGTATCTTGAGTTCCTGGTGTACAACTGATACTTGTTTCAAGTTGTCTTGGCTCCAGTTAAATGGCATTGAAAAACTCATCTGTTTCTTGTCTGAATCATACTGGAAATTTCCAATTTGGTCATAGTATGCAATTACGGTAACTGCCTGGTTACCATCGTCTTTGTCATTTACCTGATATTGGTTGGTAATTGGAATTGATATTGCTGCATTGTATGACTTGCTTATTTGGTTGTCATAAGAGCCCAGTGTAAGAACCTCTATCTTGAACTTGTACAGTCCACCTGATACAAAGATTGGACCTTTTATCTGATAACTCCCACCATGACCTAAGAGACCTGCGAATGGACCGCCCTCCTCATTTATTGCAATTTTATCTGTAGAATTATCTGGTGATACATCAAACAGGAAATTACCACTGTCGCTCATGAATACATGTCCAAAAAGTGCTTGGTCATTTTTAAAAGCAGAAACTGCAAGAGTGGCATCTGGAAATGGTTCCTGTGTGGAAGCGTCTTGCAAAATAAAGTTTATCTGAGTACCTACATGGTTGTTGTCAATCAAAAATGGTGCAGAATTGATTGATAGGGTAACATTTTTCGTTCCAATCAATGCCGGTGGCAATATCTCACTTGCAAGACCATCGCCGTAAGCTGACAGAAAAACAAAACTTGGAAATGCCATGCACAAAACTGTAAGCAAAATTGTAATCCTTTTCAATTCATAGAGTCTTGTTTTGTAACTCTAAATAAATAGTAGGCATGTTTTCACCTGATCGCATACATGCAGTTGGATATTTTTTACATGTGTACACTTGCCTTGCGAGAGATATCTTGAGTATTGCTAAAGGCTTGAGAATGTATCTGCAAAATTGTACGCAGTTCTTTCAAGCAGAACTGGGTTGTATCTTTGAATAATTTCATGTACCATGTCCACGTTTTTCAAAAAGTAGATTTTCTTTTGTTCTACAATCTTGATTTCTATTATGTTATCCTCTACTAGCTTTGCAAGAAAAGTTGAAACCGTCGAAGGTGCCTTTTTGACTTTTTGAACGATTTCGTTAAATGAAAGTGATTCGCCCTCTAGCAATGATAATAGGATGTATCTTTGTGTGTCTCGTCTTAGACTTGTTATCAATATTGATTCTTCTTTGGTGACAAAAAGTGGATAGAATCTAGTTTCCCCTGATTTTCTCTCTATCTTTACACTTCCATTTTCCTCTAACTTTCTTGTGTGGTAGCTCAGTACTCCATTTTTCAGTCCAGTCTCCCGCATTATCTCTCTGAACTTTATTCCGGGGTTTTTTTCAATAATGTTGATGATTTCTGTAACTCTATTCATGATTAATCTTTCCTAAATACGCTGAGGGCAAACATTCCAAGTGTTGACAACTCAAAGAAATGCGCAATCTCTTCTGCTGGGAACGGTCCTAAATAATATGTATACTGCCACGTTGCATCTACCAAGGATAATGCTTCAGCTATAACAAAGAGCGAAAATGCTAACATGGTAAAAAATAATCTCTTGGTCCTAACTCTAGAGTAGGCAATTGCAGATATTATGCTCAAGAAAACTGCCAGGCTGATTCCGCTGAGATGGATAAGAATGTGAAAAATCTGGAACTTGTGAAAGATATGGGGCAAAATTACTGGTATTGCCAAGACTCCTATGACCGCAAACATGATCAAAGTCAGTAAATTAGACCTGTTCTCTATGATGTTGTCATATCTAGACATGGGGTATATTGGTCAAAAATTAAATTTAAACGAACTGGTACAACTCTCGAACAAGTTTAGTCTTTTTACTTGAGTGCTACTTTGTTATCTGTGAAACGAGAAATTTTACAATCAAGATGTTTTTCTTACTTGACTTGTTGCCCTTCTGAGATCTATTGTACTCTTGCAATAGAAAAAGGCAACAACAATTAGTAATCCTGCAATGGATGGTGCTACAACTTGGGCATAATCAAAGTCAAACTTTGGAATTACTGGTGAAATATCTGCTTGATTGCTTTGTGGCTGTCCTGCTGATATGGTTGCAATAGCTAGTGCGTTTGCTCTTTCTTCTGCCATTATTATATTTCCTTGTGAATCTGACGTTAACCATTGTACCCACGTATTAGATGAAGGGATATTCTTTTCTGTTATATCTCCAGTTCTTGGATCTATTATTGAAATTTTATCAATGGTGTGCTGTGCAACCCAGAGGTTATGGTACTCGTCAAAGGCCATTCCATATGGAAGGTTATTTGGATTAGGGTCGAGTTGTATTTTTTTAAATGTATCCAGTAGTGGATCAAAGACTGAAACTGCTTGCCCTTCATGCTCTGAGATGTATAACTTTCCTGTAGTCGGGTCTAAAATTATGGCAGTGGGACCTTTCATGGTGTAATTTCCAGATGGAGTAAACTCTGTTACTTTATTGTTCGAAATATCAACACTAGATAATTTTCCAATACCTTCCACTACCCATAATTTACCTACCGTGTTATCAACTGCAATTCCTAATGGATCTGATTTGTCTGATAATTTTATGGAATCAAACTTTGTAGTATTGATGTTAAATTTCAATACATTTGCTGCAAATGTATTCAAGTTTGTAGAGGTGATCCAAACAGTATCATTGCTGTCTATTACCATGCTTGTCTGAATGCCTTGATCTGGAATTGGATACTCTATGTTTGAGTTGTCATCTGGGTTGTAATGTCCAAGCATTTTTTTTGAATAGTCAATATACCATAAAGTATTGTGTGAATCTAACGCGGAATATATCATGCTGTTTAATCCATCAATTTTATGTACAGTAAATTTGTCTGTACCTAGATCAAAGTCAAGTATCTTGCCACTGTTGATAGTGGTGTCTCCGACCCATATCTTGTCCCTGCTTTTGTCATAAACTGGATATCTGGGGGTGCTACTATTTCCTGGAGTCTTGTATTCCTTAATGTCGACTTGGACACTGTTCAGTTTTGGTTTTACAAACATGTCATAAGAGTATACTAGATTTAGGGAATTTTCTTTATTTTGCACTCCCTCCACTCTCACGGTCCAATGTCCTGGGAATCCAAAATCTGTATTGGTGGTAAATGTGCCGGTATCTGTCTTGTTTGTGTCAATCGTAATAGGCCCAATTCCGCTATCGGTTTGGGTGAGTTTGAGCTGGGCTGATTTCATGTCTATTGGATTTTTGTTTGCATCCAAAAACGATATGGTAAAATCATTGCTTCCAGTTGCAAAAGGGCCAATTGATAGTACTATTCTACTTCCATTTTCAATAAATCCTGTTTGGGACAACCCTTGTATGCTGGAATTGTCATTTGTGGTCATTGCAAACACTTTGTTCTGCAATAACTGTAATTGGTTTTGAAATTCGCTTGATGGCAAGCCTGAATCAACTAGGACTGCAACAGATGCAATCAATGCAATGCCGATAAATGCCTCTATTTTTATGCTGGTGTCAAACCTGGAAAGAATTTGTTTTGCATTTGTTGCATTCTGTATTATTGCTGTATTCTTGACTCCTCTTGCAAACATGACATGTGCCTTGTTGCTGACAGACACTTGGTGATATCCACCAAATGCTATCATGGCAGCAGCAAGTGAGAGTTTGATTATCAGTATTTTACCATAAAATGATGCCAAAGTTAATGCTAGATTGCTTTCTAAAACATACAACAAAAATGGTCCAGTAATAACAACTGCGCCAAGAACTGTTACAACTAGTATTGAAAATCTTGGAATGATAATAGATATTGCAGAAAGACTGAGATTAGAATCTGTAACCTGCTTTAGCTTTGGCATTACAACAAATGCAAGATAAATTATTCCACCAATCCATAATGATGCAAAGACATTGTGGCAAAAATCAAGTAGCAATGGAATTATTTGGCCAGTAGCTGCTCCATGACTTATTAGACTTGTAGTCAATAATACTGAAAAACTTACACCAAGTAAAATTGCAATATATGATCTTGGAACTATTGCATGAGTTTTTTTTGTTTTTTGATATATTACAAATGACATGCCAAGCAATGCTGATGCTGTGATCATTCTTAGTACCCACATGTTCCCAAACTTTGTAGAAATTGCATCCAGTATTCCGGCATTTATGGAGAAAGACTGGACGATTATCATTGCAAAACCTGACGCCAAAACTATGATTGATCCTATCACTGCCATCTTTGCCATGGCACCATCTATCCTGATTCTAGTCTCGGTCATGGAATCTCTGAATCCTGATATTCTGGATATTGGACCCCATAGCCACAAAGCGGATGACGCAATGCCGGCTACTATGACTTGGCCTAAAAGCGATGGAAATCTAGCTACTGCCTCTGGTATTGAAACCTCTTGATAATTGCTTGATGCTAAATTATTTGTAATACTTTTTGGAACATCTTGCCCCACACCAAACGCAAATGCATCTTCTGTGACATGACCGTCTGTCTGGTCAAGTACTTTAGTTGATATTGTGTAAATGCCATTTGGGAGATTTGCTGGAAGTGATACGCTTAACGATTGCTGATCTCCATTAATGTAGTGCTGATCATTTTCTTGAATTTGTTTGCCATCTGAATCCAAGACCGTAACCTCACTGTATCTTATGTCTACGGGATCACTAAAGTAGACATCTACTTTGGTTGGTGGGATTGAAAGTGATTCTGAATTTACAGGATCACTTTTTGTTACAAATGCATGTGCGTAGGATTTGGGAATGTCTGGAATTATTATGATTGATGAAATTGCTACAATGATGATAACTGCAAATAATTTTTTTTTATTACCTGTATTCAACATGTGATGTGTATTACAAATCTATGATTTACTATATTGCTCTTGCTCAATTTGTGGTACAAACGTCGAACAACAAAATATTGTAATTCCCAGTATGATTTTTAAAATACAATCTTCTTCGATTGTTGTACTATAAGACTTTTAAATGAGATATGGCGATCGTGTTATTATCGTGAATAAGAAATTTACAGCATTATTACTTGTAGGAGTTATTGCATCTGGTTTGATCTACACTCATCCTGCATATGCTCACAATTTTGGTGGAGATGAAAGTGCTTCATGGTTGGCTAAAGTTACTGAAATAAAAACAGAAGTTGCCAATGTTGCCAAACATGTTGGAGATAAAGGCGTAGTTGGCTATTATTCTGATGCACTAGGGGAATATTGGAATTCTAATGACACTAGAGAAATGGGAGAGCGAAATACTTTGTTGCAACAAGAGATTCCGGCTACAATTAACGCCACCTTGAACGATGCAAGTGCGGGAAATCAAAGCATGGTAAATAACGATGTTGCAAAACTTGATGGTTATCTTGATGAATCTGTTCCAGTTCGAGTTGATAAGGATAAACTAGGTAATTCTACGGTTCAGGCGTTAGCAGTTACATTTGTTCTACAAGAAGCTATGGAAAAATATGGTACTGCTTTGAACTCTACTGTTGATTTGAATGACATGTCTCAAATGAATATGGGCGGTAGCAATATGTCTGGTAACATGTCAAATATGGCACCAAGCGTAATAGTAAACGCAAATGCATATGAAAATTCTGTCGCACTTGCAACTGCTGCACAACAAATGTTCAACAACGTGGCTTTACAATATCCAAGTGTATCGGGCAATTCCAAGATATCTGATGGTTTTACAAAACTAGTTCAAGATCTAAATAACAAGGCAGACGTGAATACTATAATGATAGATTCTCATGTGGGCATTCATCCAACATTAATTATGGCTTATAACATTCAAGGTACTGAAGCACATGGACAGTCTGCGGTACCAGAATTTCCATTACCTGCACTCTTGAGCATAATATCTATTGCAGGTGTTGTGGTAGCAACTAGATTCAAATCACACCTAGGATTCTAGACGTAATCACATGACTACAACAAAACAATTTCTTGTTACTGCAGTATTTCTATCACTTGTTGCAGCAATTGTATTTGTCTCTCCACTTGGTGTAAAACCTGCAGAAGCACACATCACCAAAGTTTATGGAAATTATATCGTTGAAGTAGGATGGGATAATGAACCTGTCTATACTGGGTTGGTTAATGCAGCTCAGGTTACAATAAAGAAAGGAAGTGGTGATACTGCACAGCCTGTGATTAATGCAATCAAGGACTTGCAGATATCAGTCAAGTACGGTACTGTGACAAAACCTCTTGACTTTCTTCCAAGTGATACTGTTGACGGTCAATATCATGCAGTATTGATTCCAACAAAAGTTGGTACCTATAGTCTTGTATTCCAAGGTACAGTAGAAGGCCAGGCAATTGATGACGAAATACCTCTGGATGATGTTGCAAGTGTTGATACTTTGAACTTTCCAACTTCTACAGGTTCATCACCAGATAGTTCTGCAAATGTGGGGCAACTGGGCACTTTAGTGAATCAATTGACAAGTGATATTGAGGATGCAAAAAATAACGCAGATGCTGCATCTAAAGGTGTAGCAAATTCGGTTCAATCATTCCAGCAAGTAAAAGATACCACAGATAGACTATACATGATAAGCATGACTGGAATTGGTATAGGAATTGCAGGAATTGTGATTGCAGTAATTGCAATTACACGTAACAAACAACAAAACTGATGTTCTAGAAGTTTTTCTCTGATGTTTACACTAGTTTGTTTTTTGGATTTTATTTTTTCTAGTTACAAATGCATATGCAAAAGATGATGAAATTATTGTTATTGCCAAAACAGGGCCTATTAACTTTGGCAATATTTCTGAATTTGTCAATATCTCATACGATGAAATTGAGGCAATTGCCAATGCACTTGCACTCAATGCATATGACATGTATCGAAAACCGCGTGTGTGAAGTATCTTTGAAAACGTTGAACGCAATATGACACTGTCAAATGTATCAATTGGAATCATTCCTATTGCAAAAAAGCCTGCCAAGATGAGTGCAGTCTGGACACCTGAAGTTGCTGATGCTACAACAGACAAAGTAATGGCAGAAATTTGAGTTGCAGTGTCAAACCCTAGACCAAATACTAGTCCTGTAACCAGTGCAGATCCGACTGGGCCCAAGACTCCTGTCTTGTTCAAAATTTTGCTTGCAAGTATTGCAGAACCACTCTTGCCCCATTTTTTCATTGAATAGATATTGATTGCACCTATGAGGCCCAAAGCTATTGCACCTATCACACCTCCCCAGAATGCAAGATTGCTTGCACTTGTTATGCTTCCAATTATGTAAATTATGAAGATCATCTCTGCTAGTACTGAAATCATGTGTCCTGCGCTAAATCCCGTGCCCACCCATCGAGATTTTTTTATCGCATTATGCAACCGTACTAGATTGTCTATTGCAGTTATGTGGTCAACATCGAGCGCATGACGCATGCCCAAAAAGATCATTGCAGGAATAGATATTGCAATAAACGGCCAAATCTCTGCTACCATGACTAGTAATCTCGCTTTTGTCTGCCTGTTATGGTATTTATTTTTAGTTTTGCATAAAAATACCTGTGACTAGGTTTTGCCAATACTAGTCTATTTTATTTGGAATGGTGTGTAATTGATAACAAGGTGGAATTTGGAAATTGAAGTGCAAAGGAATTTGCTATAGATTTGCAGCAAAAAAACCATTGGGAGGATTTAGATTTGCAGTGGGACAAAGGCCTTGTTCTATATGTGGAATATTTGTCGACTCGTTATCTATTGGAATACGCTGTCCGTGCTGTAATAATAAATTGAGATTAAATTCAAGGAATGCAAAATCAAGAAAAAATAGGTTCAATCTACCTCATTCAAAAATACTAGAAACTGCGTCCAATCTAATAAAGTCTGTCAATTGTACAATCCTAGAACCAGATCAAGTGATAACATCTAAACTAGTTTTAAATAAGTAAAGCGACTAATTGGAAGTAAGAAAAATGGATACAAAAAACCCACAGGAAAAAGAGGAAAAACCTGTAAACGAAAAAGAAGTCAAGGTGGATGACAAAATGGTACAAATTGTAATTGATGATACATCCAGCGTATCACTTGATGACTTTCAAACAAATGACAAGAAAATCTTGTCATTGCTAAACCAGGATGGTGATGTCAGTGACAACCAGTATACATTTAATGGTCTTGTGAGAAAATTAGGAATTCACCAGCAAAGCTTGGCAAGATCGTTGCATAGGTTAGAAAATGCTGGATTGGTAAAAAAGACAGATTACGGTTACAAACTTACAAAGAATTTGGACTCTGTACTTGTAAAAAAATCTAGGATTGATCTTGAAAACCTATCAAAAATAGTTTTACACCAACAAACGCAATTTGAGCAGATAATTCAGCTATACATCCCGACTACAATCAAAGTAGAAGACGTGGTAAACAAATTACTGGGAAGATGGTTTGGTACATTGCGTTGGATAGGCATAGTTGAGGGTGATGGCGGATATGTACTCCAGTGGGCAAGTAATGAAAAATACCACGTAAATCTAAAACTAGTCTCAAGGTATGCGGTTGTAGAAAGTGATGCAGAAGGAGCCAAAAACAAGTCCGAGGCCACAATAAATGCTCATAGGATACTGGAACAGATAACCAAGCTACTCAAAGAGGGCCAGGAAAGGACAGATGGAAAGAACCGGTATCGTTCATTTGGCTTGTATAACTAGAGCATCACCTCCTATGGTAGCATTGTTTTGAAATTTTAGGATAGAAAATATTATAAAATAACGAGCTAATGATTTGTAGTGGATTCTCACTCTGAACCGTACAAGTTGGCCTTGATTTCTTATGTGGAACTGGTTTTGATGAGAAGGGGGAACGCAAATTATCACTTGGTGATGGCAAAACTTGGTTCGTTATATGGCTGTAAAATTTCGGATTGTTATGAACATCCAGAATATCTGAAAACTGTACTCAAAGATGTATACAAGGAAGAATATGCTGCACTAGTGTCTCAAATAAAATCATATTTGGGAGAATTGGCAAATGTAAAAGAAATAATTGATTTTTTTAAAATCATGGAAAGCTAGATCAGACTTTTATGTGATGAAGACGTAATGATTACATGTTCTCAAGTGGTATTTCAAAACAACATGGCCTGAGAATTCTAAAAGGCGTAAAGATAGCCCTCAAAAGCATGGTATTGGATTTTGATGACTCGGAATCACCTACAAAGTCTGAAGAAATCTAGTCACTTGTGTTCTAAAAATATGTCATACCATTGGTACATTGCAAGTTTTTCAATCCAAAAATATTGTTAATAAAAAAAAGTCGTCCTGGGGGTTAGACATTGTCTGTGCGTATTTTACGAAATGCCTTTCCAGGTTCAACTATTCCGGTTTCTACTATGGGTTTTTCACCAAGAGCTTTCTCTATTGCCTTTCTTCCAAGCTCGATGGCTTGATCAAGTTTCATGTCTTTGTTATACTCTCTTGTGATTACATCTAGTGCAGCATCAGATGCCTGACCTATTGCAAATCCCGAGCCTCTGAAGAAAGTTCCACTTGGATCCACTTGATACAACTGGATTCCAGTCTGGTCTTCTCCTACAATTATCATTGATGCAGCTTGGGGTCTTACCGCATATGATGTAAAGTTGTGGAGAAAACTGCTGAGGTGTTTTGCTAACGAGTCCACATCTATTGGTGTTTCATATGTCAGTCGATGTTTTTGTGATTCAAGGCGTAGCGTGTCAATTAGCTGCAAAATATCTCCAATGTATCCTGCACCGGTTGCACCTATGTGAAAGTCAATTGGAAATATCTTTTCAGATGGCTCCATCAATGGATGTGTTGGTTTTATCTGGCTTGCAATCATTGCAAAGTTTGGTGTCTTGATTCCAATAGTTGTGGCACCCCTGTTTACTGCCTCAAGAGCACTGTCTACTAGAACAAGTCTTCCTTGTGGGCCGTAGAATGGAAATCTACTATTTTGGCCTGACTCTGACATTTATGCAACAACCTCCTTTTGCAAGTTTGGTATGGCAAGAATGTTTATGCCATTTCCAGAGCCTGGGTCTCTTTCCATTGCAGCAGATACCGCACGTGATGCAATTTCGCTTGCCTGATTGTTTGTTATCTTGTTGTTGTACAAGCTCTCAAGCACTCCATATGCAATAGGCGAGCCAGATCCAGATGATGCAAAGTCTTCTTCTGTTATTGCCCCACTCATATCTGCTGCAAAAACATGCCCGCCTTCTCTGTCAACGCCTGCAACGAGCAGTTCCACGTAATAGGGCTGATAGTTTCTAAGGCCTGAATATGCAATGTTTGCAATCAGTCTAGTGCACTCTCTTATGGTTAGAGGAAATCCCCTTCTTAGCTCCATGAGTCTTCTTTCTGCCTTTGCTACCTTGATGATGTATTCTGCGTCTGAGAGTTGTCCTGCAATTGCAACAGCTAGTGTGTCGTCTATCTTTGCAATTTTTTGTACTATCTTTGATCCAATGAAAAAGCCCTTGCTTGCTCTTTTATCTGACCCAAGTACTACTCCGTCTTTTGTCTTGATTCCGACTATTGTTGTCATTGGTATTCATACAATGCTTGAGAATTAATTGACTAGGGATGGCAAAAACTAGTCACTTTGAACCAATGAATAGTGTTTTATTACTTGTTCTGGCATGATATGGTATCATGAAAGACATCAACGAAATAATGCCAAAGTTTCCAAACATGAAATGGGGTGCACTGACCAACAGGTTTCCGACAAATGATAAAATAAAAGAAATGGATAAACTCTTTCCACATGATGGCAAATGGCATACTGTATTTGAAGAACCAGAACAGACCTTCGTTGATGGTGTTAGAATCTGGAAAAAAGATCTTGACAGGCTGAGCTAAAACTCAATCTGCAAGAAATCTCTGATCTGCAATTCCTATCACTTTTAATTTTGTTTGTCCCTTGACTGAGTTGATGATATAGTATGGCTCTCCCCATTTCCTGTAATGAAATAATTTTTCATCGCCTGTCATGTGTACTGCAATCACATTTCCCTTGTCTGGTATGTTGACAGTATGAAATGTGGCAAGCCTCTCAGTTGTTATTTTGTCTTGCTCTGTCTGCATGAATATGAAATCTGCAGAACCATTTTCGTATAGCTCCATTACTGGCTCAAATGGATTTGATTCTGTATTTTCTACATGATTTATCATATAGCTGTTAAAGTGGTATCTTGCATATTCTTCCATGTGTTCTGCTTCATTTCTATACGTCCAGGGAGAATCCCTGTCAAATACAATATTGTATGCACTTGGAACCTTGTTTTTCTGACCATGAATCGATGAATACAGTGCAGCAAGACCGAATTTCTTGGCCTTGGCATTTGTCAGCCCGAATAATTCATGAAATACCTCATAATTTCCAGTCTTTCTTGATTTTGCTATTGACTCCATCATGGGAACCCCCATGGCCGCGCACAGGGATGTCTCGTATCTGTCCGCAAATGGTCTAAACGACTTGGTTGCCTTCTCCTTCAAACTGTTCAGGTACGACAGTCTTTTCTCAAATTCTTCCAGTGGTTCATAGCTAAAAGTCTTGGCTTCGTCTATTGCATTTATTCTGGTACATGACTGGACAATCAGAGATGTCGCCTCTTTGCCGATCTGGTATTTTGCTATTATGTTATCTAACATAATCATGTCGGGTTCGTTCATTGTATCCTGTCTGTATCTCGGCATAGAGTTAAATTTACTTTAGGGCCTAATACCCAACAAATGGCACAGAGGATAAAACAAGCAGATCCATACAACCAGATCCTAAATCTTGATAGTACAATTCGTTTTGTTGGAAGAATAAAAGACAGAAAATTGGTCACATTTGCACGAAAGGTAAATGCCGCCCCCTTGCTTGACGAAGAGCTAAGTAACATGGTGCATTACCAAGCCTCTGTCAAGGCATCCTGGGATGAAATGTTCAATGAGTCACTAGGCAAAACCAACTGGATGATAACATCAAAAGAAAGAGTCAAACTCATTACTCTGTTTCTTGATGATGGACTGTTGATACTTTCAACTGAACCTGAGTCTGATCACGATGAAATAATCCAAAAGATCAAAAATCTGAACGTAAAATTATAGATGCGTCCTGAAAACTGTTTTTTAGAAAATTGATTGTCATTTCATAAGCTAATGTTATGAAGATTAAGCTTCACTATTGAGAGAATTCTATATTCGGTTGTAAGAATATGATATCGAAAGTCAGGTCAATATGTAATTCACATAATATGTGTCTCCTAGTCAGCATTTTGGCCATGAAGCACTTTCTTGGAGAGGTCCTACCAAAGATGCCTCTCCAATTTTTTTTATTTTGATAAAATTAATTCAAGGTCTGAAATAATGGAGTGTTTCTGAATTCTATGTTTTGGGCTTCTAAATCCGAGTCAAGTGGCTAGTTTTTGGGATTTTGGTCGGGTATCCACTGCTTGCTTTTGCCATACTCTGTAAGGAGTCTGTATATGCGGTCAAATGTCTCCTGCTTCACTGCTCCCTGGTCCATAGACATCTGGACAATAGATTCTAGCTTGATTTGCTTTTCGCGGATCATCTTCATTATTTCCTCAAACATTTGTTTGATTATCTCTGATTCTGGGTCCTCTGGCTCTTTAGGCATGTTACTCAATTATGTTAAAAAAACTTAAGGATTATTTAATTGAGTCATATTCTAGAAACCATGAGCGCTAATACCATCAAAAAAGCCAAGGCCTTGGCAAAAAATGGTGTAGTCATGATTGATGATGACTTGTTTCAAGTGAAATCCTCAAGCGATCCATCAAAATCCTACATGGTGACATTGGATAGCTGTGATTGTGAGGGCTTCAAGAATTTTTACAAATTTCATCACGGCAAGGGATTGAAAGCAAATTGCTCACACCTAGAAGCAGTGAGAATTTTCAAAAGCATGTCTGATGAAAAACAAGATTCCAAATCAAAATAGTTATTCTAAACACTAGCGTTTGTAAGAAAAAACCATGTCATTGTGCGCCTTTGTATAATATCAAATATTCATCTGGCCTGTCTCTGTCTTTTTTTGCCGCTAATGCATCTTGGTATTTTTCATAATGTGCAATAAAGTATAGTCTTCTCCCAAGAGACTCAAAATAATCAATTCCACACAAATCAAATCCTGATTCTGGTGTTAGTGTTTTCTTTTCTTCTTCTGTTACATCAGAGCTCATAATTATATGATATTTTCTGATGTGTTATTTCAAACTAGCTTGAAAATCTAATTCTTTTTTGAATCTGAATGCAGTATGACAACTGACTTGTTCATAAGTTCCTTGGTAGGAATTACAACGCTTTCATTTTTTTCATTGGTCACTATGATGTGGAACATCTCTGATGAAGTTATAGTGCCTGTAATGTCTCCAACTCTGATTACCTGGCCTATTTTGTATATTGAGCGATGTCCGGATGTACCTGCTATTGCTGTTGGCAAAAGATCCTTTAGTGTAAATCCTAGACCAATTGCTATTGCAGCGCCTAGTGCAGCTGCTATGCTCCATGAGAACGCTGAGACAAGCGTTGGTATGATTGTCTGTCCCACTCCGATTTGAGTGAGGCCTACTGCGAAAACTATGCTGTATATGACTATCTTGACTCCAATTGCAATATACCTGCTTCCGCCATAATTGTGCGTGACAATCTCGTGGTTTACCCACTTGATGACATAGTTTGCTATGATGGAACCTATTATTACAATCATGACAAATGCAAGCAAATTGGGTATCCAGAGCCAGAGCGATGTAAGTGCGGTTGTAAGCTGTTGAAGCTGTAATTCGTTTATTGCAGCAACTATGAAAAACAAGTAGACAAACCACTTGACTGTTGCGGCAATCAGGTGTGACGAGTCAATCTTTCCAATGGCATCTTCAACAACTTTGGATTCTGAAATACTATGTAAATTTGCCTTGTTTAGAATTTTTTTTGCTGTCTTTTCTACTACGCGAGCTACAATTTTTCCTACTACTAGACCTATTATCAGCAGGACTGATGCTGCAATTATTTTTGGTGCAGAAGTTGCAATTTCAGTTGCAAACGTCTTTAGTGCATCTGTTTCAGGACCGTAAAATTGGTTAGTGGTGGAATTGTCCTGAGCATATGCTACACCTACACCTGATGCTATCAGAAATACCGTCAGTAGAATAACCGATCTCAAATTCTTGGGCAAGATACACATGACCTAATGTCCACATTGATATGTGTTTTGATAAGCTAGTATATGACAACTAATCTATACTGATTAATTTTTTATGATTCTAGTTTAGGATTATGCCTTTGAGCTCTTCTGGTTCTTCTATGACGTGATCAGGATGGAATTTTAACAAAGCATTTTTGGTGTTATATCCCCATGCTACTCCAATGACTCTAATTCCTGCTTTCTTGGCTGCTTCAACATCTCTTATTTCATCTCCTACGTAAATTGGATCTTCATGTGGAATTGTTTTTTCCTTCATCATCTTTTTCAATAGTCTGCTCTTTCCAAAGACTGCTCTGCCAGAATACACAAAATCAAACAGTTCCAAATCATTTTTCTTTAAAAATTCTACCACGTTTTCTCGAGAGTTTGTAGTCAATATGCCTAGAACACATCCATTTTCTTTGAGGTGTACAAGTGTATCTCTGAGGTCTACTGCGGTCTTTAGGTTGATGATTTCCTTATTCATCTCAAATCTTATCTTTCTTGCAACAATTGGCAGCTTGAATATTGAAATTCCAAGATGCCTCAATACGGCACTTGGCTTTTTTTCTCGTAGTTTTGGCAAATCACTGAGCGGAATTTTCTTGTATCCATAATGGTCTGCAAATCTATTTGCAATCCTTATGACTACCGACATGGTATCTGCTATTGTACCGTCAAAATCAAAGATTATCGTATGCAATAGACTTTCGCAAGGTCTTGCCGTTAAAGACTGTTGTGAATCATGTTTTTATTTGATTGTATGTCTTGAAATGCCTGATCGGATAATCTGGTGATTTTACACCTTATTTGATTATGGATAAAACATCTGATGATGATACCTTCTAAAAGAATATTATCTACAGATTTTAATTCATGATGATGAAAAATTCATCACTCTTGGATGAAGCATACGAATTGTGTGAAGAAGGAAAATACACTCTTGCACTGGAATATTATGATCTAGTCTTGTTCAAGGATCCCAAAAACATCACTGCCCTGATAAACAAGGGTGTCACACTACAGACACTTGGAAAACATTCCAAGGCAATAAAATGCTACGATATCGCATTAGAGATTGAAAAAAATCATCTTGATGCTCTTGTAAACAAGGGCGCGGCACTGCATACTCTTGGAAAATATCATGATGCAATAGACTGTTATGATAAGGCATTGAAGATCCAGCCAAAATATGCTATGGCAATAGCATACAAGGGACTTTCACTAGGAGAAATTGGTTTGCTAAAAGATGCAATAAAATGTTTTAATGCTGCTCTGAAAATTGACAAAAAGTTTGACTTGGCATTGAACAATAAAACAATTGCACTAGAACTTTTAAAAAACAACACAACACTAAAACCAAAATTTCTCAAAAAATAATGTGATAAAATAGATACATCTTGAAATTATTGTGATTGGATGTGTTGGACGAATCTATCAAATCCATATCCTAGAGCGTCTGAGACTGAACTGTCTGGAACAAAATTAAGCATCCATGAGAGAAATCCTGATGTTTTCACATCTAATGCAATGTCTGCAATGGTCCCTCCATATTTTTGACCCTGGAAACCCCATGTTTTTTCTAGTTTAGTAGTCATGGTGGTTCCCTTGAGGTCCCCTGAAACTACCTCAACTACATAATTTCCATTTGCGTCTGTCTTGCATATTGCTTGTGTATCAAAAAACATGCCATTTATTCCTGCATTCATCTCAACTAGTTTTGTATTATTATCCAACACCTTGACATATTTTACATTATCAGGAAATATCTGGGGATATGCTGATACATCAGATATTGTATTGAGCAAGGATTCTTCATTTACATTTGAAACTTTTTGCAATGTGATTATCCTATCTGCATAAGATGCTGGTACAAGTGAAAAGAATGTGATTGCTACTAGAGAGATGAAAATGATGCCATGAAATTTTTTATGTCCGTGCATGGTTTGACACTGTTTCTGGAATTTTGATGTAATCCTCTGGAACCTTGCCGTATTGATCAAATGGTATCGAAGTCATGTTTGCACTATCTGAGTGGTGAATGTACTTGTCATTGAGTGCTTGATTGACTGATATCATTTCGGTGTATCTTATTGCGGCATATTTTGAAAATTCCTGCATTGCATCCTCCCAGGTACCGCCATTTGCAAGTACTTTTTGCATGGCAACATGGCCTGCATCTACTCTTTGTTTTGTAAATGCAAATTCGTCATGAAATACGTTCTTTGTATCATTGGATGGAATGGTATCAAGAAATCTGCCATATGCATTGTCTGTGCTGTTATATGCCGTCTGAGTTTGAAGTATCTGATATGCCTGGTCCTCTAGCTGTTTTGCAATCAATCTCTGCTGTGCAATAAGCTGTGCGTTCTCCTCTTGGTCCTTTTGATTTTTTTGTAACTCTGCTACTTGCTTTTTAGAGTATTCGATTTCGCTTAGGATCTTTGCAACCATGGGGTTGTTTTTCAGATCATTGCCTGTTATGGTCTGGTTTCCAAACTGGCTTGATGATGTCAAGGCAAATGCTGGGTTGTATGTGCCAAAATATGTTACACTTGAGACTGTAATCACGGCTAGCATCAAAATTCTTGTTGTTCCGAACCCAGACATGGTGTGATAATTCACATATTGGTATATAACTATTGGTATACCAATCATTTGTATACCAGTGAATATTACATATCTCATGCGGAAATTGGATTTCAGTGAGAGTGTAGGCGCGTTAATTGCGCTTGCGGCAAAATCGCAAGAGCGACTGGCAGAGATAGAAATGAAAAGGCAGCTAGGGCTAACTCCAGCCCAATGGAAAGTTATCTTGGTGCTCAACATGATGGACGGTCTGAGCCAAAAGGAGATTGCCGAAAAAATTAATGTTGATGGAAGTACTCTAGTACCAGTGATAGACAAAATGGAACAAAGCGGCCTGGTTGAAAGAAAGGCAGATTCCAGAGACAGGAGAAACAATAGGATATTTCTTACAAAAAAATCCGAATCAACTGTGGATTCTATAATCATGATAATTCTTCAACTTCGAAAGATAATTTACAATGGTATATCAAAAGATGAAATTTCTTCCACAAGAAATATTTTAAAAACTCTGATTAAAAATTCTGATGACGCATCAAGTCAAATCAAGGTTGCATCTGGAAAAGACAAACCATGAATATTTTCAAGACAACTGGATTTTCTCTCATCTTTCTTTTATTGCCAATGTCTCTTTCGTATGCCGAGCCTGCAACCCCTGGAACTGTTATAACTTTTTACGTCACAGACTCTAATCTGTCCACTGATCATAGGGCAGTGATGAACATATCAACATCTGGACTAGTTGATTTTACAATAAACGGTACTCCTGTATCAGGACCTGGAGAAATGGTAGAAACTGGAATAGACACTGGAGTCTTCCAACTTGAGTTGACATTGCCAGATTCTGTTAATGGAAAACCATTACAAGATGGAGATGTTGTTCTGATGACGTATCACCAGCGAGCTGATAATTCTGGCAATCCAACTGATGTAACACAATCTGTAGTTCTCAGTGGTACTCCATCAAGTCCTGTTGAAAGTTCTGCACCAAATGTTCGAATCGGTCAGTATTTCAAACTGAGCATATATGCACCAAACTATAATCTTGATTCGCAAACACCTGACGATATTCCGCTTAACATGATTGAAGTCCATATGGGAGGAGTACAAACCACACTTGCAGACAGTACATTTCAAGTTAATCCATATACGCTAAGGGAGACTGGGCCAAACACAGACACATTTGAGGTAAATGTCAAGATACCCCAGTCAATTGATGGATCTACCGTAGAAATGGGCTCTACATTGGAATTCAGGTTCACCGATCCGTCCATGCCTTCAAGCGTATTTGTTACGGTGGGAGGGGGTTCTTACAGTACGCCTAGTTCTTCTTCAAGTTCTGACTCTACAGGTCTTGCTAGTTCACAGCACCTGATGCCACCTACGCCTCTAACTTTTTACGCCACAAATTCAGTTGGGGCAAATGTCAATTACATCAACTCTACAATTTTGTCAAATTTGCAGACACCGCAATGCGATCCTCCGTCGGGCTCTTTTTTCATGATGGGAACTACGACAGTTACATGTGCAGCTAGAGATCAAGATGGAAATTCTGTAGTCAAGACATTTGTAGTTGATGTACTTCAAACTCAAAGTCATATTCCGACATGGACCAAAAAGACTGTGGGATTTTGGTGCACTGGAGACATAACTGACAGCCAGTTATCCTCTAGCATGAAATATCTTGTTTCAAATGGTATGATGTCTGTCCAGGGCGATTCTGTTGGCCAGACTCCAGACAAGACAACACTCTGTCTATGGGCAGATGGAAAAGTGTCTGATCAAGATGTGGCAAAATCACTTTACTTGTTCTCTAGATAGAATTTAATTCCGGTGTGGTGAAAGATAATTCATGAAAGCTACTTTTGGCGCAGGATGTTTCTGGTGCATAGAACGAGATTTTAGAAAAAAAGGAATAACTTCAACAAGTGTAGGTTACATGGGAGGAAAGACAAAAAACCCAACCTATGAAGATGTCTGCACCGATATGACTGGACATGCAGAGGTTATCCAAGTAGAATATGATCCATTGAAAATTTCATACAATGAAATTCTAGATATATTTTGGAATAACCATGACCCTACTACGCTGAACCGACAGGGGCCTGATGTTGGAACTCAGTATAGATCCGCTGTCTTTTACCATACTCCTGAGCAAGAAAAAGAAGCAAGCCAGTCAAAAGAAAGACTTGAGAAATCCGGCAAGTATGGCAGAAAAATTGTAACCGAGATTGTACCTGCAGTAGAGTTTTACAAGGCTGAAGAGTATCACCAACAATATTATGAAAAATGCGGAATTGTCTAGTTTTAGGTATGGCATAATTTTATGAAATCTGTGAAATACAGATCTGTTTTATATTAGACCATGGAATGTGTCCGTAATTGAATTTCAAGCGACTTGGAAGATTGATACTTTTTTTTGGTCTGATAGGATTGGGGGCATTTATCTTTCTGAATCTTGATCTTGCACATCGCAAAAGAGAGATGTATCTGTTATTTGCCTTGTCCATTATTTCCTTCATATCTGGCTGGGTTGGGCTATTTCGATACTCTAGGTTCTGGAATATGCTAGAATAATAATTATAAGAAAATTCTATATTCTTAGAAATATTCTATGTAATGGAAACATTACTATATTTTTAGTATAAAATTTTAAATAATTTGAAATTATAATATAATTGTGATCCTAGTATCACAAAAAATGGATTGACCAAGCGTGGTCCAGCAGGATCTTTCGTGAATTCACGCAATGGCGTTGATTCCAATGGAGGTAATCTCCAAGTGTCCCTGCACTGAAGGACCACGCCCTATGTTTTACTTTTTTTGGGCCAGATATTTTTTTGAAACAAGATTATGGCAATTAGGATACCTGCAGCACCTGCAAGTCCTGCTATTACCAAATACGTAAACAGATTCATGTAGAAATTAAGAACTCCCATATTGAATGTGTACGATAACATGCCGCCGTTTTTGAAATCAACTAGATCAACTCTGATTACGTGATTTCCAGGTTCTTTGAAGGTATAATCTAAATCCCATTTTCCAGCATTGTGGTCTGCAGCAGGAAATGAGCTTATCATGTTGTCATTATAATAAATTTGAAGCCCCATTCTAAAATTGTCAACAGGATTTCCGTTCTGGTCCAAAACTATGAGGTGCACTATGGTATCCTTTTCTACCTCGGGAACAGGTGGAGTGGTTTCAACTTTAACTTCATAGTCTCCAATCCTTGCAGAATCTGTACTAAAGGGAGGATGCATGATTTCGTATACTCCAAGTCCTATGAAGAAGCTCAGGTAGATTGGTAAAAAGAGGTAGAACCGCTTTTTCATCAAATAACATGAAATGTTTTGATATATTACATTGCCTCTATTTGCCAAATCCCGCACGTGGAAATGTGTCATGCCAGTGATTTCAAATGTGTCTGACTTAGAGAGACTAAATAATACAGACATTGCCAATAAAACCTAAAGCATGTTGACATCAAAAAAAATCCTTGCAGTTTTGATAATTGCTGTAGCTCTAGTTGCACTTGTCTACTTTCAGAATTTTAAAAACATGGACCTATCCCTAAATGCTGTACCTGGAAAAGAAAATCCATACGTAAGGGAATACTCCTTGCCTCTCGGTTCTGCTCCAAATGGCTTGATTGTAGATAATGCCGGACTAGTCTGGGTGACCTCAAAGAATGCTACTCTATACTCTGTTGACCCAACAAGCGGGCAGGTAAAAAATTATGCCATCAAGAACGAGACACCCCTTGGAAATGTAGGTGCCAACATGATGGTTTGGGCCATTGTAACTGATAGCGATGGAAAGATTTGGTTCTCTTCACTTGGAACCAAATCAATTTGGAGGTTTGACCCGACTAGTGGTATTTTTGACTCGTACAGATCTGAGACTGGGGCTGCATTTCAGATGAAGGCAAGCAAGAATGGCGAAATCTGGTTTACTACTCTTCGTGGAGACACTGTTGGTGTAATAGAAAAATCACAAAATGCTAGTTACAAGATATCTTCTTTTGGGGTGGGCACTCACACAAATCCTGCTGGAATATTTCTACAAAATGATTCTGTATGGATAGCTGGTGTTGGCTCTCAAAATATTCTCCAGTATAAAATCAATCAAGAAAATGATTCTGTAAAAGACATTTCTGTAATCAAAAGCATCCCTGAAGGTAACGTTACACTATTTTCATCTCCAACTGATTTGATAATCCATAATGGTACCCTGTGGCTTACTGAACACGGCACGAGTTTTCTTACTAGCTATGATCTTACTAGTGGAAAGATAACTCGATATCCCACGTCTCAAAACAATTTTCATACAACAACACTTCCTTTCTGGATTAGAGGCGCAGCAGATCCCAAAGTTTTGTGGTTCAACGAGCACCAGGGAAATAAAATTGGATGTTTTGATTTATCCAGCAAGACACTTGTCGAGTACGCAATTCCATCACTACCAAAAGATGGCTATCTGACTTATCCACTCAATATCTCGCAAGACCCTCGTGATGAAAAAATTCTTTGGTTCTCAGAATGGAATACGGACAAAGTTGGAGTGATAAACGGGCATGTCACAATACCATTTGAAATAAACCTCAATGCCACGCAGGTCACACTATACCATGGCAAGACCGGTGTAGTTGGCTTGGCAATAAAGGGTAATTTTTCTGGTCCGCTAAACCTGAATGCCTCAAGCACAACTACTCCTACGGCTGAGCTTGGTAACCTCACAGTGAAATTTTCTTCTAATGTGGTAGATGCCTCTCATGGTAGCACTGAACTATTTGTCAATGGTGATGGGGTTGTCCCTGGAAATTACACTGTTGGAATCAGTGCATCTGATGGGCTTGTAACTACAACAAAGTTTCTTGATTTGTATATCCAAAACAAGTAGTTTTGTGCCTATTATTTCTCAAAAAAGTGGCTGGTAACTATACGTTTTTCTAGTGCATAGTTTTTGATTTCAGAAAACCTAAACTCCTCTATGATAAAATGGATGTAATCCTCCTTGTACTGTGGGAGCTCCTTTCTCTTCTTTGTTGTCTTGTCTTCATAATACTCCACATCTGGACCCTTGCCCAGCAGATTTTGACACATGCCTTTTAACTGTTCAATGTTGAATTTATCTAAAAGAAAGTACTTGCTTGAAAGCTCCTTGTAAAATATTTTATCTGCAGTCTCCATCTCATTTTTTATTTTAGAGATCTCAGAACTTCGATGTTCATCGTCTCCTGATTTTCCATGAGGATTGTCAGAACGCATTTGATATTGAGAGATTTTTTACCAAAATATATACCATGAAATTTTCATGGAATGTTTTTACATCTACTTTTTGTTCTGATTATTTTATACTCATGAAATGTATTTTGTTATTGGCAATAGTCTATCCTGACGCCATCATTTTGTGCATCTTGACATATCTGCTTGGCCTGTGGGCTGTTGAGAAATTCTTGGGTGTATCCGTGAAAAATTGGCATCTTGGAATAAATTTGTGACATGTCTCCTACAAATATTACTGGTTGATACTCCATCCATGCAAAAACATTATCAAATCCAAAAATCAAAAAAAACATGGCAGGTATTATGATGTACTTGTTATTCATTATATCATAATCGTAGTTTGAATTTGTACAAAACATGTTGTCTTGATGACTTTGAACCTAATTGGGAAATTATCTAGATGCATAAAGTTACGATCAATTTTTAGATCGAGTTTTGAAACCATACTGTAAGATCTTTTACCTTTCCAGTCACGGTAGTTATGTAATTGGTTATATATGGTACCGATTTATAACCTATTTAAATGCCGCAAACAAAACCGATTGTCGACATCGTAAATGTGGTTGCCTCTG
>JANWLA010000018.1 GCA_025451075.1 Nitrosotalea sp. | reverse complement strand
ACCTTGTATTGTTGGAGGTTGTTGTGTTGTCTGAGTTGGTGTTCCTGTAAGTTGTGCAGATGCTGCTGACACTCCTGTTGTGGCAATTATTGCCACACCAATTATGATGGCAAGCATCTTGTGATTCATGTTGAATCTTGTTGCGTTCATGACTTGGATTAATCAAATAACCTATAAAGAATTGTGACACATTATTCACTTACAATGTTAATGAACGAGGTTATCTGTGATCTCGATGAGATCAACATTTATCTCAAGATAAAACATGACTAGAAAAAATAACTGTTAACTATGTTACTTAACATGGTTGCGCAATTTATTATAAACAAAAATGTATACTGTATAACATGAACAGAAAATGTAACATGATTGCAGCATATATTACAATGTTGATAATCCCATTTTCTGGAGACATATTCTCTGCGGCAGCACAAATGACAGTAAAGACAGTAATACCTCTCATTTCAGGCTAGAATTGAAATTTTATTTTAGCCCAACATGTATTCTGCAAACAACAATAGCAAAAATTGACTAATGAAATCCTTAGAGTTTTTTAAATAATGTTTCCAATTCTGAAACAACTTTGCTTATGGTTTGACTAATTGCCGATAATGGACTTGGCTGTGATTTCTGATTGGAATTTGTACTTGGTTGTGGGGTTGGGTTGTTAGAACTTGATTGTGTATTATGTTCCGTATTGGGCTGGGTTGAAGTAGAGTGAGTTGTTGGTGTTGATTGCGTTGTACTTGATTGGCTAGATGGTGATGTATTGGACTTTGGTGTAGATGTGGTTGAAGACGATTGAGTTGAAGGAGATTGAGTTGGTGTTGATTGTGTTGTACTTGATTGGCTAGATGGTGATGTGTTAGGCTGTGTTGACGAAGACTGGGTTGAAGGCGATTGAGTTGGTGTTGATTGTGTTGTACTTGGTTGGTTAGTAGATGGTGATGTCGTACTTGTTGACAATAATGAGGTTGCAGAACTTGCAGAATGAGTAGAGTCTCCGGCATATGATGCAGTTATGGTTATGCTATTACTTGGATTCAAAGGTGGTGTGTATTCAAGTGCACAATGATTGTTGGATACTATACAAGCATCTGGACTAAACGAACCTCCAGCACCATTGTCAGTCCACTTTACAATTCCAATCATGCTTGATGATGCATCCGTGGTATCAGTAATTGTGGCAGTAAATGTGATTTGGGTTCCAGAAGATAATGTAGCTGGATTTGGTGTAACAGTCGTAGTGGTGGCATGAAGTACATTTGGAGATAACTGTGATGAACCGGTACTGGCCTGGTGATCGTTGTCTCCATTATAACTTGCAGTTATGGTTATTGCATTAGGGGGATTTGCCGATGGAGTATATGTAACAGTACATGACCCAGATGAAAGTGTGCAAGATGTTTGGTCAAATACTCCACCTCCGTTTCCGTCACTCCATGATACAGAACTAGTTGGCACTATAGGAGAACTTGAGCTGTCAGTAACTGTTGCTGTGAATGTTACAGATCCTCCTGGTGATACTGTTGCAGGATTTGGTGTAACAGACAATGTTGTGGCATGGACCGTGTTTATTGTTAGGCTTGATATTCCGGAGCTTGTCTGATGTGCACTGTCTCCCCCATAGCTTGCCGTGATTGTTACAGTGCTTGGGGAATTGGTAGATGGGATATATGTTGTGTTACATGTACCTGATGATAAATTACAGGAAGATGAGCTAAATGTTCCACCTACATTTCCATCACTCCAAGTAATTGTTCCTGTTGGAGTGTTTTGTGAATTTGTTGTATCAGTAACTGTTGCAGTAAATGTCAGTGTATCTCCTGGCGAATATGCTGATGGATTTGGAGATACTGTAACAGATGTGGGAGAAAGTGAATTTGTTGTAAGGATCAATGTTCCTGAATTTGTGGTATGAATGCTGTCACCACCATAGCTTGCAGTGATGGTGATAGAATTTTGTACGCTAGATGATGCTGTGTATGTTGCACTGCATGTACCTGATGATAAATTGCAGGAAGACGAACTAAATGTTCCACCTACATTTCCATCACTCCAAGTAATTGTTCCTGTTGGAGTGTTTTGTGAATTTGTTGTATCAGTAACTGTTGCAGTGACTGTAACTTGTCCTCCGGATGATACAGTAGATGCTGATGATGTTATCAAAACAGATGCTGCATCTTGAGTACTTTGGGATAATTGAGATGTTCCGGAGCTTGTCTGATGTGCGCTGTCTCCTCCATAGCTTGCAGTGATTGCTATGGAGTTGGGTGAACCAGATGATGGAGTGTATGTCGTAGTGCATGTACCTGATGATAACGTGCATGCTGAGGAGCTAAATGTGCCTCCTGCATTTCCATCGCTCCATGATACAATTCCACTTGGTGATGTAGGTGAACTTGATGTATCAGTTATGGTTGTAGTAAATACAATGGCAGTTCCGGACACAAAAGATGCTGAATTTGGAGATACGCTAACTGATGTGGGATGCATTGTAAGTACTGAAAGTGACAATGTTCCAGAGCTTGTCTGGTGCGTAGCATCTCCACCGTATGTTGCAGTGATGGCTATGGAATTTTGTGAGACAGTAGATGTTGTGTATGATACTGTGCATGTACCTGATGATAAATTACAAAAGGCAGAGCTAAATGTCCCGCCTCCATTTCCATCGTTCCATGATATTGAACCCATTGGAGTAGTAGGTGAGCTTGAACTATCGGTTACTGTAGCAATGAGTGTGACTTGACCTCCAGCAGATATGGTATTTTGATTTGCTGTAACTATAACCGATGTATTGTCTGGTGATGTTGGTGTGTTGTTTCCCACACTTGTTGCGTTGCCGCTTGTTGTGTTACCATTTGTAGTGTTGCCACTTGCCATTGCCTGAGACATGAATAATCCATTTGTAAATAATGAAATCATCATAATTGAAAATAGACCTATTGTGAGAATATTTTTTATATGTGACTTGTTCTTTGAAGGTTGAGAATTGGGATTATTTTTCATGTAGTGCCGCATGAACAATAATAGTTTATGCATATAATTAATTGCGGATCCTTATTCACTAACATTGTTAATTAACAATGTTAAACAAGCACTATATCTAAAATTAAATAATTGCAAGACCGTGGGGTATTTTTTGATACTAATGTATGGTCACAAAACAGTAACGCCAATTCCCCAACTAGTCGTTAGAAAAACCTTGCAGAAGAATCCCCCACAAAAATATTTAGTCTAGTATTTATTTTGACATAAACAAAAATCAGGTAATTAGAATCACGGCTTGATTATGCCGGCACTAATCAAATATTGTATGCTCTGGATAAAGTCATTCTCAGACATTTGGCCCGTGGCCCACAAATTTGCATCACTTTTAACCCATTTTGGAATCTGATGAGAATTTCCCAAAGTGGCTTGTGTTGTAGGCACGTGAATAATTCCTGTCTGTATCATGTATTGTAGTCCGCCTACAAAGTCAGTATCATTGACTTGTCCTTGGGACCAATATTTTGCAGTATTTTTTATCCATGAGGGAATGGAGGGACTATTTGATGAGGCATTTCCATACCCTGTAGCATTTTGTGAACCTGGTCTTGGATAGTTACTCTTGAATGCAGTCATGTTAAACCCAGTAGCATTGTGTGGAAATGCTCTGCCATGATTGCCATATCCAAATGCAGTCATGTTAAACCCAGTAGCATTGTGTGGAAATGCCCTGTTATGATTACCATAACTAAATGCAGTCATGTTAAATCCAGTAGCATTCTGTGGAAATGATCTATGATGGTTTCCACCATGTGTGTAATTGTGGTTCCCATAGTTTGCATATTGTTGTGGTTGTCCACCCTGAAAACCGTGGCCTTGCATTTGACTAGGATCTGCGTATGCTCCGGATAATCCTGCAGAGACAAAAATTGTCATGCCCAGAATTATGGAGAGCAATTTCTGATCTTTGATCAGATTTTTCGTAATCATTACAACCATCATAGACATTGATCAAATAAAGAATTGTGGCACCTTGTCAGTGAACATTGTTAATGAGAATTTGAACGACTGTACTAAATCAGATCAAAACATAAATAAATTTTTTTTATCATCATGTTTTGATTAGCAGAATACAAAGTCACAAATTTTGTATCAAACACTTGAGAGTAACAGATTGTGATGTTATTCTCTTCTTAATGCAACCATTGGAGACAATTTGGATGCCTTCCATGCAGGATACATTCCAGCCAAGACACTTAGCGTTAAAGAAAGTAACCAGACCTTAATCAAGTCAGTTGGAACAAAAATAGGCGGTATGTGGATAGGTGGACCACCTCCAGTAGGAGGACTAGTGGTTGTAACGATGCTCATTATGTAACCTCCACCAATACCTATCATAGTCCCTAATGAGGCCCCTATCACTCCAATCAAACAAGCTTCCACTAGAAATAGTGCAAGAATAGTAATATTCTGTGCTCCAATTGCTTTCATGGTACCTATCTCTCTAATTCGTTCTGTAACTGAGTTGTATAGCGTAGTAACAATACCAACTGCCCCTACAACAAGCGCAATAATTCCAACCATTAAGATAAAGGCAGCATTTCCACTTGCAGCTTGCTGCCTTACTGCCATAATTGCTTTAGGAGTTGTGGCACCAAGAGTTTTTCCAAACATGCCAGTGATTTCCTGCTGTACTGTATCAACATCATCAGGAGTGGTTGCGGCAATTATTACCTGATCATATCGGTTTTGCTTGTGTAACAATTCATTGCCAGCATCAAGATTTATGATAATGGAACGGTCTATTCCGGTATTGCCAGACGGTTTTAGTATTCCCGTAACTACAAAATTCTTTACTACTGTTACTTGTTTTCCAGAATCTGTATAAGTTGCAGTTGCTTTGATTGTTTGTCCAAGTACAACAAAAGCACTATCAGCACCAGGTGGGTTTACTATCGTATCGCCTACCAGCGCAGATGACCGATCGCCAGGATTTATTGTGGAACCGTCAACATATGAAAGATTTGGTAATTCTACAGTCAATTTTGATGGGTCAATTGCAGTGATTGAAGCACGCTGAGTGTTTCCCTCTGAATTCATTTGTACAGAACCTGTGTATTCAGGTATAACATCTGATACATTTGGAAGACTTTTGAGTTTTTGTATAATGACATCATTAATTATCAAAGAATTACTTGATGAAGAAGCAAATGAGCTAAGGGAACGTTGCCCACTACCTACAAAAAGAACATTAGCTGCTAATGTGTTAAATTGTTGTTCCAAGAATGCTGCTTGACCTGCACTCAGACCGTTTAACACTACAACAAGACTGCTGCCAAGTACAACCATTAGAATTGTTAGCAGTGTTCTGACCTTTCTATCAACTAGTGCTTCAAACGATAATGAAAAAAGATCTTTAGGATTCATTTTCTTTCTTTTTTGTACCGTCAAATATTGATACTATGTCAGTATCACCCTGTGTTAACAACTTTAATTTTTTCTTTGCCGATCTTTTCTTTTTTATTAAGAGTGCAACCACTACTGCTGCTGCAATAGGTATTCCAACAATTACTGGTAGAGGCAGAGGTATCTGATCAAGTATAGAGTTATGTTGAGGTGTAATAGATGGCGCACTTCTAGCAATAAAGACAGTTCCGTTTAATATCACAGTGTGAAAGTTCTTCAAATCATCAGCATATACTACCTTGAATGCTACCTGGTATGCTCCAGGTGATAGAGAGTTAAGTCCTCTAATTGGTACACTGACTGGAATCGGTGAGTCTGGCGAAAGATCACCTATGAATTGTTGCGTTGAACTGGAACCTCTCTGGCCGCCTCGTCCACCGCCGCCTTGTCCACCTCCTTGGAATCCTTGTCCACCAGTACCTTGGAACCCTTGGCCACCTTGTCCACCACTGCCTTGTCCACCTCCTTGGAATCCTTGTCCACCTCCTTGTGCAGATGGTGTAAATGACTGAGATTGATTATTTGTAGAATTTGCAAGTCTTGCAGCTTTCATTGCATCCAAAAGTGGGGATGGTGCAAGTTGAACTGTTGTAAATAGTGCAGTTGTGCTACCCTGATTAAGCAAATTACCTACAAGGTTAGAAGTTCCAGCCGATGAAGTTGCAGATAGACCATATATCTGGAGCTTGATGTCACCAACTACAAATGTTCCCAGTGTAAGAGAGTTTGTTTGTGATTGTCCTTTTGAGACATAATTGGCAGTCAAGGTAAAAGAAGTAGGAGTATTGATCAACGTATTTGCAGCATACACTTTAGTTGAGAGAACGTGTCTTTCACCTGATGTAAGATTTTGTATTGTCCAAGTAGATGGGCCAACTACAGAGACTGAAGTTGATTGTGGTACAAGAGAGATTAGAACATTTGACATTGGGTCAGTGCTATTGTTTTGAACCGCAAAATCTAGGTCATCCAACGCTGCTGCAGTAATAACCGGAGTTGTAGTATTTCCAAGATATGACAAGTCAAGAGATTGTGCCGGGTTTGGCGCTATTACGAGTCCGGTACTAATCACAGAGGTTGAAAGCTTACCCCAAGCATTTTGATAAGTTATTTGAAGTTGAACCTCTTGTGTTGAGCCACTTGCAGAGGTGCCTGGATAAACAACTGTGCTTATTACTGCTTTTGAATTGGCTCGTATAGTTCCCAAGTTAAAAGTATTAGATCCAAGATTTACAATCTGTGTCGTGGATGATTGTAATACAAGTGATCCTCCACTGCCACTACTTCCAGTCCCACCTTTGGAATTTCCAAGATTTATAATCGTCGCTACTACTCCTGTTGCATCAGCAGAACCCTTGTTGTCAATTTCTACTGAAATGGGATCCTTGGTTTGTGGTGCAAGATCCGCAGTTACTGTAGAGGCATCCAACACTACTTTTCCTGGAAGAACAAATGGTACGTTAAGTAATGCAGAGGTACATTGTTGTCCAACTACTCCCACTTGGACATAATTTGCAACAACTGTTGTTGCAAAAGTGCCCACCTTTGCTGTTGGTAACACATTGATGTTAAAATACATAGTAAATGATGCTCCAGGTTGCACTGTACCATAGTAATTACCTACGGCAGGATTGACTGCTACTCTTGCGGCTTGATTGTAATGTTGGAGCAATTGTGGGTTAGCACTCTCTCCAGTAGGTGTAAACCCTGATGGAAGATTAAGAAAAGCAGTGACAGAAGTTATTGGAAATGCTGAATTCCTATTGTTAAAGACTACTGCAAAGACAGATGCCCCTTCTCCTGGACCTATCTCCTTTTTGACAGGATTACTTGTAATATCTGTGTCAGTTGATGTTCCTTGATCTACCCAATACGAGTCAACAACCACAGGGCCAGCATATGTAGCATCAAGAATGGTAGTAAGAGGTGCAAAACAATCTTGTGTTTGCACCTGTCCAGATGCATCAAAAGATGATAGTACGGTCGGTGCAAAAAGCATTACAATCATAATTGGAATTACAAGTTTTACCCCAAGCCTTCTTGTAAAAATTTTTGAGATAGATACTCTAGTTGATGACATCTTTTTCTATCCTCCCATCTCTTAGTAATATGGATCTATCTGTAGATTCGGCAAGTTCAGGATTGTGTGTTACCATTATTATTGTACGTTTGAATTTATGTGAAAGCATCTTTAGCATATCAAATACATCATCACCAGTCTTTGTATCCAAGTTACCAGTAGGTTCATCAGCCAAAATTATAGTTGGGTTATTTATCAATGAGCGAGCTATTGCAACTCTTTGTTGTTGTCCACCACTGAGATTTACCGGTTTTTGATTCCGCTTGTCTGCAATTCCAAGTGCTTCCAAGATCTTCACTGCGCGGAAATTTACATCATCAGGAGACATGCCAGCAATTATTCCAGGCAGTTTTACATTTTTGAGGACAGTTGTTCTATTAATCAGATTAAATGATTGGAAGATAAATCCGATGCGTCCATTTCGCATGGTAGCAATTTCAGAGTCATTAAGAGAGAAAATATCTATTCCATCAATGAAGATTTTACCGCTTGTGGGCCTGTCAAGTGCTCCAACCATATTAAGAACTGTAGATTTTCCACTACCAGATGGACCTACAATTGATACAAATTCTCCCTTTTTGATGGCAAAACTAACATTATCCAAGGCAACAACCCGCCCTGCTGTAGAATCGTAAATTTTGGAAAGATTTTCCACCCGTAAAGCAAAAGCACTATTGTCTACAATTTCTTTTTGGCTACTTTTTTCAACTACCAAGTCTTTTGTCATGTTTTTCAAAATCAATCCCCTTTTAGAATTCATCTATTTGAATTTCAAAACCATAAAAAAGATCGTAATGCGAATTACATAAGCTTAAGAAAGTTGTCATGACTTCCATGTCAATTTTTAGAATAAAACACTTATCAAACCTTGTTAAGGAACATTGTTAGTGAAAGCATAACAACGATTTTCGGCTCGAGATGTTTCCACTTTATGTTACCAATCAGTATACCTTGAAGCATTCCTTGTGATAATATTTTGGAGGTCTTGCACCAATTCGCACTACAATATCCCCCTCAATCAATTTTATAGTGCATTTTCTACATATATTATTACCAAGTGAGCTTAATCTTGCAACATCACGTGGTTCTAGTCTAATTTGCATCATATGGAAACCATTGCTAGAAAGTTTGTTGCGTGGTGTTTTGCGAATTTTCATCATGGTTTACCCGTTGCCAAAAAATCTTGTAGTACAATGCGTTAATTCTCCCAATACCATTTTTGCCTAAAGCCATCATGTTTTGAAGGATGTGCAGCCTTGAAATGTATCTCCAAGCGCGCAGGAGTATCAAATGTCATATTGCATTCCTTACATTTGAAACTCTTTTTATCAGACATGTTATTTGTCACAACTTTTTGCCATCATTCTTCTTTATCCAAGTTTATTTCTAAAAGTTTCAATATTAGAAACGGTATTGTCATAAGATTGATCGTTTTTTCAGCAGAGACGCACAAGATTTCATCGCCCAGTGGAAAATTCATTGACATTATTTTATCACCATATGAGATGGTGAAATTTACATGTCCCAAGTGCGAATCGTGTTCTTTGCGCATTCTTACTCCAAGTGCAGTTTCCATGAGTAGTATTTCTTGATCATGCGGAGTAGTAAAAGACTTGATTCCGTTCTTTTTATTTCCAGTAAGAAGTTTACCTTTATTGTTTATAATTCCAGCAAATCTGATATTGGGATCCAAATCAAGTATCATGCTGCAAATAGACTCTAGTGTTTCTTGTGAGTAAATTTTGTGTTCAAAATTTGGAATCGGTTCAAACTCAATTTGCATGTTTTTTTACCAGTTGTTTTGAATAAAATGCTTATCAAACATTGTTAAGTAACATTGTTATCGAAGAGGAAATCGTTTTTCAAAATTATCAGAAAAAGGAAAAAGTTTTGGATCAGGATAATGATCCGCCGGAAGGAGTTGTGCTGTCAGACGAAGGAGTTGTGCTTCCAGATGCAGATGGAGATGAGTTTTGAGTACTAGCGCCTGCGTGGAATCTGT
>JANWLA010000017.1 GCA_025451075.1 Nitrosotalea sp. | reverse complement strand
ACCTTGTATTGTTGGAGGTTGTTGTGTTGTCTGAGTTGGTGTTCCTGTAAGTTGTGCAGATGCTGCTGACACTCCTGTTGTGGCAATTATTGCCACACCAATTATGATGGCAAGCATCTTGTGATTCTTGACGAGTTCTTTTGCATTCATTGTTCATCAATACTCAGTTACTTAATAAAAAATTGCTAAACTATGTCAGTGAACATTGTTAGTGAAAGGTAAAAGTACTAGATATATCGGTTTTAGCAGTTCATGAAAGATTTGAAGTGAAAGCTTAATACATAATTTACATGGCAGAACAATAACTTGTCCCATGAATACAGAGATCGAGTCTATATTCGAAAAGACATCATATTGAAATTAACAGAACACGGCGAACTCAACCAAACATCACTTTTGAGTTATTGCGGTTTAAATTTAATGAAGCATAAAGACATTCTTGAAAGTCTAGAGAGAAAGGGCTTCATAAGCAGAGCAGAGCAGGCATGGGGAAATAAAAAAATAATAAAATATGCCGTTACACAAAAGGGACGAGAGTTTTGCAAGTTGATTCTAGAACCATATGAGGACATATTTCCAAGGAGTGAGAAGCGTGATCAAGAACAAAGTTAGCGAAGCATTTTTAATGCAACAGGAGTGTTTTTAGTAAATGTCAGAACCTGAAAATAATCCAGCTGGAAAAAATGACATTCCATCTGACAAGGATGCGAAAAAAGAGTCTGAGAACATTCTAAAAATTTTAGATGAGTTGTTATCACATACTAATAGTTCACGTCGTTTATTTCTAATCTTTATCGCAAGTGCATTATTTTTTGGACCTGCAGCATTGATACTTGGAGGTGTTTTGCTTGGCCATCCAGATTACAACATAAAACATTTGGAGCCAAATAGTGAGAACTTTACAAGCCTGCACCATATGGCTGGAATGCATCTTCAGATTGTAGATCAAAATGGTACCGTAGTAAGAGAATTACCAATGATGTCACAATCTGTAGACAGGTCTCACGTAGCACCAATATTTTTAGGACTACGGGCATTCATCATAATTTCAATAGTGTTTGCAGTAATCTTGTTATTCATTGCGATAAAGGAGTACCGCTTCTTTTCTCACTGGAACAAGAGATTCAACAAATACAAGGCACTAAAAGATAAAGTAGACAAGGAACTTGACGAAGACTAGACGCTGATAAATCAATTAGATGAAGCTAATTTTTTGTTAGATTATATAGCCAAAAGCAATTCATGATCACAATGGCAATACTTGAGATCAAGGATTTACATGTACAAAGAGACGGCAAAGAAATTCTCAAAGGAGTAAATCTCAAGACAGGCCCAGGAGAGGTTCATGCAATCATGGGTCCAAACGGATCCGGCAAGAGCACATTATCATATACAATTTTAGGCCATCCCAAGTACGAAGTTACAAAGGGCGACATTTTACTTGACGGAGAAAGCATCCTAGGTCTCTCACCAGACGAAAGATCAAAGAAAGGATTGTTTCTAGCATTTCAATATCCAACTGAAGTTGCAGGTGTGGGCTATTCCCATTTCCTTAGAACTGCATACAATGCGCTAAGCAAATCACTTGCAGACGAAAAAAGAGAAGTCTTTCTCACAGTAAGAGAGTTTCAAAATTATCTAAAGAAAAATCTTGATGAAGTGGGATTAAAACATGATTTCCTGTCAAGATACCTCAATGAAGGATTCTCTGGCGGAGAAAAGAAGAGATCAGAGGTTTTGCAGATGGCAGTACTTCAGCCAAGAATTTCAATTCTTGACGAACCAGATTCAGGTCTTGACATTGATGCAGTCCAGGCAGTCGCAAAGGCAATCAGCGCAGTATCAAGAAAAGATGCAACAGTCATAGTCATTACACACTATGCAAGAATTCTCAAGTTCTTGGACAAGCTTGACTATGTCCATGTAATGGCTCAAGGAAAGATGATCAAGGAAGGTCCAAAAGAGCTTGCTGATGAACTAGAGCAAAAAGGCTACTCATGGCTTGGAATTCAAGAAACTGTAGAATAAGAAAAAAATTTTATTCCAAATAATGATTTTATACAAATAACATGAAAATAGGCGATCTTGCACCAGACTTTGAACTGGAATCCAACACTGGCGAAAAAATAAGACTCTCAGATTATCTTGGAAAGAAAAAAGTGATCTTATTTTTCTATGTAAAAGACAATACTCCGGGTTGCACTGCAGAGGTGAAGGGAATAAAGAATTACCATTCTGAAATATCTAACAAGTATGAAGTTTTTGGAATAAACCAAGACTCTAAAGAGTCGCATGCAAACTTTTGCCAAAAGCATGACCTTCCCTTTAAGATACTTGTAGACAAGGGCAAAAAAGTGGCCGCCTGGTATCATGCATCTGGCATCCTTGGCATATACACAAAGAGGATCACATACCTCATTGGACTAGACGGTAAAATTGAGAAGATAGTAGATGGTATGGGATCCTCCAATCATATAGAGTTCATCCAAGGCCTTTGCGACTCCCAGCGGTCTTGCAAGTAATAAAAAAAAGACAATAACAGTGTCTAAAGTTTCTTACATTGGTGTACAAACCCAATTTTTTTCATCAATATTCATGCAAACAGACAACCAGACAAGATCAAACGAGTTTTACACAAACTGTATGAGATATTTTGAAGCACTACGAAAGACAGGAAAACAGGATTATGGTTTTGAGGATGAGTTTTTCTACACCATGCCTGCCATGTCAGAGAAAATTGTAAGTGAGCAGTAAAAAATATCCCAAAATCAAGATAGGTACGGTTTCAGTTATATATTCAGTATAGGGATCTCTCGTTGCAGAGGTACCGAAGCCCGGTCAACCGAGAGGGACTCAAGATCTTCTATAAGATATCCCTTCCCTTAGGGGTTCGTGGGTTCAAATCCCACTCTCTGCATTTTTCTTTTCTTTTTTTCTCTTCTTTGCCTTTGCTTGCGGTTTGGCTCATCATACCCTCTATGGTTGTCACCCAATAGTAACTCATGCCAAGTGTTTATTAGAAAATTTTTCTATACCATATCAAAGATGAAACCAAGAGATGCCATACCGGGACCAAAAGCCATGCGTGTAATTGATACCATGAAAAAACACGCGTATGATTCTACATTCATGTATTCCCTAGTTGTCTCGCATGGTCACAATTGTACCATTGAGGATGTAGACGGCAACAAGTATCTTGATTTTACATCAAACATAGGCGCATGCCCTTTAGGATATTCTCATCCGGATATCATTGAGACACTTGGCAAGTATTCATCAAATGGTACATACAAGATAGCAGGACAGGACTTTTACTGCCAGGAACATGCCAATCTTGCAGAGAACATTTCAACTATTTTGCCAGATGGTTTTAAGACATTTTTCATAAATAGTGGTGCAGAGGCAGTTGAAAATGCAATCAAGATTGCATACAAAAAAATGGGTCCGCTTCCCGGAATTTCTTGCACAGGTGCATTCCATGGAAGGACCCTTGGTGCCCTGAGTTTTACATTTAGCAGACCTGTTCAGAAACATAACTTTCCGGAATTTCCATCAAGGAGAATCAAGTTCTGTATAACAGATGATGACCCAGAAATTGATGCTGCAGAAAATCTTTTAAAAGAAAACAAGGCGGCATTCATTTTAACAGAGACAATCCAAGGTGAAGGAGGATATAATGTTGCAAGCAAAAAATTCATTTCAAATCTGAGAAAGGTTGCAACAAAATATGGTGTTCCTTTAATCCTAGATGAGGTCCAGTCAGGAATAGGTCACACTGGCAAGTGGTGGGCCTTTGAGCATTATAACATAAAACCAGACATAATGAGTACTGCAAAGGCATTGCAGATAGGTGCCACAGCATTTAGCAAAAAATTTGATCCAGGTCAAAGATCTGTACTGTCAAGCACGTGGGGAGGAGGAAATAGAATTGACATGGCAGTTGGTTCCAAAGTAATAGATGTGATAAAACGGGACAGGTTGCTTGAGAATGCAACAAAGATGGGCCGCATGCTAAAAAATGGTTTGTCCGAGATGATAGGAAAAAAGGGAATAGTAGATGTAAGAGGGTTGGGACTCATGGTTGGAGTAGAGTTTGATTCCTCTGTGCGTCGCGATAAAAAACTTACAGAGCTGTTCAAGCATGGCTTGCTGACTCTGGGGGCAGGTCAAAAGTCAATGAGGATAATACCTCCATTGATAATTACAAAAGAGCAGATCAATGAAGGCCTTGACATCATGCACAAAGTTTTGAACAAAACCTAGTATGCATCATACTTGTCGCCCATTTCAAGTGACGCTATCTTTAGTTTGAGCACTTCGTTTGCACCCTCGTAGATTACGATAGCCCTTGAATCAAGAAAGTGTCGCGCTACCCGGCTTGTTTTCTGATACCCATACGAGCCAAACACCTGGACTGCCCTGTTTGCACAATCAAAGGCGGCGTTTGTAGCATGTAATTTAGCAATAGCCGCAAGCCTGTCTGCCCTATTGCGCAGTACGGAATATTCCTTGTTCTCCCTGTTAAGAGAATCCAACCAATTTGCATCCTTTTCTTTTAATTCTTCGACATAATCATGGAGTTTTTGCCTTGCAGCCCCTGCTCTATACACCAGCCATCTTGAGCTTTCAATGCTTACAATCATCGTGGCAAGATGTTCTTGGATTAGTTGTTTTTTTGCAAGAGCAGAACCATGTTGTTCTCTTTTTTGTGAATATCGAATGGATTCATCAAGACAGTCTTTCATTACACCCACTGCTCCTGCTGCCACGCTCAACCTTCCATCAATTAGTGCACTAAATGCAACACTTAGGCCGTTTCCTATTTTTCCAAGAAGATTATTTTTTGGGACAAGACAATTCTCAAAAGTAATCTCTGCATTTTTTACGGTAAGCAATCCCATTTTATTTTTCATCTCTTCTGCTGCAAAACCTTTTGAGTTTGTATCTACGATAAATGCAGATACCTTTCCATCAGGACCTTTTGCATATGTTGTAATCACCTTGGCAAATGTTCCATTTCCTACCCAGTGTTTTGTTCCGTTTAGGATGTAATTATCGCCACGTTCCTCAAATTTTGTAGTCATTCGTCCCGGATCACTTCCTGCATCAGGTTCTGTCAGTGCAAAACCCATTATGCTGGTGCCATTTGTGGTATTTGTAAGATATTTTCTTTTTTGCTCTTCGGTTCCCCAATTTTGTATCACCATCTGTCCAATGGATATATGAGCAGAGAAAAATGTTCGAAGCGAGTTTCCTTCTCTGCCAATTCGCTCTATTGCAAAAAGATACGTCAGTACATCATACCCAAGTCCGCCATATTTTTTTGATATTGGACATCCAAGCATTCCAATTTCCCCAAACTCTGGAATCACCCTGTCGTTTAGTCGCTCATCAAGATAACACCTTGTCTCATAATCTCGGATGGATTTGCAGACCCGGTCTATCTTATCGAGGAAAACCTTTTGCTCTTCTGAGACCTCAAAATTCATTTTGGAAATATTAGAGTATGACATGGATTCTCAGCTAAACCTCAAATGATATAATTTAGTTTTAGTTTCTATACTTTTACTATCTGTATCTCTGTTACACTGTGTTTTGACAGGTCTTCATGCAAGGCAGCATGGGATTCTTCGGTAAAGACCAAGTTGCAACGATAACACTTCCATGCTTTGGCGCTCACATACTCTTTACGTGATTTTAATTTATAAATATATTGTACTTGCAAACCATTTTTTGCATAACTAGGATCTAGGATCAAAATATTTGGAATTATTTGGTTTTTAGTGATATATTTCCCGAATTTTCATCTAGGCGTAATACATGGCACGTTACCAGAACCTCAATTTATAAAATGAATTTGCACCAAAGACCAAATTGGAGTTGAAAAAGTTAAGGGAGCATGTAAGAAAGAGGCTTGCAGAAAATGATTCGGCTCATGATTTTGAGCACATCACAAGGGTGCTAAAAAATGCCATTACAATTGCAAGAAAAGAAAATGCAAACATCAGGGTGATAACTGCTGCAGTTCTACTGCATGATTATATTTCATACCCAAAGTCAGATCCTCGCTCAAAAAATTCGTCAACAGAGAGTGCAAAAAAATCAAGAAAAATTTTACATGGGTATGATTTCAGTCAAGATGAGATTGATACCATATCTGATGCGATAATGGATCACAGTTTTTCAAGAGGTGTCACCCCAAAGACTTTGGAAGGCAAGATACTCCAAGATGCTGACAGACTGGATGCGCTTGGCGCAATAGGAATTGCAAGGACATTTGCAGTTGGAGGTGCAGAAAACAGACCATTTTACAATAACAATGATCCGTTTTGCAAAAAACGCTCTCCAGACGACAAGTGCTGGACACTGGATCATTTCTACAAGAAACTTTTGCGTCTAGAAAAAACAATGAATACCAAGTCAGGAAAAATCGAGGCTGCAAAAAGAATTAAAATAATGAAAAAGTTTCTTGATGAATTAAAAAAAGAGATCTAGCCGTAATCTATGTATCGTTTGTATCTTTTTTCAATCTCAGAGTTGTTTCCAGTCAAAATTCTCCTAATTTCATCATCGTGCTTTTCTTTTATGTATCCAAGTATCTCCTTGAAATGCTCATCTTGCGGAAATGCACCTGTGAGCGGCTCGAGCATTTTAAAATATTCTGCGACTTTTTCTCGAAATGCTTCTATTGTGGGTCTTTTGATTCTGTTCATCCTAAACCAGATTGAGGCCCAACTTGCACCAACTACATGTGGGAGTAGATCATACGCACGCGTTATCTCAAATGTCTGGTCTTCTCTCATCTCTCGTTGAGTGCTTTTGCTGCGCCCTTTGAGAAATATGTTACTATCATGTCTGCACCTGCACGTTTGATTGCTGTAAGAATTTCTAGTGTGACCTCTTTTTCATCAATGTATCCTGCCATGGCAGCTGCTTTTACAAGGGCATATTCTCCTGAGACGCTGTATGCTGCAATGGGCACATTGAATTTTTCTCGAGTCATTGATATCAAATCAAGATATGCAAGTGCAGGTTTTATCATTACAATGTCCACTCCCTCTTGTATGTCAGTCTCCACTTCCCTCATGGCTTCTTTTGGATTTGTATATGGTAATTGGTAGGTCTTTCTGTCTCCAAACTGGGGGGCAGAGTGGGCCATATCTTTGAACGGGGAATAAAGCGAGGAGCGGTGTTTTGCAGAGTGGGACATTATTGCAACATCAGAAAATCCTGCATCGTCAAGACCCTGTCGTATTGCCTTAACCTGTCCGTCCATCATTGCAGACGGCGATACGACATCAACTCCAGCCTGGGCTTGGCTTACTGCAACTTTTGCCAGAGTTTGAAGACTGGAATCATTGTCTATCTTGTCACCCTTGACCAGTCCACAGTGGCCAGAACTTGTATACTGACAGAGGCAGACATCTGCCATTATTGCGATATCATCTCCAAGATTTTTTCTTATTTCAGAAATTGTTTTTTGCACAATTCCATTTTGATCAAAAGCTGAAGTGCCACCATCATCTTTGTGTGATGGTATCCCAAATACCATGACTGCTGGAATCTTCAATTCGGCAATAGAGTTTACTTCAGTTACCACATCAGCAAGTGGGAGCCTCTCCATGCCAGGCATTGAACTTCCTTGAATTCGTGATTTTAGATCTTCTTGTACAAATATTGGACAAATGAGATCTTTTGGCGATAACCTTACTTCTTCCAAGAGTTCCCTAATTTTACCAGTTTTTCGCAGACGTCGCAGTCTCAAATTAGGAAAAGACATTATACACAAAACACCCTATTTAGCAAATATAATTTGTTACTCTTTTGTCTTATAATCAAAGAGTCTTTTGACAGTTTTTAGAATTTCGGCATCTCCTTGCTCTGAGGCCTTTCGGAGATTATTCATTGGGATTGACATGATATCCTCAACAATTGCTTGTGTGAGCTGGTCAATAATTCGTATTTTTTGTTCATCTTTTTCGCCTAGCATTTGAAGTGCTTTTTTTAATTCCTTTACTCGCGCTTGGTCTATCTCTTTGAAGACATTAGTTACAATTGGCTCTACCTCAAGTCTTTTCATTGCTGCTTCTACTACAGGCAGCTCTTCATTAATTATATGCTCTGCTGAGGATACAAGACCCATCCTATTTTTCATGTTCTTTTCTACCATCTCTGCAATTTGGTCCAAGTTCATCACCTTGATTTTGTCTATT
Organism: Nitrosotalea sp.; assembly: GCA_025451075.1. Lineage (GTDB taxonomy): Archaea > Thermoproteota > Nitrososphaeria > Nitrososphaerales > Nitrosopumilaceae > Nitrosotalea. Next base: position 940 of record JANWLA010000017.1, on the reverse strand, counting down.
GTGGACACCTTGTCATCAACAGTTCGCGGATTTGAAAGATCCATTATCAGCATCCCGTCCTTTCTTGATTGCATTGCCTCCTGTACCCTGTCATGTGTGACAAGAAAATATGGTGCAATGGTGGCGACAAACAATACATCAATTGATTTGAAATTTGCAGTGGCCTGCTCAAATGGCATTGGCGTTCCACCGGCAGTCTCTGCAAAAGCCTTTGAGCGCTCAAATGTTCTGCTTGTAACAAGAAAATCAATCTCTCTTTTTTTGAGCGATTTTGCAACAAGGCTTGCTGCCTCTCCAGTTCCAATTAATAAAATATGCTTTGATTTTAGGTCGTCAATGTTTTCTTCTGCAAGGTTTACTGCCATAGAACCAATGGATAAGCTTCCCTTGCTGATTCCAGTTGCCTGACGTACGCGAGTTCCAATTTTAATTGCCTTGTCAAACAAAGTATTGAGGTTATCCCCAGATGCCTTGAGCCCTTTTGCAGTACTGATTGATTCTTTTACCTGACTAAGTATTTGCTCTTCGCCTATCACAAGAGAATCAAGGCCAGATGTAAGCTTGAGTAGGTGAGTGTACGCATCAGTTCCCTTGCTGATTTCAAGATTTTCCTTGAATGCATTTTCTTCAAGCCCTGCAACTGATGCCCATGTCTTTTTTATTTTTCCAAGATCAGCAGAATTTGTACAACCAAAAAGTTCAACCCTGTTGCAGGTCTGCAATATTACACATTCTTCCAATCCAGAATGCTTAAGAAATGACTCGTATGCAGAATCCAGATCTGGAAAAGTGAATCTTTCCAGCATGTGAATTGGAGACTTTCTAAAAGTAACTCTAGCGTTGATTACATCACTTGTCAGATTAGTTCACCTAGCATTTCCATAACCCGCTTCTGTGCTTTTTTTAGATTTCCGTCTCGTATTAATTGTTTAACATGATT
>JANWLA010000016.1 GCA_025451075.1 Nitrosotalea sp. | reverse complement strand
CGACATTGGGTTTGACTTCCGGGTTCGGTATGGGACCGGGTCGGACCCCAACGCTGTGGCCGGCTTAGTTTCTTTGGCTTCTAATGTTATGTATTAATCTTACTTGATAGAGATATAAATTAAGAAAGAGAGGAGTACGCATGACTCATCGGGTTGCAGTACTTGATAAAGAAAATTGTCAGACCAAAAAATGTGGTTTGGAATGTATCAAATATTGTCCAGTAAATAAGATGGGATCAGATTGCATAGTACTAAATGAAGAAACTGCCAAGGCCCAAATCGATGAAAACATTTGCAACGGGTGTGGCATTTGTGTCAAGGTATGTCCATTTGATGCAATAACAATTGTCAATCTGGCTGAGGAATTAAAATCAGACAAGATTCACCAGTATGGACAGAATGCATTTAGGCTTTACAGAATTCCTAGCTTAAAGAAAGGTCAGGTCATGGGTCTACTGGGAAGAAATGGCATAGGAAAAAGTACTGTGGTGGGCATACTATCTGGAAACCTAAGACCAAACTTGGGAGATTATAATTCACCCCCAGAATGGAGTCAGGTTTTAAAACACTTTCAAGGTACTGAGCTTAAACCACATTTTGAAAAAATAGCAAATAATGAATTAAAGGCATCAATAAAACCTCAACAAGTATACAACTTGGCAAAGGTGTTCGATGGTAATGCAAAAGAACTGTTGGAAAAATATGATGAGCGCGGAAAGGCAAAAGAACTGATACAGCAACTCGGCTTACAAAATTCTTTAGAGAATAAACTTACAGATTTGAGCGGTGGAGAACTACAAAGAATCGCAGTTGCAGTTGCCGCATCAAGAGAATCAGACTTTTATTTTTTTGACGAACCATCATCTTATAATGATGTATTTCAGAGAATTGGAGTTGCAAAGGTAATTCAAGATCTAGCAAAAATTGGAAAGAGTGTAATGGTAGTAGAGCACGATTTAACATTGCTAGATTATCTCAGCGACTTTATTGAGATTCTTTATGGAGAGCCTGCAGCATATGGAATAGTTGCAAATATGCTTTCCACCAAAGTTGGAATTAATGTATTCTTAGATGGCTACCTTCCAAATGAAAACGTCAGATTTAGAGATGCGGCATTCAAGTTTGATGCATCTACATCAACAGATGAATTTGTTACAATTGAGAACATCATAAATTATCCAAATTTAGAGAAAAAATTTGGAAACTTTTCTCTATCAATTGAGGCTGGCAGGGTTAAAAAAAGCGAAGTCCTGGGCATCGTTGGTGCAAACGCGTTAGGAAAAACAACCATGATGAAAATGATTGCAGGAGTAGAAAAACCAGATACTGGAAACATAGAAACCAAAGTCAAAATTGCCTACAAACCACAGTATCTAACAAATGACTACGATATTGAAGTAATTTCTCTTCTTGAGAAAGCATATGGTGGATCAGTCCAAGAGACATCAGAAGAAGAAGTCATAATCAATCCTATGAAGATAAAAAAATTATACAACAAGTCAGTCAAGAATTTATCAGGTGGAGAACTTCAGAAGGTTGCAATTGGAGCATGTCTTTTGCAAAAAGTTGATGTTTATGCGCTTGATGAACCTTCTGCATTTCTAGATGTCGAAGATAGAATAGCAGTGGCAAAGCTTATTCAGAGATATGTAAGATCTTATGGAAAATCTGCAATAATAGTTGATCATGATATTCAGCTCATGGATTTGATCTCTGATTCAATTGTTATCTTCCATGGAACTCCAGGAAGAGAAGGCCGTGCAACAACTCCAAAACCCAAGGTGGATGGAATGAATGAATTTCTCAGATCTCTTGACATGACGTACAGAAGAGACGAAACAAGCATGAGACCCAGAGTAAACAAATTGGAAAGCAGATTAGACCGAGAACAAAAACAATCTGGAAAGTTTTACTACAGAAATTGACAAAGATGCTAAAACAGGCAATGATTGGGATCCTTACAGAGGCAGAGGCAGAAGAGCTTTACGGTGCCTTTGATCAAATAGGAAACATCATCATATTGAGAGTTCCAGATTCTCTTTTATCCAAGAGAAAAATAATCGGTGAAGTTCTTTTAGATAAAGTAAAGACTGCAAAATCGATATTTTGCCAGTCATCCCCAGTTGAAGGTGATTACAGAATAAGAAAGTTAGAGTTACTTGCAGGAGATGACAAGACTGAAACTGAATACAAAGAACACGGTTGCAGGTTCAGAGTGGATGTGGAAAAGACATTTTTTTCGCCCAGACTTTCAACGGAACGAGAAAGAATTGCAGAGCTAATCAAAGATGGAGAAACCATAATCAACATGTTTGGAGGAGTAGGAATGTTTTCCATTGTGGCTGCAAAGAAGAAAAAATGCCATGTTTATAATATCGACATCAATCCTGATGCAGCAAGACTGTGCTCTGAGAATATACAATTAAACAAACTAAAGGGAACTATTGAATCCATAGAGGGAGATGCTACAAGAGTAATAGAAGAAAAACTACTTGAAGCCGGAGACAGAGTTCTAATGTTATTGCCTGAAAGATCAGATGAGTTTCTTGATTCTGCAATAAAGGCTGCAAAGAAAAAAGCAGTAGTACACTATTATTGTCACATCCATGCAGAAAAAAAAGTTCAGGTTTCAACACTAGCACCACAACACTTTCTAGGTGTTGTAAATGTCAAAGCTGAAATTTTGGGTGCAAAGATTGTACGACCTGTAGGTCCGAGATTTTATCAAGCAGTTGTTGATGCTGCCATATTCAAGTAATTACTTGTCGTCAGTTACAAGAGATGACGGGGATGGTCTTGATGTTGCCATATTGTATCCAATCCAAGAAATAACTCCAAGAATTCCACCTACTGCCATCAATACTGAAAGCTGTAGTACAATAGGACTCCATTCAGATAGCATCAATAAATATGCATAAAGAAAGAATCCTACAATTGCCAAGACAAATATCATTGTTCCAACAGTTCTTTGTCTTGTCATAAGGCTAGAGTCTTTTTGTGACTTATTTATTTTAATCTAGTAAGCAAACTCGATTGCCATCAGATATGCATCTTCGCCGTCACGATAGTAGGCTTTTAGTCGCTGTTTTGTTATAAATCCAAGTTTTTCATATAACTTTACTGCTTCACTATTACTACATCTGACCTCAAGATATAGCTCATCTGATTTTTTCAGTTTTACTCCTCCAATTGCCTCCTGAACCAGACCTTCTCCAATTCCTTTTCGTCTATGATCTAGCAATACTGCAACAGATACAACGTGACCTTTTTTCACAAAACCAAGTTTTTTGAAGTTTGAAAAACCATATTCAATTTTACACATGATATATCCTACAAGTTTCTTTTCTACCTCAGCCACTAGAAATGCTTCAGGTAGCTCGGTAAGGAGACTTTCATAGAAATAGTCAGAATAGTGTTCCGGTAATGTTTTGAGATTTATCTCCATGGTAGGAATCAAATCAGATAGATCACATCTACGAATAATACAATTTCCAATCTCTCTTAATGCTACCTGCATTCTGATGATACTGGAATTATTAATTATTTAACTTTAAGCAAATAAAAGAAATAATTAAAGCCAGCGAGAGACACATGATCAAGCATATCAGTTCTTGATGAAGTTTTATCAGTGGTTTCTTCATATTTTACTATAATAGGATTTAATCAAAGTCCTACTGTACTACAAATTGAAATTTCTGGAAATGAGATAACTGAGAAATTTCGTCAATTGGTTCAGAACCTAGAATCAAAAAATATGATAGCCAGGTTAGAATCAAGTTTTGGAAGGACATTTTTACTTGTTTCAAGATTTGAGTCGCCAAAGTCATGTCGTTCATGGATTCCAAGAGCATTATTTGTTGGTACAATAATTACTGTAATGATTGATGGATATTATCGAGCCATCAGCACAAACTCCATTGTAAAGGGAGATGATCCATTTTACATAGCAATTCTATACACCGCATCATTGATTGGAATACTTGGCATCCATGAGCTCGGCCATATGATTGCCTCAAAGAAACACAATCTCAAGATTAGTTGGCCATATTTTATTCCCGGAATTCCAGTACTAGGGTTTGTGCCAACTTTTGGTGCACTCATAATGTCTCGTGGATTGATTATAAACAGGAATATACTTTTTGATGTTGGAATTTCTGGTCCCATTGCGGGCCTTATTGTAGCAATAATTGTTTCCACTTATGGTGCATACGTTTCTCCCATGATATCAAGTTCACAGGCCCATGAACTTTTAGACAAATCAGGCCTCATGGAGATGCATTCTAGCATAATAATGGATGCGACAATTGCGCTTGTTGGAAAACATGTACCAAATCAAGAACTTGTAATGTCACCAATTTTGTTAGCTGCCTGGTTTGGATTTCTCATAACATTTCTTAATCTCCTTCCAGCATGGCAACTTGATGGCGGTCATATTGCCAGAGCAACATTTGGTTTCAAATGGCATAGAATTTTGACATATGCAAGCATTGGAATTCTTGCCTCAACGGGTTACTATATCATGGCATTGTTTGTTCTTATGTTTAGCATGAGAAGTCAAGATGTAAAACCATTGGATGACATATCGCCATTGTCTAGAAAAAGAAAAAGAATGTTCTGGGTTGTCATTACACTTGCATTTCTTTGTGCACCGCTGCCATTCTCCATTTTACCTCAATAATGTGTGTGAGCCATCAGAAATAATCGTAATCTTTTGTCTTTCACCATATGTTTTAAGAACATAATCTATGGTTTCTTTTGCACCACTAAATGGAATCATTTCAAGTTTATCTTTTGTATAAAGATACGGCAAAATTGATACGATACCTATTCCAAATTTTTTACGTATTTCAGTTAAGAATAACAGATCTTCCATTCCATCAACATATTTGGAAGGATTCTTCAGCCTGTCCAAACTCATTCTTCCTTCAGTATATTGCTGAATTGCCTCAGAACCCAATCCATTTTTACATTCTGCAAGAAGAATTACCAATCCTTCTTCCTTTATTGCACTGGAGCAATTCCAGATTGAGGAAAGCGATCTACTCAAGGTTTCATTACTTGGTTCTTTTCCAGTGCTAACAATTGCAACCCTATGTTTTTCCAATTCATGTATTGTAGCAGATGATAAAGATTTTGAGAGTGAAAAAGTTGATGACGGGTGACCTATAGCGATATCAATTATTCCTGTTTGGTTTGCCACAATTTCAATTGCAGATATTTCAAATCCATCAGTGAATTTTTTTGCAACTTGCATTGTTTGCAATTCATAACCAGGAAGTGGCAGATTTCCTTCTCTTTTTTCATATGCCTCAAGCATATTGTCTTTTCCAAATCTTCGCAATAGTTTAGTAGACATGGTATTGTACCCAAATAGACCATCAAACTCCATCTCACCAATAAAAATCAGATTGGCATTAGAAAATTGAGATGCGTCAAATTCAGATATTGATATAGTTGGATCAGAAAAGATATTTTTTATAAAATTCAAGCTTGATTTGTCTACCAAAAATTTTGGTTTTGCGAGAGACTTTTTTGTGTAAATATCCAATAAAATAGAAATGACCTTTTGAACGGTTTTGGAATACTCCATTATAACAAATTCTGTCGGTCTTGACATGTCAAGTGATTCCAATTTTGAAGCAATTTCAGAGTCGGTCAAATTCACGCCTCCAGATCCTATTTGTTTCTCTAGATTCTCTGCTCTAACATCAAGAACAACATCTGTGGGTCCATAGCTAAGCCAAATTTCAGGCATACCATACCGAAGGGACAGTTAAAATAAATCTAGTTCGGTAAATTTTGCTGTGGGTTTTGTCAAAGAATTTGCAATATTTTTGCATGAAAGTGGTGCAATCAAGTTTGGAGATTTCAAGCTTTCAAGTGGAAAAGATAGTGCATATTATATCGATCTTAGACTAGTACCAAGTTTTCCACACCAATTTAGAAAGATGATAAAATCAGCCCAGAACTTGATATCAGAAAAAATAGGATTAGACAGTTTCGATTATATTGCATCAGTTCCAACATCAGGACTTGTAATAGCATCTGCTTTAGCTATGGAAACTGCCAAACCTTTGATTTACATCAGACAAAAGCCAAAAGATTATGGCACTGGCAGTCTCATAGAAGGTAAGATACCAGAAGGATCAAGGGTGATTCTGGTAGACGATGTGGGAACAACAGGTCACTCTCTACTCAATGCCATTAAATCTCTGAAAGATGCCAAAATAATAGTAGATTCGGCATTTGTTATAATCAATAGGCTTGAGGGCGCACGTGAAAATCTAGAGGTTGAAAAAGTGAAATTATATGAGATTACCGACATACTTGGCATTTCTAATATTTTACACAGTGAAGGAATTCTTGATGATCAGATTATAGATAGAATCAAAAAACAAATGGGCTCATCCAAGTAAATTTTTCAAATCAGCTCTCATAGATCATTAATTTTTTCTCTTCTAAAAGCGTGTGCAGATTATGAACTGATCTATAAACATCTGATTCTTTTTTTGCTCCAGTACAAACAAGTTTTCCTGATGCAAATAACAGTATGACAGTTTTAGGATCAAGCATTCTATGTATTAGACCCGGAAATTGTTCTGGCTCATACATGCTTCGTGGAAGACTCCTTGCTGCTTGTTCCAAGTGTATCTTTCCACCAAGATTAGCAGAGGCAACCATGTTCTGAATTACAATGACTGCATCTTTTTTTATCTTGATTCCGCCTTTTCGCAATGTCTGAACAACGCTACGTACTGCCTTAATTGATTGTTCTTCAGATTTTGCTCCGGTACAAACCATTTTACCAGAACTGAAAATTAATGTTGCAGTTTTAGGAGATTTTATTCTAAAAACTAATCCAGGAAATTGATCAGGGTGATATTCAACATCAGGAAATGTTTGAGTTATCACATTAAGATCAATTCGTTGATCAACTGAAGCTGAAGCCACAACATTTTCTATACTTACAATAGGTTTTGTTTGAGGCATTTCGGTGTTTAAATATGTGCTTTATATATACTCTATAACATTTGATGCAAATATCTATTGTATCAAATTTATCAGATCATTTCTAGATAGGCAGCTCAGACAAATGCCTTTACATCATCGTGTCAGTTATAACTCTGATTCTTCATTGCGGCCAAATGAAGATAATTTGCTGCTTATTTTAAAATTAGTATATCATACAAAAAAATTCCATCTCATGTTTTCACCCATTATTTCTTGATCAATGTCAGAGATTGGCACAACCAAACAAAAGCCAAGGGCAGCACAAACCAGAAAGAACTAAGAGTGGGCCCAAAGGGCTTCGATCCCTTGGCTCACCGGTTATGAGCCGGTTACTCTACCAAGCTGAGTTATGGGCCCTACGAAAGAGCAAATTGACATGCGCTATAAAATAGTATAGAGTTTAACAGT
>JANWLA010000015.1 GCA_025451075.1 Nitrosotalea sp. | reverse complement strand
TCCTTATATCTGCAATTGCAAAGCTGAAGCTATTGGCCGCAGGTATAGATGACATTGCCATCTACATTCCAAAACTGTTTGTAGACGCAAGAGACTTTGCTAAAGCCCGTGGTATGGACCCGGATAAGCTGCAGCGAGGACTTGGTGTATCAAAAATGGCTATCGTAGATACTAATCAAGATCCTGCATGCATGGCTGCAAATGCCTGTCTTAGAATAATGGAAAGAAACAAGATTGAGCCAAAAGATGTCGGCAGGCTATATGTTGCAACAGAATCATCGCTTGATGAATCAAAAGCAATGAATTCCTATGTCATAGGTATGCTCGAACAAGTCTATGGAAATGATTCCTTTGGACACTGTGGTGGAATAGAGTGCAAGTTTGCATGTGTCAGCGGTTCTTACGCTTTGTATGATAATGCTAATTGGATTAGGGCAGGGGAAGCAGAGGGCCAGTCTGCCATAGTTGTAGTATCTGATATTGCAAAATATGACTTGGGCTCAAGTGGAGAGTACACCCAGGGCGCAGGTGCCGTTGCAATGCTTCTCAATGATGCCCCAAGACTGATGACTTTTGATCCCAAAGTTACATCAACTTCAATTAAAAATGAGTATGATTTCTACCGACCATTTGGAAAAGAGACCCCAATTGTAAATGGACAGTACTCGAACTTGCTTTACATGATACAAGTAAAAAAGGCGCTCATGGCATACAAGGACAAGGCACTTGCCACTGGAATAATAAAACTAAAGGAGGGAGAAACGATTCTTGATTACATTGATTTTGTCAACATGCATCTTCCATACAGCAACATGGGCAAAAAAGCACTGACATATTTGCTCAGACATGAGTGGAGAAGCCTTCCTCGCTGGAAGGGAATTGTTGAAAAAATGGGAATGTCAGAACCCGTTCCAAAAGATCCACGTGGTACCATAGAATCAATACTTGCAGATGAAGAGTTTATGCAAAAAGACCACGAGTTTACCAAACGATTTACCATGACTGATGAGTTCCAAGAGGCTTATGATTCAAAACTTGCAAGCTCCCTTATTGCATCAAGCATGGTGGGAAATCTCTACACTGCATCACTTTACATGGGATTTAGAAGTTGCATGGAATTTGAATTCCAAAAAGGCACTGACCTTGAGGGAAAAAGATTTGGATTTGGCTCATACGGAAGTGGAAGCAGTGCAATGGTCTTCAGCGGCGTAATCATGCCGACATACAAGGAGATTGTAAAAAACATGAACTTGGAGGCAGAGATTGGCGATAGAAGAAAGGTGTCCCTTGAAGAATATGAGCAGATTCACGAAAGCAAGCTCAGCCCCACCCAGAATATTTTGGAGGGCAAAAAAGAGTTCATACTCGTAGGTGTTGGAAGCAGCCCAGAACTGCGTGGCCAGCGCAAATATGTCTTCAAGGAATAGATAATAAAATCGATCTTGACGATCAAAGCAAATCAACAAAAAGGATATAAAATCATACAGGGCTCTTGTTATTCATGAAAGACCGTTCAATGCCAGTTTGTTTTACAGCTGAACAATATGCAAAAATTGAACAGATTGCAAAGCAAAAGGGAATGCTAAACACAGGCCAGCTTCTCGAAGAAGCACTAGGCCAATAAACCCCGGAGAACTGAGGGTTCTCAACTCTTTTCCTTTATGATAACTATTTAATGGATTTCGTTTTATTTTATAGCATGAACATCTTTGGCAAAAAACATGTCATGTGTAATATATGCAAAAAAGAGACTAATCACAAGCATAAACCAAAGAGCGAATGGCAGGTGGAAGGCCCGCTTTGCGGCGATTGCTATGTATCCCAGATGAAAAAGTTCTATGAACACAGCCTGAGACAAAAATGTATTACATGCGGAATGGAAAAAGATGTTCCAGATTTGTGGGAGCCTCGATACCAGTGGGACATGACTGGGTTATTATGCAAATCATGTTTTGACAAAAAGGATCTGGTGTTCAAGGCCCAAAGGACAACCTGTCAGGTCTGCGGAAAAAAACTTGGCATGATAAGATACAACCCAAAGAAACACTGGGTGCTTGACGGACAACTATGCAAGGAATGTTGGGATACTCACAAGGCAAAGTTGGGATAGATGAACATCTTTAAAAAATTCAAGTGTGAAATCTGTGATGTCAAATTCAGACAGCAAGAATATCTGATGCAGCACCAGCAGTTATACCATAGCAACAAGGCGTATGACTGTAAAATGTGTAACCAAGAGTTTCCAAGCATGGAAGCGATGCGCACTCACATGCAACGCATGCATAGCTACAATGGAAAAAGAAACTACTAGAAAGCCTTGATTGTTTTTACTACTGGTGGTCTAACTTTAGTAAATACTCTAAAACCGCAGATGCATTTTATTTCTGGCAGTCTTGTAAGTTCAGACTGTGACACTTGAGTTCCACAACGCATGCATGAATAGAAAACGCTAAAGCTGTTTGCTTTCTCTTCTGCTTGTATTTCGGGTGTTGGTTCAGACATTTTTATCAAAATCTATTTCAAAGTAAGTTCAATGTAAACATCGTTTGGAATTTTAATTCTCATGAGTTGTCGTATTGCCCTGTCATCTGCACCAAGATCAATTACTCGTCTGTGGATTCTCATTTCCCATTTTTCATATGTGTTTGTACCTTGACCGCATGGTGATTTTCTTGTAACAACGTTTAGTGTTTTTACTGGTAATGGTGTTGGACCTTTTACTTTGACACCTGTCTTTTCGCCGATGCCCTTGATTTCCGTGCAGACCCCATCCAGTCTCAATAGACTTGTGCTTGTTAATTTAATTCGGGCTGTCTGGGTCATTCAAGTCCCTATTTTGTGTATTTCTCAGTAATATCCTTTACAATACCTGCTGCAATTGTTGCACCCATATCTCTGAGAGCAAATCTTCCCATCTCTGGGAATTCACCAAATGTCTCGATGCACAATGGTCTTACTGGCTTGATTCTAACGATTGCAGAATCTCCTGCCTTTAAGAACTTTGGATTTTCTTCTTCAATTGCACCAGACTGTGGGTTGATTTTTGCTTCAAATGCTACTATGGTTGCTGCAACTTGAGCGGTATGTGCATGCATTACTGGTGTGTATCCAGGTGCAATTGCTGTTGGATGATGGATAACTATTATCTGTGCTCTGAATTCTTTTGCCACGTTTGGTGGTGAATCGGCTGTTCCAATTACATCGCCTCTGTGGATATCTTTCTTTTCAATACCTCTTAGGTTGAATCCAATGTTGTCACCTGGTTCTGCAGATGGCATTTCAGTGTGGTGGGTTTCAATTGACTTGATTTCTCCTACTGCACCTGATGGCATGACAACTATCTTCATACCTGGTTTTGCAACTCCGGTTTCTACACGTCCTACTGGAACGGTACCTACACCGGTGATTGTGTATACATCTTGGATTGGAATTCTTAGCGGTTTTCCGGTTGGTTTGTCTGGCATTGTAAAGTCATCGAATGCTTCGTATAGTGACTTTCCTGTCCACCATGGCATATTTGGTGATTTCTTTACTAGGTTATCGCCCTTCCAACCTGATACTGGGATGATTGCTACTTTTTCAAGTTTGTAACCTACTGACTTCAACAATTTCTCTGCCTTTTCTTTTGCAGCCTTGAATGCTGCTTCTGAGAAATTGCTATCGTCCATCTTGTTGATTGCTACTACTAGCTGTCCTACACCTAGTGTTCTAAGTAAGAAAGCATGTTCTCTTGCTTGTCCACCCGGTGCGGTTGCTGTATCTGTTTCACCTTCTTTGGCTGACAAGACTAGAACTGCACAGTCTGCCTCGGAGGCGCCTGTGATCATGTTTTTGATAAAGTCTCTGTGGCCTGGTGCGTCGATTAATGTGAAGAAGTATTTTGGTGATTCGAATTTTTGAAATGCTAAGTCGATTGTGATACCTCTCTCTCTTTCGTCTTTGATATTGTCCATGACCCATGCATATTTGAAAGTGTCACCTTTTCCGGTCTTCTCGGATTCGGCTGCATGTGAGGCAATTGTTCTTTCATCTACTAGGCCAAGTTCCATTAAGAAGTGACCCATGGTTGTAGATTTGCCGTTATCGATGTGTCCTACGACAATCATGTTCAAGTGAGGTTTTCGTGATGCTGCTGTACTCATGAAGGATGTTACTTGAGAAGGGCTTTATTAGCATTTTCATTTTTTGATTTTTTTTCGGCCAAAAATTGAATTATTTTCTGACTCGATCATCTAGATCAATTTTTTTCACATGGTATAAATCGAACTATTTGATCACAAGAAATAATGAAAATTACAGTAACAGTAATCAAAGCTGATGTTGGCGGAATCGGTGGACATACCAGACCTAGCGATGGCCTACTAAATGCAGTAAGAAATCTTGTAAAGCCCCAAGTAAGAAAAGATGGTAAAGGACTCTTGATTGATTCCTATATCGGATATTGCGGTGATGACATTCACATTGTCATGACACATACAAAGGGTGTTAACAATTCTCAAGTTCACGGACTTGCATGGCGTGCATTTGAAGCTGCAACACGAGTTGCAAAAAGCGAAGGACTCTACGGTGCAGGCCAAGACCTCCTCAAAGATTCATTTTCTGGAAACGTAAAAGGCATGGGCCCAGGTGTTGCAGAAATGACATTTGATGAAAGACCAAATGAAGCATTTACAATTTATGCAGCAGACAAGACAGAGCCTGGTGCATTCAACTATCCATTCTACAGAATGTTTGTAGATACACTATCAAACACTGGATTGATTGTAAACCAAAACCTGTCAAAAGGTGTCAGGATAAATGTAATGGATGTAGAAAAAGGCAAAATTGCCACACTAAACATGTGGGAAGACAAGCCAACACTAGAGGCTGCCTTGATGTATCCTGGAAGATATGTCGTATCTACCGTAACTACAAAAGATAACCAACCAATATTGGCAGCATCAACTGACAGATTGCACAACATTGCTGGAACATATGTTGGAAAAGACGACCCAATTTGTATAATCAGAACTCAAAAAGACTTTCCAGCAACAGAGGAAGCAGGTGCTGCATTTAACAATCCACACCTAGTAGCTGGAAATACTCGAGGAAGTCATCACATGCCACTGATGCCAGTGAAACTCAATTCACCTGCTAGCATCAACTATGCAATCCCAATTGTATCTGCATTGGTGTTTTCAATGCACAATGGAGTCTTGACAGGTCCTGTAGATGGATTTGAATCAGTTGACTGGGATTATGTTAGAAACATAGCAATGAGACGAGCGATGGCAATTCGAAGTCAAGGATTTGTCCATCCTGCAACACTTGTTCCAGATGAGCTGGAATATGGTGTAGGATATCGTGCAAGAATGAGCATACTTTGGAGCAGAATGAAACCAATTCCTGGCGCTAGTCCAAATGTAAAACCAGGACAGAAACCAAATCAAGGCAACAAACCACAACAGAATCAACAACATCCACAAGGTCAAAAGCCACAACAACAGAATCAACAAAGACCTCAAGGACAAAAACCACAACAGAGTAAAGGACCTCAACAGGGGCAGAGACCTGGTCAAAAGCCACAGCAAGGAAATAGACCGCAACAAGGCAACAAGCCTCAACAAGGCCAACAACAAAGACCACAAGGTCAGAGACCACCACAGCAAGGTCAACGTCCACAACAGGGACAACGACCTCAACAAGGCCAAAGACCACAGGGACAATATCCTCAACAAAAACCTCAGCATGGTAACAGACCACAAGGTCAGCACCCTCAACAAGGTAACCGACCACAACAAAGCCAAAAGCCTGGACAAAAACCAAATCAAGGCAACAGACCACAACAGAATCAACAACGTCCACAAGGTCAACGCCCCCCACAACAACAAAAACCTCAGCAACCAAAACCACAAACAGCTCCAAATACACAGGTAAAATCAGAATCAAAAAGTACCAAAGTAAAAAAACCACGTGCTCCTAGAAAGAAAAAGACAGATACTACTGCAACAAAACCTGCAGAAAGTACAATTTCTACAACTCCAAAAACAGAGACAAGTACCTAAGATTAGGTATCTTTTCTTCCCTATTTACTAAATACAATTTTTATTAGCTCAACTTTTTATTTTATTTTAATTGCCAAAGAAAATCCAAATTCTAGTTATCGGGAATAATGAAAACGGATGTACTCCAGAATCTGCCAAGATTGCATATGAAACGGGGATGGAGATTGCAAAATCAGGAGCTGTTCTGATAACAGGAGGGCTAGATGGAGTGATGAAGGCGGCATCTCATGGTGCAAAAGATGCAGGCGGTCTCACGGTGGGAATTATACCACAAAATGACGCCTCGTTTGCAAATGAATATTGCGACATTGTAATTCCTAGCGGCATGGGTCTTGCAAGGGATTTTCTAAACGCATTGTCAGGAGATGGCGTAATAATAATTGGTGGCGGCTCTGGGACATTGTCTGAGACTTGTGCTGCCTACATGTACAAAAAACCAATTGTTGCAATAAAAAATAGCGGAGGAATTGCAGAAAAATATGCAGACCAATACTTGGATCACAGAAAAAGTGTGTTGATAATTGGAGTGTCTTCTCCAAAAGAAGCTGTCAAGACTATCCTTGAAAAAATTAATTCTACTTGAGTGACATCAAATACGGGTCTGGCTCGTAGAACTTGTTTTCTTTTGATAATTTTTCCAACTCTTGGACTATGTTTTGCATGCCAAACTCTTTTGCAGTATCAAACAACGGTTTTTTGAGTCCCATTCCAAGTGACAGTGCTTTTTCTATTTCTGGAACATCGCTTGCCTGATTTGTAACTAGCCATGCAGCATTGTTTAGAATGTTTCCAAGCAACTGTATTGGGTTGAATTTTTTTGCAAGCTCTTCAGTTAGGCCGATTCGCTCATACTGTTCTCCTGAATACTTGTAGAATCCTTCACCGCTTTTCTGTCCTAGTTTCTTTTCATTGTACAGTTTTTCTATAACAGGATGTGGGTTGATGACTTTTTTGTCACGAGAATGCATCTCAAGTGTTGCCTTGTGGATTACATCCATGCCCGTAAAATCTGCAAGCTCAAATATTCCCATGGGAAAGTGTAGTGTAAATTTGACTGCAGAATCAATCTCTTCTTTTGTTGCACCTGTTCGGTCCATGGCATATGCTGCCTCATGAACTAGGGGAATGAACAACCTGTTTACGATAAATCCTGGAACGTCCTTTTTGCATATTACCGGTTCTTTTGAGACTGATTTTACAAAATTAATTGTTATATCCACTAGATCTTTTGATGTCTTTTGTCCAGGTATTACCTCAACTAGTTTCATCAATTGTGGGGGATTGAAAAAGTGTATACCAATGAATCGTTCTGGTCTTGATGTGGTGTTTGCGATTTCAGTTATTGGCAATGTGCTAGTATTTGATGCAAAGACTGTTTTTTCGGGTACAACTTTATCCACTTCGGCATAGACTTTTTTCTTCAGATCCATTATTTCCGGTACTACTTCAATCATCAAATCACAATCTTTTAGGGCCTCTGCCAGGTCTACTATGGGAGTAATTCTTGCAAAAATTTCTTTTCCTTGTGTTTCAGTAATTTTTTGTTTTGATACTAGCTTGTCAAGTGACCACTTGATCTTTTCCATGGCTTTATCCAAAAACTGTTTTTCAATATCTCTTAGAACTACGTTGTATCCTGACATTGCAGAAACTTGGGCAATTCCGTGGCCCATTATTCCAGAACCTAAAACTGTAATGTTTTTTATTGTCATGTTTACTGGTCTGGATTACATCTATTTGTAAGTTTTTAGAATTTGTGTCTTGTCTTGAAAATTTCAATTTTCATTTAACTATTTAAATTGTAAAAATCATTTGTCCATTTTATGGACATAATCACAAGGGAATTGTCCATATTGTGGGTGGAGTAATGTGTCCAGATATTTGAAATCTTGTTTGACATTTATCATATGTATAACTTGGTCATAAGTTTTTTGAGATCTTGTGTGTGGAACATTGAAAAAAGATAAAATACGTCTACAGATTTGTCTGGAAAAAAATACTGACTAGGTTTTCAAAATTTGGGTCAAAATGCAAAATCGTGCTAGAGACTATCTACAATAGGTTTGATGTGTGGCAAAATCTCTGGGAGCTCACCAACATGACTTACATTGTTTTGTAATACATCGGGGCCAATCCTTCGCACTCTTTGAGTGGCAATAAGGGTGGCAATTCCTCTGTCAATGTCCTTTTGAGGTAATACTACCTTGAGTTTCTCAAGCAACGTGTTCTCATCCTCATACTTTGAAATGGCGTGCTGGAGCAATACCAGTTTGTCCTCATTTGATAACTCCACCATGCGTATAATCCGTTTTATCTTGATAAAAAATCTTTTTAAAATTTCTCAATCTCTGTGACTGGCTAATTTGATTTAGCTATCCTCTTAAACCCCATACTAGATTTGAAATAGTAGATTTTGGATTTAGAAAAATTCACAGATGATGTGTATACCGTAGCAGAGAAATTATCTGCTGGACAGGCGCCTGAAATAAAGTCCAAGATAAATTTTGTAAGGGAGCGACTGATTGAACTGTACAAAAAAAATCTTGTAAAGATAAACCACTCTGTACTTGAAATAATATGCGCATCAAATTTGATATCTCATGGGTATACAGTAGACATTGAGAAGCAACTCTCAAGCATTCTTGTCTGTGATGTATTTGCAACCAAAGGCGATGGTACATTTATCATGGAAATTGAAACTGGGTTTACTCCGCCTGACCATGCACTTGATACAATCGACTACTATGTGGCAAGAATATCAAGCAAGATTGCAAGGTATAGCAAACACTGCTCCAAGTTTGCACTAGCTACACCGGTTGTTGGAATTTTGCCAATCCCAAAATTATTCTTAAAACCACCGAGTGATAGAAAAATGGAAGAGGTCCAAAGAATAAAAGATCTTGTCGATAGGTTTTACAAGAATCCGCCAATTGAAATTGATGATATCTTAAACGCTAGACTACATTCCATTTATCTCATCAATATAGACAAGGGCTTTGCAAAACAACTAGACCCGTACACGTATCTTGACTTGACAGAGAAATTGCAGGATGCAAGTGAGCTTGACCTGTGATACTTTTCAGAGATAATCCTTCCTTGATATCATCTTATTGACCTGACGAACTATTCTGCGAAAAAATGCATCACCATCATCGCCCTCAACTGTAAGGGTACCGTCTTTGTAATAGTATACTGCAACTTTTCCTTCAAGTGATACAATCTCAAACGAGTCGTGCATTGATTCATGAAATGATGGATATTGTGACAAGACATGATCTTTTTGCAATCCTTTTCTTACTCTTAGATACAAGTCAGGCGGAACTGTACTGTAACGGACCAAACCTATGCAGTATTGTTTTCACTGGATTTTTTTAATTCCTGTGATTTTCTTCTTTCTTCTGTGCATGACTTTATCTGTTCTTTGTTGTGTTCCTTTACGGGCCTTGAGCACATGGCGCAAGTTGGAACAATCTCAATTGGCTTTCTCTCAAACTTCATAAAATTCCATGTCTTGATCATCGGATTTTAGCACCAATAAATTATTTTTGTTCAGAGATTGGTCAAGTTGCATGACAGACCGCAAGATGAGCCCTGAAATGCCCAAGTGTGATGTAAGAAATGTTGCGGCCTCTTCTATTGCATTTACACCCCTGTATCCTTCATCATATGTCATCTCAACTAGCCCCTTATCTGTCTCGACAAGTACTGTAATCAATGAGAACGGTCCAAGTTTTTCGTCTTTTCTTTGTATGTACAAGTTCAGGCTGACACTTTTTACGATGTGACCCTGTTCAAGAAAATTTCCACCAGACATCAATGTTATCGTCTTGTCCGGTGCCCGGTCAATTCTTTTGGGGTCTGCAACCTCAACTACTTTTCTCATGTACTAATTGCGCTATCATTATAGATAATCTTGGCGTTCAAGTAAAAGACTTGTAAAATATGGTATTATTCCAGACTTACTTTTCGTCGTCTATTGTTCCGCCCTGGCCATACAAAACAGGTATTGACACTGTACTTGTAATGTGCGGAACGCCCCTTAGCTTGCCTATTGTGGAATCTACCTGTATTACTTCACCTGCTTGGATCTTGATGAAAATGTCGTACTTTCCCATGATGCCGTTTACTTCAACCACGTTTGGTAATTCCTTGATTTTTTGTATAACTTCTTTTTCGTTTCCTGGGATGCAGGTGACAAGAATATACGTAATCATGTAAAGACTGGAACCTGCGGAGATGTTAAATATCTTTTGAAAAATCATGCGTTGCCACGTTCAGGAAATGGTGTAACTATAGCACTGCAGACAGCAGAAATTCTGGAAACACAGGTCATGTCACATCCAAACTTTTCTTTTATTTTTCTTGCAAGTCTCTAAACCAATTTGTTACATTATTTGAACATAGCATGGTATCACACAACACTCCAAGTGAAGAGACGTGAAACTCAAGGACGATACGACTGACAAGCTGATAAAAATGTCAGAAAGTGTCAGAGATGAAATCAC
The DNA here is from genome assembly GCA_025451075.1 of Nitrosotalea sp. Classification (GTDB taxonomy): domain Archaea; phylum Thermoproteota; class Nitrososphaeria; order Nitrososphaerales; family Nitrosopumilaceae; genus Nitrosotalea. The sequence continues at coordinate 45,350 of JANWLA010000015.1, read as the reverse complement.
TCGAGATGTTTTGGATACGTTTGGAATTGATCTATCCAACAAGGAACTTGTTCACCATGACAAGACCAAGCCTGTGTGGACCCAACAAATTCGAGATAACAAGTCCTTAAAACAAGAACTGGATTCGTTTTTGAGTCTAGTAAAAAACAACACCGAAAGGCTACCTGAGATGATACAATTTGAAAAAGAGCACCCAGGGACAATGGCAGAGGACTATTCTCATGATTCGATATCATATGATTTAGAATTCCTGTGGATATGTGAATCGCATGTGAAAAAATTTGAAAATGAAAATTACATACCACAAAAAGAGATTGCTAAATACAACACAAAAATTCAGGAACTAAAAGACAAGATACGAGATATTACTGTGGGTCAAAGCCTTCAAAACTAGTCTTGCAAAAAAATCTAAAAATGAATCTGGGATGTTCGGGATAGAACCACAACTGCAACTAGTGACAATGATATTGCAAGACCTGCCAATGGGCCAAACTCTGGGATGACTATGGCACCGTCAAGTTCAAGGCTTGAAGAGTTTGCCTGGATGTTGCAATCAAGTATCCTCATTGTATCAGTCTCACTCTGTGGACACAGAATCTGTTTTCCATCAACTTTCAATACAATGTTTCCGCCAGGGGTATCAATGATTGTTTTTGGAATTTGATATTCTTGATTTGCAGAACTTCCTTGTATCTTTGATGTGTCCATTGAAATTTTAATGGTATTATCAACCGTGGAGACTGATACATCGCCATATTTTATCGGATTAGTACCGTTTGTTCTGACTTTGATCTCGCTGCCAAAAACCTGGATTGTACTTAATGCTCCTGAATTTAGCATGAAATTGAGTTGGGTGGATACTGTACCGTATTTTATGTTGACATTATACATTCCACCTAGGGAATCGTCATTTAACACAAAATCATGCACAAACAAATTGTTCAGCAAGTTTACTTGACCTACATCGTAGACATTTCCCATGGGGTTTCGCACAATTATGGTGACAGGGTTGCTGCTCACTAGCTGCTCAACAGATCCACTGATTATCACCTTGTCTCCTGGCTGGTAAGAATCCTTGTTTGCAGTTGCTGTAATCCCGGAAGAATTATCTGCATATGTTGGAAACACTGTGGATGGCACAACCAGAATAACTAGTAGAAAGACTGCATTTTTGGAAATGTTCATCAAAAGTTTGGGTAGTTCTATGATATTTAACTGTGATTTTACTCTGGTATGGAAAATAAGCATCAGGTATTCAGAAAAATGAGTCAAGGCCTGCCTTTGCCTTTGGTACTTCTTGCTGCTCCAAGAACTTGTTCATTTTTTCACCCATGCCCTTTGCAGCTGTGACTTTGCGTTTTCCTATCCAGTAATACGTTTCGTCAGTTGTATCTTTTGCAATCAAGACAATCAATTTTCCGTAATCTTTTCTTCCAGTACGACCCTTTCGCTGCACATACCTAATTGAGCTTGGGACGTTGTCAAAAAATACCACTAGATTAACTTCCGAAATATCAAGGCCTTCTTCACCCACTCTAGTTGCAATGAGCACCTTGTATTCTCCGTCTTTGAATTTTTGTATGGTTTCGATCTGTTTTTTTTGCTTGAGGCCTGTCTCTCCAGCCTTTCCAATTAGAAACCCTGCGGGAATTCCCATCTCGTTTAGCTTTTGGTGTATTACATCAACAGAATCCCTATAGCTTGTAAAGACAAGTGCTTTTCCTGAAATTCCGCGCAAGACCTCGGTGAGCTTGTCCATCTTTGAATGCTCCATCCCTTTTGCTTGTGCTTGCTTTGCAAGCCTCACTGCTTTGCCAAAATTCAAGTCATTTTCAAACAAATCTCGGATGCCGACTCCCTTTTTTTCCTGCGTTCTTTCGCAGAATCTAAGAAAAGATGTGACACCATGGGACTCGAACACATTTAATGCGTGTATAAGACGTATTGCGGTAAAAAGGGGCTTGGCAGCCCGTCTATTTTGTCGCAAAACAAACTCTCGTACGCGCAAAAGTTCAGACATTGACCTGCTGCCAGAAAGATTCAGCCCAAGTCTTTTGAGCTCAAGATATCTTGAATCAATTGTGGCTTTTATCAATGCCTGGATCTCTTTCATCTCAGGTGAGAGTTCAACTGTAATCCACTGGGTTTCTGTCTGTTGTACATATGGGCTTACATCTGGACTCTCTTCGGTTCTTTGTGCAATGCTTGCAATCTTTAGTATCTTTATCATCTCCTCTGCCTTTTGTTTCTCGCTTGGTAGTGTTGCAGTCATGCCAATTATTCTAACATCAATATTTGCAAAGCGCTCTGCAATTCCAGAGTATGCATAGTCTCCAACTGTCCTGTGAGCCTCATCAAATATCACAAGTGAAAACTGGTCAGGAGATACAATTTGTCTGTCAAGATCATTTTTTACAATTTCCGGTGTTGCACAAATTACGCTATTTATCCATAGTTTTTTTCTTTTTGCAAGAAGGTCTTCGCCTGTAACAAGTGCAACATCATCGATTAGTAAATTATTTTTTAAAAATTCGTAATGTTGGTGAGCCAGAACTCGAGTGGGTGCTAAAAACAAGACTCCACCTTTTCCGCGCGATAAAAATTCTGCAATCACATGCAATGCAACCGTAGTCTTGCCAAGCCCTGTTGGAAGTACAATCAAACAGTTCTCAGACATTGCCTGTTTTGCTAGGTTGTCTTGATAATCTCTGTGCTCTATGCTTAATTTTTTGATGTACTTGTGTTCTACGAAATTACCGCTCAATAATCCATATTTGTCAATATCTGTGTAAAAAGCTTGTTTAGAACAAAGAGCTGATCTTTACTTGCTTTTCTTTTCACTTCATTTGTAATCTTATATTGAAGCGTGATACAGTTTCTAATGTGAACAAGTCATTTGACCGCCCTACATGGGATGAATATTTTATGCTCCAGGCAGAACTTGCAAAGTTACGATCTAACTGTATCACAAGACAGGTTGGTGCAGTAATTGTCAGAGAAAACAGGCAGATTGCTACTGGATATAACGGCACTCCGCCAGGGGTCAAAAACTGCTTTGAGGGAGGCTGTAAAAGATGCCAGCTTCGAATGGAAGGAAAAGTTGCCTCAGGCGAAGGCCTTGACAGGTGCCTGTGCAATCATGCTGAGGCAAATGCCATAATGCATTGTGCAATATTGGGGGTAGGGTCTGGCACAAAAGACGCCATATTGTATACCACATTTGTGACATGTCTTGAGTGCAGCAAGATGGCAATAACAATCGGAATTAAAAAAATTGTATGCCTTGGAAGTTATCCTGAAACAGATTATGAATTATTACATGAAGCAGGATTACAAGTCGTGGTTCTTGATAGGAACCGAATAAATCACTGGATCAAAGTGCTCCTTGAAGAACCACATGCAAATTTAGTCCCCAAGTGATGATGTAAATGTCAAATGCAGTAGAAGAAGTAACAACCACTATGCCACCTGCACTACTGGTGTCAGCAGCATATGATGGTCTGAAAAAATGCGCAATGTTAAAGTTTTATGAACCAAAATCTCAAACACTCAAACTTTGGTTTGACAATACAGGACACAAGCCGTACTGTTACTCAAAACTAGATCCTGAAGAACTAAAGTTTTTGTCAAGTAGAACTGACATAGTAAAACTTGAAAGCGTCAAGCGACAAGACCTGATAAAAGACCGCCTGATTGACGTGACAAAAATTACTGTAACAGACCCTCTTGCAATCGGTGGAACCATGACAGACAAGAGCATAAGAAATATCATGGAGACATGGGAGTCTGATATAAAATATTATGAAAATTACCTTTATGATAATTTACTAATCGTTGGAAGATATTATACAATAGATGAAGGCAAGCTCAAGGAATACTCGTATCCCATACCCGATGAGGTCCAGCTTGCACTCAAAGGCCTCCTGTATGATAAAGTGACAAACATTGGTATGATTGATACCAAAGAATTTCAAAACCATATCACAGAATGGGCAAATCTTCTCAACCAGCCAGTTCCAAACATACGCAGAATTACCTTTGATATCGAGGTAGAGTCTGAGACGGGACGAATCCCTGATCCAAAAGTTGCTGATAAAAAAATAACAGCAATAGGATTTTGCGCTAGCGATGACTACAAGGCAGTCTTTGTGCTAAAGAGGGCAGGACTTCAGATGGGAACTGACGAGCTCCCAAAAGATGTCAAGGTGAGTTTCTATGAGGAAAACAAGGAGGCAGACATGCTACGAGATGCATTCAAGGTTTTAGAAAATTATCCATTTGTGTTGACATTTAACGGAGATGAATTTGATATGCCGTTTATGTACAACAGGGCCGAAAGGCTTGGCGTTCCGCTAAAAGAGATTCCGTTGATAATGATGCGAGACTCTGCCACGCTCAAGAGGGGTGTGCACATTGACTTGTACAGGACATTTTCAAATCGCTCGTTTCAAATCTATGCCTTTTCCCACAAGTATAACGATTTTTCACTGAACAGCATCTGTGAGGGACTAATTGACGAGTCCAAGACAGAATACGAGGGGGAACTTGAGGATCTTTCACTATACGAGCTTGCAAACTATTGCTTCAACGATGCAAGAATCACGCAAAAGCTTACAAGTTTTAACAATGATTTGCTGATGAACCTGCTTGTTGTCATTACAAGAATTGGCCGCATGCCAATTGATGACATATCAAGAATGGGTGTATCCCAGTGGATTCGAAGTTTGTTTTATTATGAACACAGAAAGCACAACTATTTGATTCCAAGACGCGACGAGCTTGACCTAAAATCCGGAGCCGCATCAACTGAAGCTGTCATAAAAGACAAGAAATACCGCGGAGGCCTGGTGGTGGAACCCACCGAGGGAATCCACTTTAACGTATCCGTGATGGACTTTGCCAGCCTATACCCAAGCATAATCAAGGTGAGAAACCTCTCATATGAGACGGTAAGATGCATCCATGATGAATGTAAAACAAATACCATACCTGGCACAACCCACTGGGTTTGCACCAAGAAAAACGGCCTTACTGCTACACTGATTGGCTCATTGAGGGATTTGCGTGTAAACTATTACAAGAGTTTATCCAAAAACCCAAGCCTTTCTGCTGACCAAAAACAACTGTACACCGTAGTAAGCCAAGCGCTCAAGGTCATTTTGAATGCAAGCTATGGTGTAATGGGTGCAGAAATATTTCCATTGTACTGTCTTCCTGTTGCAGAAGCCACTACAGCAGTTGGAAGGTATACAATCTTGGAAACAATTGACAAGTGCAAGTCAGTTGGAATTGAAGTCTTGTATGGGGACAGTGTACTTCCAGACACACCAATCATAATCCGTAAAAAAGATGGAACCGTGGATTTGATGCCAATCGAATCGCTGATGCCAAAAACTGTGAGTAGTACGAGATATAACAAATTTGGTGACATTGCAGTGTTGACAGAGAAAGGATTTACAAAGATTAAACACATTTACAGACACAAGGTAAAGAAAAAAGGTTACAGGATTCTCACTAGAAAGGGGTTTGTAGAATGTACCGAGGATCACAGCCTAGTCATAAATGGTAAAAGTGTAAAACCATCCGAACTAAAAATTGGTGACAAGATTAATCTAATTCAGTTCAAAGCAGAATCCAAAGTTTATGTGAACCCAGACTTGGGATGGTTATTTGGTCTTTTTATCGCAGAAGGCACATGCAATACGTATCATTATGGAAAGCACATCAAATATTCATGGCGAATCGTAAATCAAGACAAAAAGCTATTGCAAAAAGCACAGAAAATCATACAAGAGCACCTGGCTTTGGAAACAACCATCATAGACATACGTAAAAGCTCTGCAACATATGCATTGGTTCCAAAGGACAACCATAAACTATTTGTCGATTATTTCAGATTTTTCTGTTATCATGATGACCAAAAAGGAGTCCCACAACCAATACTAAATGCAAACATTGAGGCAAAAAGAGCATTCATCAATGGAATGCTAGATGGTGATGGCCATACCGACATGAATGGATTGACAATACTTGATCAGATACACAAAACAGTGATGGCAGGCGTCATCATAATGTTTGAGCAGTTGGGAGTCGAATATTCTTTACAAATAAGAAAAGACAAACCGAATGTATGCAGGCTCAGAATAATCAAAGATCAAAAAGATTCAAGAATAAAACAATCTGATGTTATCAAAAAAATTGAAAAGTTTAACATAAGTGGGTATGTGTATGACCTAGAAACAAAGAATCATCACTTTTGTGGTGGGCTAGGCAATGTTTTATTGCATAATACTGATTCATTATTTTTGAAAGCCCCGTCGCAGGATCAAGTGCAAGGGGTAGTCGAGTGGGCAAAAACGGAGTTTGGTGTAGACCTTGACTTGGATAAAGAATATCGTTATGTTGTATTTAGTACAAGAAAGAAAAATTATCTTGGCGTGCAAAAAGATGGCAAGGTAGATGTCAAGGGATTAACAGGGAAAAAATCGCACACTCCTCCGTTTATCAGAAAACTCTTTTACGAAATACTTGAAACTTTATCTCATGTGCAAAATGAACAAGAGTTTACCCAGTCAAAAACAAAGATTGGTGAAATGATATCAGTATATGCCAAGAAATTAAAGGCAAGACAGATTCCACTTTCAGAGCTTGCATTTCATGTCATGATAAGCAAGGCACCATCAGAATATGTAAAAACAATCCCGCAGCACATTCGTGCTGCCAAACTGTTAGAATCAATACGGGAGATAAAAAAAGGAGACATCATAGACTATGTGAAGATAATCAACAAGCCGGGGGTAAAACCTGTAGAGCTTGCAAGGCCTGATGAGGTTGATACGCCAAAATACATGGAGTTTATGGAAAGTACGTTTGACCAGATCTTGTCGTCAATGGACCTTGATTTTGCAAGCCTGATTGGGGAACCAAAACAGACTGGACTTGACCAGTTCTTTTGGAAATGATATCCTCTAGTACGTCTGATCGCTTTTTCTAGTCCTGGCTGGTGGAACCCCTGGCCTAAAAACCCCCAGATTGGTCAATTGTTTACACTTGTGTGTCAAGACTCACATCACTATAATTTATATGCAAAGTTATAGAAATTACAAGTATGCGAAAAGATTCATGTAGAAACTGTGGTGTAACCATGCAGGAATTTCAACGCTGTACCATATGCAGTGAGGTAAACCAGTTTGTTTGCTCCCATTGCAGAAGGTCAAGCGATGAGCAGGTACACGTGGAATGCAATCCGATCGCAAGACAAGTCATATACAATTAGTTCACGTTTTTCAGGCAAAAAACTCTAGTTCAAAGATTTTACTTGCGGTCAGATGCATCACGGTTCCAACTCAAAAAAGGTTTTTTGGAGAAGGTGTAATTTTTACCAATTCTGAAAAAATTCTATTTTTTTTAATTCCAGATATTATCATGATTTGAAATATTATTATACCACCACAAAATGATGAGCCTTACACAAATGAGTTTTCTTGATTTATACATGAATCGAAACCCGTTGATAACAAGTCCGAGTGAAGACGGTGATGTATCTGCAATAGTTTATGGAATTCCGTTTGATTCTACACATTCTTTTAGACCGGGAACAAGATTTGGTCCAGATGCAGTACGACAGGCCTTTAACAATATAGAAATATTTTCAACAAGATTTAACGTAGATTTGGAAAGCGTCAACATAGAGGACCTTGGAAATACATACCATACCGTAGTTGCAACCGAGGTGCTTGACATGATTGGAAAAATAACCACAGAGCTTGCAGAAAGAAACAAGCAGATGATAATTCTTGGAGGAGAACACTTGATTACATATGGAACATACATGTCATTTCCAAAAGAGACTGGCTATATCGTATTTGACGCGCATTATGATTTAAGAGATGAATATGCAGACATCAAGCTAAGCCATGCTGCATATCTTAGAAGAATAATAGAAAAGCGCGGTGCAGAAAATATTGTACATGTTGGCGCAAGATCATTTGTAAAAGAAGAGCTTGCATTCAAGACAGAACACAAGGTAAATGTTGTTACAGACAAGGATATTCGAGAAGGCAAAGGTCCAAAGATGGTCAAGGATTTCATGTCGACCTTTGACAAAATCTATGTAAGCATTGATCTTGATGTGCTGGACCCAGCATTTGCACCAGGAGTTGGCAATCCAGAGGCAATGGGAATCACCTCACGTGAGCTGTTCGATATGATATATGCGCTAGAAAACAATACCATACGATGCATGGACATTGTGGAACTATGTCCTCCATATGACAATGGTGCAACTGCATCTGTTGCAGCAAAACTAATGTCTGAAGTAATTGCGATGAATCTTTCCCGCAAGTAACTTAAGGTAGAAGCAAGAATACAAAATTGTGGAAGACAACATTTCAGAGCTTGTAAAAAAAGGCAGTCAGTTTATAGTGGAAGGGGATTTTGAAAAAGCTCTGAGCTATTTTGAGCAGGCAATCATCATAACGCCGAATGACCCCGACTTGCTCAACAAAAAAGGAGTTGCGTTACGTGGTCTTGGAAGATATGATGAGGCCATTGAATGCTTTAACAAATCATTGCAACTTGATCCAAGAGATTTGGACTCGTCTTGATTGTATTATACCATTATCTGCGGTCTTTTTGCCACACTTCGGCCCATGTTTATTCGCATAAACGGCTTGTCCTTGGTCTCTTCTTTGATGTTTGCGATGAACTCATCAACTGAGAGGCTTTGTGGATCCTTTGATTTTCTATCCCGGATTGATAACATTGGCGAGTTTGCTTCTTTTTCTCCAATGACTATGATGTATCGTATCCATTCTGTTTCTGCATCTCGGATGCTTTTTCCCACACTTTCATTTCGGTCGTCCACATCTACACGGATGTTGTTTTCTGTGAGTTTGTCTGCAAGTTTTTCACAATGATCTAAAAATTCGGGTTTTACAGGGATTAGACGTACCTGAGTTGGTGCAAGCCATAGTGGGAACATTGGTTTTCTTCCCCCTCTTTGGTCTGTTGCTGCCTTTTCCAACAGTGTGTATATCACCCTCTCAATTGCACCACTTGGAGAGTTGTGTAGGATGATGGGGTTTTGAGGCTTGTTTTCAGAATCTGTGAAATCAATGTTGTATCTTTTTCCGTTTTCTACATCAATTTGGTCAGTTGATAGTGCTGAAGCTTTTCCAAGATTATCCACATAGTTAAACTCCCATTTTAGTACGAAATAGAAAAATCGCTCCTTCCACATCTCTACAAGTACGGGCTTGCCAAGCTTGGCCACAATTTCCTCAATTAATGACTTGTTTTCATTGTAAAATTCTTCTGTAAATCTAATTGCCATCTCATAATCTGCATCATCAATACCTAGTCCCTTTAGGACATCACGTGATAAATCAAATCTTTTTCTGAATTCTTCTTTTGCCTGGTCCATGTCCATGCACATTGCATGGCAATCAGGCATTGTAAAAGCACGTAATCTTCGAAGGCCTACAAGTTCTCCTGATTGTTCCCTTCTGAAACTATACCTTGTGAGCTCGTACAATTTTAGTGGCAAATTTTTGTATGACAATTGAAAGTCTTTTGCCATAAGGAACTGTCCAAAGCATGCTGCAAATCTCAGGAAAAGATGTTTTCCTTCAGAATCTATGCTATATTGGCGTGCTGGAAATCTATGGAAATAACTCTCCATGCTTGGATGGTGTGAGTCATACATGATGGGAGTTTCAACTTCAAACCCTCCATACTCCATGACCTTGTCTGTAACATATCTTTCAATTAGTGATTTCATTAGCCTGCCGTTTGGATAAAACCTCATGTTACCCGCATCAGATGCTGGTTCATAATCTGCAATGGCTAGTTTTTTCATCAGCTTTACATGAGGCGGAGGCTCGTCCACTGCTCTTTTTTTAGCTGCCTCATATTTTGCAAGCACTTCAAGATTTTTATATTTTGCAAAATTGAATTTGTCAATTTCATGTAGTTTTCCATCGGGAGTAAGTATGTGCCAAAATGATTGGATTTTGGATTCTGCTTTTAGTGCATTTGATGATGATTCTTTTTCTTCGCCAGCCGATATTGTTTTAGAGTTTTCAGCCAATGGGTGACCCTTGACTTGGAGTTTGTATGATTTTGTCCATCCAAATGGGGCTCGATGCACCTCAAGACCTACTGCATTTTTTTCCATGTCTTGGAGTAGCAGCAGTGCAGTAGTAGGAGATGCAAGTTTTGAGCTTAGGTGAGCGTATGGATAAAGCAACAATTTTGCGCAGCCTACTTTTTTCATGGATTCTGAAATTTCGTTAATTGCTCTTTTTGCAACATCTACATTATCTGATTCTTCTACTGCAACAAACGCAACCACGACCTCTTCGAATCGTTTTGACTGTGGATCAAGATCTTCGGCAGATTTTATTTCCTTTTTTACAGGAGTATATTCTACATAATCACAATGTAACTGCAATATTCGCATGTTTTGCTTTTGTTCTAATTGTTGAATTAAACTTTATGCCGGAACAAACCTGGATTAATTGTATAAAATATTTAAAAAAACTTGAAATGAAGTACTGGTAATATAAGGGCCTCACCTACGCTTCATTTTCTCGAGCTTGGTAGTTATTCGAACTATTTTTTCAATTATTTCCTCATTGCTGCCCTTTCCCGCCAAGAACTTGATCAGCCAATCAATCTCGTCGTTGTTAAGTAGATTTTCCATGGGTGAAATCCTTGATCCCTAGGCGTCCATAAGTGTTTTTCATGAAAATTATACTGATTTTATTGTCACATCATCACGGTTGTAGAGTATCTTTTCAGGCGCTATGGTCACAGTACAGTTTTGCTTGAATTTCATCTCTTTTTTGTTTCCTACAGAATCTTTGAAAATTATGCTAGGCTCTTTGCTGAGATCTATTGAATATTGGGTTCCCTGCTTGAGTTTTTTTAACTCTTGGCAGCCTTTTAGATCAATTAACAAAGAACAAGCAATAGAATTTGATTCCGAAACTGACATGTGATAATTTTGTGATGGGCAATTATAAAAACGGTGGTGTTATCTTCCAGTATCAGTTAATTCGTATTTTATAAAATGCAATTACTGACACAATTCCAATCAACATGATTGGAATTGCAAGTGGAAATTCTGGAATCACAGATGGTGTAGTGACTGGAGGCATTTGAATTGCACTTGATTGCGTATCCGATGGCTGTCCGGATACATCATTTCCCACAAAAACTTGGCCCATCATCCAGGGGTGAATTGTACAAAAATAATTGTATTCTCCAGAAGTTGAGAACATGAATTCGAATGTTTTTCCCGGTGAAATTATACCGCTATCAAATATGGAACCAACGTCACATCCTGACACCTGCACTGTTTTTTGCACTGAGAATGTATTGTGTCCAATTTCCTCCATTACGACAACTTCAAGTGATTTTGCTGTGGGTGAGACATATGCCTCATAGACAAGTCTTCTTATGGATGCGTTAACGTTATCTGCGGCGTATGGTTGGTCTTGTGCAAGCTTGGCATAAGTTATACCGGTAAGTGATGTACGAACTAGTACTGTTGGGTCTACACTTTTGATATCCGTGGCCACCTGGATTGTCATATGAGGACCATTGCACAGATTGTTTACACTGGTTATTGTATGTCCAACGGAATCAAGATTCTTCCAAGTTACTGTTGTGCCAGGTGATACAGTTAGGGGGTTGGGTGAGAAACAGTTTGTTGCAGATACGCATGAAATGTTTTCACTAGAGCCTGACCCTATCTGTATACCAACCTCAGGCTGTACCTGTCCAAATGCCGGGGCAACAGATGTAATTCCGAACACCACAAGCAACAAAAGCATTCCAGTGTAGACAAAAAGCAAATAATTCAATTCACAATTTCTTTCATACTGCAATATATCGTTTTATTGTATGGTGAATAGTTAAAAAAAGATAGAGACCGTGGATTGCAGATTCACCACTCTACATGGTTTTGTTCCACGGTTTCTACTTGTAGTTTTTGCGCGTTAGGCAAATATATCAAGCAGTGTGTTTGGTTCAAACACACTTTACATTACAAATTAAATTTATTTTACAATAAACAAACACAATCTTTTCTATATACGTCTACAACTAATATTGCAGATTCTCTACAAGCGGGAGTTCTCAGGGTAATTCCCTCTGAACAACCGCACTTGAATCTGATATTTTTTTCAATTTTGTATGAAACTACCTGTTATTCGTAGATGTTTTCAGTAACATCCACACCTGAAAGCACAGCCAAATCGGGTTTGTCATGCCATAAAATTAAAATTTATAATTGTGAAAAATAAATATTAGATCCGAGTAGAGACCAATTTATGAATAAAAGGAATTTGTCAATTTCAACAGTTTTCATAATAATTGTCAGTATTGCCATTGCAAGTTTTGCCTCATCAACTACGAATAACTCCCCTGCAGTATCTGGATTGTTTGTAAAAGCATATGGCCAGCAACAATCACTCAATTCTTCGCTTTCAACAAGTTCAATTCCAAATTGGATTAAAAGTGTTGCAAAATTGTGGTCTGAAGGTCAAACTAGTGATTCAGATTTTTTAAAAACAATACAATATCTGATTGACCAAAACATAATTCACACAAATCAAGTATCGTCCTTGTCTTCTATTGCAAATCAGAATAACGCCACGTCACAGATGAATGAGATGCAGACAAAATATAACACTTTGCAGGTAAAGTACAATGAGCTTTTACAACAACTCCAAGATATTACAGCAAAACAACAATCAGCAAATTCAAGTACATATGTTGATTCAATCTCTGCAGTAGCTGTATACCCAGTAACTCAAAGCGATGGTTTCTTCCAGACAACATCCTACAATGGTACAATATTGAAGATCACAGTTGATGTTAGAGATGGGACAGGCCTAGTACTTGCAAATACTGCAATACCTGAAGGCGTTGATTTTCAAAACTCGGCCAGAATAGCAGCACGGGTGGCTCAGAATGTGACAGGAGTTGATTTGTCAAAAAAAGATGTAATCTTTTCAATTACAACTGATAATCAAAACTTGCAAGCAGTTGATGGTGGAAGTGCAGGCGGTGCAATGACAGTACTGTTGTCTTCTGCAATTCTTGGAAAATCCATCAATAGTCATGTACTGATGACTGGGACCATACAATCAGATGGTACCATAGGTCCAATTGGTGCTGTCCTTGAAAAAGCACAAGCTGCAGCTAACTATGGCGCCAAGATATTTCTTGTTCCACTGGGTCAAGGAACGGTAGAAGAGCAAAAGTGTACACAAACAAATCAAGGATCTTTTGTATACCAATCATGCAGTCCACAGGAAGAATCACTGTCACCTATCATGGAGAGCAAGTATGGTATGAAGGTAATCGAAGTAGAAAACATAAGCGACGTCATGAAATATTTCAACAGTCCTACTTGATGTGATGTGCGATATTTTTAATTGAAATTTTGTTCCTGTTTTTTTAAAGATATGTGTAACTTTCAATTATTTCCAAAAATTTAGCTTGTCCATATTGTACAACTTTACACTATTATCACAGGCACCAGGCATTGATTGTATCTACAATGATGACAGATAGTAAGATGGAGATTGCACATAGAACAAATGTCTTGATAATAGATGATGACAAAGACGTACGAGATGCTTTTGTAGGTTTGCTCCAGATTCATGACATCAATGTAATTGGGACTGGCTCTAATGGAAAAGAAGCGTTTGAGATGTACCAAAAACTGCGGCCAGATGTTGTATTAATTGATGCTGCAATGCCTTTCTATGATGGCCTGTATGGAATTGAAAAGATACGAGAATTTGACCCTCATGCCAAGGTGATACTTGTTACAGGATCTCAGCTGAAAAATTATGATGTAAGCTATGCGCATCCAACCAAAATAGTTGAAAAACCAATTGATATAGATGAAATCCTAAACGTGATATCGGATATGAATCGCAATAATGCTTGCTAGTTTTTGAACACAAGATAAACAATAATGTAAAAAATCAGACTACCGTTCAATTAGATGTGTTCAGTATAATGATTCAAAAATGATGAGGTTTTGTTGATCAACACAATTGTTATTGCTTCATTTGTTTCATGAACTCTTCTCCTGCTTTTTTGAGTTCATCCATGGTCATGTCTTTTTTGTGAGTTGCAATGCTCCAAACATGTCCAAAAGGATCCTCGATTGATCCAAATCTGTCTCCCCAAAAAGCATCCATTGGAGGCATCTTGGATTTTGCTCCTGCAGAAATTGCTTTGTTATACACATCATCAGTGTCTTGGACATACAAGAAAATTCCACTGCTTGCTCCTCCTACTGATTGAGGTGACATGCATCCCATTTGTGGATGTTCATCATTTAGCATGACAAGTGAATCGCCTATCTTTATTTCGGCATGCATTATGCTTTTTCCATCGGGTCCTAGAAATTTCATTATTTCTTGCGCACCGAATGCTTTTTTGTAAAATTCAATTGCGTCTGATGCTCCTTTTACTGTCAAAGTTGGAGTTACACTGTGATGTCCGTCCGGGATTGGGTTTACCATGTGATACATGTTGTGAATAAGATTATAACTTTTTTGTCAGGTAACTAGTATATTCTCATAATTTCATATTGTTCAAAGGACAAAATCGATGTTACGTGAATTTGAGATAATTTCATATTTTTACGTGTACTGGGCTGTCATTGTTTAAAAAAATTGGAGTAAGATCTAGTGTAAAAGTGATAGATCGGGCCGGACATGCTTACTGTATAGTGTATTTTTGCGTTCCAATTTGTACCAGTTCAATTTCATTTTGTACTCTTGGCATCAAATAAAAATAATTATTTTCTAGTAACTAGAAATACTGAATAAATTGATTGGGCTCCAACTGTAGCATTCATGTTTCTAAACTGGTAATCATCGAAGGTTTTCACCTTTTCATAAAAATCACTTCCAATAATTACTCCGTTAGGTAAGGCGAATCGATTTATCTTAGAGCATCTGTTTACAGTTACGCCAAAAATATCATCAACTAATGATGTAGATACCTTTGCAATACTGATTGTTCCATAAGATATGCTAGTGCGGTAAGAGATTTTAGGAAGGTCTACTTTAGCCATTTTTTTATTTAATTCTGAATTTGAATCGCTTATTGTCAAGCAACACTCCATTACATTTTTGAAATAATCCTTATCATCAGAATCAATTTTCATAAAATAAAATAATAATGAATCTCCAATGTTTTTTACCACTATGCCATTGAATTTTTTTACAATCTCAGCTATAGAATTAATGAAAACTCCATAAAAATTTTTGATTTGTTCATTTGACAAACTAGCAGTAATCAGGGTAGATTGTACAATGTCAACTATACATACGCAACTGTCTTCATTTTTCTGAGAAAAGCGTAAAAGAATATCTTCTTGTTCTTTTATGATTTCCTCTCGTAGATTTATTGCAATCATAGATTCTTGAAGCTTTTGTGCCATAGAATCAAAGGATGTGGAAAGTTGTCCAATCTCATCATGTGCTTTTATGTCTGTTCTAACATCAAAATTTCCCCTTGCTATTTTATCAGCGGCCTCACGAAGTCTTGTTAACGGCTCAGAAAGACGCTTTGATAGAAAAATTGTGATGAGACTTATTGCAATCATTAATGCTAAGCCAATCCCAATAATATTTTCTTTTAATTGAAATAATGGTATATTATTAAAATTTAAAAATAAAATTGTAGTCATCATTATAGAAATCAAAGATACGGTCAAAACTAATACTAATAATTTCTTTTTCAAGCTGAAAAACTTCAAATTGAACAATGTCAGAGTTTCTTCGATCCTTAATTTAAGGTAGCATTAGATTTAGCGAGTTAAGAATTTTCAGGTTCTAATCTAAATAGATTCTAACTCTCACAGGTAGAATGATGTTATGAAAAGATACTTCATTCTTTTCAGTTTAAAAAGGGATGAACCGGGCCGGACACACTACTGTGCGGTGCATTTTTTGGTTCCATTGTACCTAAATTTCCTCCAAATGAACACGATAGAAAATAAAGGTGCACATTTCATGTATGAATGGTTAACAATTCAGGATTTAGCGCATGATTTGTTGGATTTGCGTGGGAGTTTTTATTTCATTAATTATTAAAAGTACTGCAATCAAAATAATAAAAACTTGAAATGCTTGAATAACATCACATGCAAACTTATGGTGAAGGTTGCGTGGTAACTGAGCCTTCCTCTTCCATTAATGCTTCTCTGTAATACTTTATTTTTCCAAGGTCATTGCTGTTATAAGCATCTGCAAGATCCTTGTTGACATGAAGAACATCTTTGTTGAGATTTTCATATGCACTTCCTATACGGGATGGTAAAGCATCTGCTTGTGTCTGGGTGAGAATTTGACTTCCTGGAGGCACAAATTTGTTGTCTGCTATAACAACTCCATTTGTTATGAGACTAAAAACACCAACTGCTACATTACTTCCAATTTTGGCGTTAAAGATGAGACTCTTCATTCCAACAAAAGTATTATTACCAATCCAAGCAGGTCCATGCACCATCGAATCATGTGCAAGACTGACTTTATTACCTATGAATATTGCATATCCTTGATCAAATCTAGAATCATTTGCAAGTAGTCTATCTCCATTTTCAGAGAATCTTCTCCCATCGATGTTTTTCCCATCTAGTGTAGTTTCTAGCGCATGAAGAATTACACCATCTTGAACATTGGAATAAGCAGAGATGTAAATCGGAGTACCTTCATCTCCCCTACAAACAGATGTCGGGGCCATCAATACCATTTTGCCAATGTAACAATCTCCGATAACCACGGCAAAGGGGTGAATGAATGAGTCATTTTCAATTTCTGGTGACTTTATTGTTGGATTAAAATCCGTCGCTACATTTTGGTGAACGTTTGGCCATTGCATGATATTTGAAATTCCATTTGATGTAGAAGTCTTGGAACTATCAAAATTTTGCCCAATCACAAATGCTGAAATTGCGATAACTGTAATTATGATGATTGCGATGTATTTGTTCAATATGCTGAATTAACGATATGATATGTATTATTAAAACACCTCTAAAATTGTATCAATTGTTTTTGTTTTATTGTGGAATCTGTTTAATCTCACATGTTATTGAAAAGTGCAAAGTTTTCATGTTTTACATGTACTGGATGAACATACTTTAAAAAATTGATGTAGATTTTCTCTGCAGTATTCTTCTAGTTTAAAAGTGGTGGATCGGGCCGGACACGCTGCTGTACAGTGCATTTTTTGGTTCCGTTGTGCCTATTTTATAATAATACATATCTAATTCATAGAGGATTTGATTTTCCCTATGAGTGTTGCAATTTCAGTAGATGTTAATTTGTCAATAATTTTTTGTATTTCAAGCACAAAATTAGTTGTGTCAACAAGTATTTTCTTTTGATTGATTTGTACGGTTTGAGTATAATATTGTGCGTCTATACGATCATCTTTAGATTGTTGTAAATCTTGTACAAAATTAGCTGGAATTGTACCTGAAAATAGATATTCAAACAGGGCCACGGTACAGTCATGTATTTCACATTTTATACCCATACGTGATAGCAATGCATAAACCGCAAAATATTTTGCATAATAACTTGTAGATACAACCCATTCGTCAATTCCTGCTTTGGCATTAGCATTCATTGATTTTAGCGATTCTTCTGATTTTTTCAAATAAGCTTTCTGCAGAGTGATAGATTCTGGAATGATTTTGATGCCCTTTTTTTGTTTTGCACACCATTTGAGATATTTTTTATTGGAACTCATATTGTCTCCACATCATGTCACAAAATTTGTCTGCACCCTTAAGTATAATATGATTGGATATAACTTCGCTTATAAGTGGATCTTTGTTCTTTAGACCATTTACAAATTTACTTTCATTGGTGACTTTAATGTTTATTTCATGACCAATAAGATCTTTTAATCTAAAAGTCATTTTATCAATATTTTTCTGTCCTATTACAAACATGTCGATATCACTTTCTTTGGTATGTCCTCCTTTTACAAAGCTACCAAAAAGTATGAGTGAACCATCTATTTTAGATTCGATCTCTGTCATTACTTTCTTTATCACAAAGTTCTTTTGTAGATACACAATAGCAGTGAAAATTTCTGCCATAGTTAAGTAATATTTCGTTATAATATTATCTAGATTCAAAACATATTCCTTGTTTTTACCCCTCATCGTACTGGATAAAATATTCATTTCTGCCAATTTGTTCAGTTGTGGATATGCAGTATTTACATCAGTCTTTGTTTTTCTTGCTATTTCTCTCAGATGAAGTGATTTTGTATAATTATCATTATAGAGGCCTACTATTCTCAAGGTAGTTTGCGTAATGTTGGTTTTTTCCAACATATGTTGGATTTAACCAACAGTCCACTTAAAGTTATTGTTTTTATTAAGAAAAATCAACGGTTGTCGAGTCACCACATAACTAATTTAAGATGAAACCAGTTGGGGGAATGAGAGCTTGCTACGCAAGCTCTCATTGTGCCCCAAATTTATTGTTTTCAAAAGATCTATGATCTAACAGTATTGGATTTTTTCCAGTTTGAAAAGAATTGACTGGGCCGGACATGCTACTGTACAGTGCATTTTTGCGTTCCATTGTGCCTAAATTTTCTTTTGACAGAGTGAGAGTCATCATACTAGGGTTCATCTCATTGCTATAGTTTAAAAAATTGCCGTATCTTCCATTTACTTTCTAGAAATCAATTACAATAGTTCTAGGTCTGACCCGGGGGGATTCGGGTACCATCGTGGTACAATTTCTGGGCCCACTTTTAGGAAAAAATTTTTACTTGCAGCCTATTGCAGTTTTAATTGCATTTGCCTGAGATAATAGCGCATTTGCTTGTGACATAGTTAGTTTTCCATGAGACAAGTCATTATCGACTTTGGAAACAAATGCATTTAATTTTCCACAAGATGACGGGCTGCTTGTGTCAATATTTTTCAAAGTTGCTCCCAAGCTGGTTTGTTCGCCGGTTGGAAGACTCATACCGTTGATTGTATTTGTCAATCCAGTAATTGCTTGTGTTGGAGTCTGAATTGTTACTTGTTGGGTGGCAGATGCATGATTTCCTGCATGATCAGTTGCAGTCCAAGTTATAGTAGTTGTACTTCCAGATGCAAATGATGCTGGAGCATTGTTAGTTACAGAAGGAGATGGATCCAAGTTATCATTTACTGTTGGTGTTCCAAGAGGTGGAGATACTGATGTTGAAGATACCAGAGTGATACTAGATGGCGCAGTGATTGTTGGTGCTGTTGCATCACGTTTTATTGTAACAGAGTTGGAACTGGTTCCGCCAGCACTTGTTGCAGTACATGTCAGTGTTGTACCAGCAGTGTCGGTGTTGATTGTACTAGTTGTACATCCAGTAGATATTGAAATTGCAGATTGAGGATCAGTTACTGACCAGGATACAGTGACATCATTTGTATACCAGTTGTTGGTTCCAATCATTCCAGTAATTGTTGGAACAATTACAGGTGGAGTTGAATCTGTTATGGTTATAGTTTGATATGCAATGGCAGTGTTTCCTGCAAGATCAGTTGCTGTATATTGTATCTTTGTAACTCCTACAGCATAACTGGTAGTTGCATTGTTTGTTACTGTTACCGATCCGTCAATTGCATCATTTGCAGTTGCAATACCAAAGTTTACAATTGTCTGCGGTCCAGTTGCTTCCCGGGTAACATCAGATGGTACTGTGATTACTGGTGGTGTGGTATCTATCGTTATTGCAAATACTTTAGATGTAGAAAGTCCTCCCGAGTTTGTTGCGTTTACCTGAATGATATGGAATCCGTCTGGAATCAAAGGTGTGGTAAATGACCAGTTTATCGTACTCGCCGGAGTTATGCCAGAAACTGCCATTACTGCTCCAGTGTCAATCTTCCAAGTTATTTGTGATACTGATATTACATCTGATGCTGTACCGGACAGTGTCTGTGTTGACATATTTACGTCAGTATTGTTTGCAGGCGATGTTATCGAAATTGTTGGCGGTGTAGTATTAACAGTAAATATGATAACAGATGACTGTCCAGACGTCTGTCCACCTAGTGTTGCAGTGGCAGTAATATCATACTTACCTCCAATAAGCGGTGTCAGAGGAGTAAACGACCATGTACCGGCATTGTCTGCAGTAGCAGTGCCAATCTGGACTACTCCATTGTAAAGTGTAATTGTAGCTCCGTTTAGTAACGATATTCCAGTTATTGTAGGCGTTCCACCTGTTTCTGTATTATTTTCTGGGTTTGTTATTATTGGAGCACGAGGCAGAATTGTTTGAGTAACTCCACTTGAAGTGCTTGACATAAAATTGCCATCACCTTTGTACGATGCCGTAATTTGGTGCGATCCTAACGATAATGATGAGATTTGAATCGAGGCTAGATGAATTATGCCACCAGTCTCACCACTTGTTGTCCCAACATGGACGGTATCAGTTCCAATTGGTGTAATTCCATCATAAAATGTAACTGTACCCGTTGGAATTCCAGAACTTGTGGATGAAATGTCAGCCGTAATTGTAATTTCTTGTCCCAATATTGAAGGATTATCAGAGGATGAGATTGTAGTTGTTGTAGTATCCTTGTTTACAACTTGTGAAAATGCGGATGCGTTATTGTCAGAACCATTAAAGTTAGAATCACCCGAATAAGATGCGGTAATAATGTCATGACCTGCTGGAAGATTTTGGATACCAAGTGTGGCAGTTCCACTAGACAGTGTAACTGGTAAGCTGATGTTTGATCCATTTACACTAAATTGTACTGTTCCGGTTGGAGTTCCTGAAGCTGGAGGTGTTGGTGATGTTGTAGCTGTTAATGTAACAAGATGACCAATTATAGATGTGTTAACAGATGATGATACTGTAGTTGTCGTAGCCCCCTTGTTTACAGTAAATCCATTTGATGCACTGTCGCCAGAGTTACCTGTTGCAATCATGGTATAGGATCCTCCAGGTATAGATGGCACAGTAATGGTACAAGAGAAGCCACCCGATACTGTACAACCAGATAAGGGTGTGACATCGGTTGAGCCAAGTTTTAGAGTAACTGATGTGTCAGAGCTTGAAAAGCCAGTGCCAGTTACAGTCATTGAAGATCCTGGTAGACCTGATGACGGATTGAGAGTAATCGCAGGTACAACTGTAAATGTATCTGTAAAAACATCACGACTTGGAGTACCTACTGCAAAGAATCGGTAAGAGCCTCCCGGTACATCAAAAGTATGACCTACAAACCCACCATTAACCAGTATATCGCCGACATAAGTACTCGGCATTATAATACTGCACGTAAAGGAGCCACCTGTTGAGGGACAAAATGTTGTAAGAAAATCTCCCGTAGCATCAGAGCCAGTGGTCACTTGAACGGATGTATCGGAGCTTGAAAAGCCAGTTCCATTAATAATAACTACAGCTCCTATAGGGCCTGATGATGGAGATAAAACCATGTTTTGTTTTGGGATTGTAATTGGTACTGAATAAGTATCAATGTTATGAGAATCTGATACGGATACTGTATCGGTTCTTGGAATGTCAGGTGGTATGGTAAATGTGCATGCACCTGTTATGGAGTTTAGGGTATTTGAGGCACCTGATACTGGACATGTAGCAACCGTTGTTTCATCAAGAGCACCACCATTATTTTCTATAAAGACTACATCAACTGACGAGCCACGGAATCCAGTTCCTGAAACAGTGATTAGAGTACCTATTGATCCTGACGATGGATAAATGGAGATACCGTCTGCGACTGCAAACTGTATACTTATACTGCTATCGCCAGAGCTACCCACAACTGTAATTGGATAAGAATTCTGAGCTACACTTGGAACTGTGATGTTACATGACAAGGTGCCGCCTATTACTGGACAGCCAGATGAGGGTGTGACAGTGGTTGAACCGAAGTTTACTGTAGCTGATGTGTCAGAGCTTGAAAAGCCAGAACCGGTAACAGTGAGTATAGTTCCTGGCGGGCCGGATGATGAAGAAATGGAGATGTCATTCAAGACCGTGAATTGTGCTGGAGGACTAGTATCTCCAGAGCTTCCTAGTACTGTGAACTGCTTTGAGCCTCCAGGTATGGATGGCACAGCAATGGTGCATGAGAAGCTGCCGCCCGTTACTGGACAGCCAGATGAGGGTGTGACGTTAGTTGAACCAAGTGTTAGAGCGATTGATGTGTCAGAATCTGAGAACAAAGTGCCAGTAACAGTTACTAAAGTTCCCGGTGGACCTGACGATGTAGATAGGGATATGGTTGGCCCAAGTACTGAAAAAATTATTACATTTCCATCTCCAGAATTAGCTTGTACAATCAGTGGATTGTAGTTAC
Source organism: Nitrosotalea sp. (assembly GCA_025451075.1). GTDB lineage: Archaea > Thermoproteota > Nitrososphaeria > Nitrososphaerales > Nitrosopumilaceae > Nitrosotalea. Next base: position 22,960 of record JANWLA010000015.1, on the reverse strand, counting down.
CTTGGGATACAGAGGGGACAGTAAAGATACATGAAAAACTTCCATCAGTAACAGGACAGCCTGATGAGGGTGTGACACTATTTCCGTCAAATGTCAATGTAACCGACGTGTCTGAATTTGCAAAGCCAGAACCAGTTACAGTTACGTGGGTCTGTGGTAATGCGGATGTTGTAGAAAGTGATACCAATGGAGATGGCATTACTGTGAATGGGGCAGAGCCTCTATCACCATCATTACCCACTACGCCAATATTGTAAGAACCTGGAGATATAGAGAATAACCCAAGCAAGGGTAAAGTAATCGAACATGTTCCAGTTATCGAACCATCCGAGAGGGAACATGCTCCAATACCCTCTGATCTGCTAGCGAATTGAATGAATGGATTAGGCTCAAGGTCAAAGTAGGCAATGTTATCTGCTGGAATAAAATTAGAACCAGTAATTGTCATTGTGGTTCCAAGTGGTCCTGAAGATTTAGATAACGATATTGATGGAACTGGAAGTGCATAGAAAAGACCAGCTAGTGCAGTATCTCCAGAGGTTCCTACTGCATAGATATTTTTTCCGATTTCATCATGTACAACTGGCACGATAAATGTGCATGAGAAGATACCGTCGGACAATGGACAGCCAGATGACGGAGTGATATTAGTTCCCTCAAGTGTTAGTGAAACTGATGTGTCAGAATTTGCAAATCCAGAACCATTAACAGTTACTGAAGACCCAGATGGTGAAGCATGCGCAGACAGTGATGCCATTGGAGTAGTAACTAGATACGAGGCTGAAAATGTTTTATCTGGTACATCAGCTGTGATAAGAGCATTTGCGGTAATTGTATTAACTCCTGGGTTTTGGGCAACATCAAATGAAAAAGTACAAGGTCCATTATCAGACAATTTTCCATCAGGCATTGGGAGACAGTGTGTTGGTGATCCTCCAATGCCTCCAATTACTGCTTGATAAAAATAATTATTTGAAAATGGGCCAGCGTTGGTATCGTCAGAATACAAATTCAAACTAATATCCAGTATCGGCAATACTTTTATGACGTACAAACCAAGCCAGCCAGTTCCATAAAGTGTTGCTTGCGTAGTTGCCGGACCTTCATTTGGCACTACACTTATTCCCGATAAAATTGCACCACTTAGTTCTGCAGAATCTCCAGAATCACCTGTTGCCTCAATAGTTGCAAGTTCGTTACCGTTACATGATGGAGCTGTACTACATGAGTATCCTCCTTTAATTTCTGGCACAATAAAATAGCATGAGAATGAGCCTCCTGAGATTGGACAGTTTACTTGGTTGACTCCTTCAGCAGGACAGACAAAAGTTCCAGATGGCGGTGTCAGACCTCCAACTGAGGTTTGGCAATGAGTTCCCGAAACAGAAGTGTAGGTTTTTGTATATTCTCCCAAGTTACTTGCCGTAACTGTGACTGATGAGTCTGAGCTGGAAAATCCAGAACCAGTTATTTGTATAACAGAACCAGGCGTGGCTTGTGATGCTGACATGGAAATGGATGGGTCGGCATACACATTATTTGATAAAATGACAAGTATGAAAACGGCAAATATTGCAGGTATGACGATTCCTCTCATGAATTGATCATGCTCTGATCATTAAACATCAGACTATAAAAGACGGATCCCATAGAAATTAAATTATTATATCGCAGATGATAAATTTCTGCTGAACTTTACAATCATTTGCAACTACTGCAATGATATGATTTTAGACTCACGTCTTTTCCAGATAAATCATCAGGCAACGGTTAATCAAATCCCACTAAAGATCCCAAAGAATTATTGACCAGTTCTAGTCCGGGGGTCTGAGTAGAAGGATACAGGTAGATTTTCTCATTTTGGCGAGATGTTGTGGAAGGTGATGTATACACGATTGTACTATACACACCAATGGCAAAAATTACTAGTGCAATCATAAAAATAGAAAATTTTGAAAGGTGTAGGGTTTTCATACCTATGGCGGAGGAGAAATTTTGATGAATGTTTCTATTTTGTTGTCATTGTGTTCTACGTATACCTTATGACTACCATAAACGTCACTTGCATTAGTAGATGAGATCATAAAACGGTATTTGTAATAACCATCTGACGAAATATCGTTAGAGGATATTTTGTCAGTTTTATACAACGTACCATTTGGATAGAAAATTGTAATAACAACTGGAGGGGAGAGGGTTTGGAAATTTTTTATATTCATATCAATTGTCATTCTTGCATCTATCGTTCCATTCTTACCTATGCCAACTTCTTCCCCACGTTCCTCGACTAGGCTTAGTGATTCTTGATTTGTATTGTTTATTGCCCAACCACGTTCTGTCAAGTATCTAGCAGTGTTATCACGCACACACGCTGGTGATTTGTCTTCGTGCTTGAAGATCAATCCGAAACCAAAATAACATGTCACATCATTTGCAGATATGCCAGATTTAACCTGCTGAAGCGGAAAAGGCGGTAGGATGATCTTTAATTTTTCTATCTCATTTTTGGATAATGTATAGTTTAGAGAATTGGGAAGATGAGATGTGGCAGGGATGGGATATGCAGGAGGTACTACATACGGTGAGTATTCTGTAGACCCAACAATCTCTGAACGTGTATTTACTGTCATGATAAGGGTTTTGTTTACAATACCATCGTGCGTACGTAGAAAGTACATCACATCAAATGGTCCAAGTGTATAACTGCCATTATTCTGATGTTTTAGAGTTGTAATTACGTTTACAAAGTCATATGGGATACCAAATGTAATATGTCTAAACTCAGTACTGTCAGTTACAATGGAGTCAAGTCTTGTGACATTTATTGTAGAATAGTATTTTTCACGATATTCATCTATCTGATTTGATCCGTATGCTGAATTGATTCCTGCAGTAATCGAGAGAACACAGGATACAAATATTATTAGATGTAGAGTTTTCATTTTCTAATCCACCACGATGGTAATTATTCTTGAATTTGCTTCTCTATCATCTTCGTATAACAATACAGATAACTTGTATATGCCACTTGTGAGCGAATATGTAAAAACAGTCAATTGGACAGTATCTCTAATCGCAGTGCCCTTTTCCGAAGTTGCTTGAAGATAGATATCATTTGTGTTCAACATTGCCCACACTCCAAAGGGAATTTTTCCGTCCCCTCTCTCAATAAAATTATGATCATTATTTGGTACTGTTACACCTAATTTTAGATGCAATGACTTGTCTTTTGGTGCATAAATTTGGATAGGGATTGTCTTAATTTGAAATGATTTGGTTGTAATTTGACTTGGCAAGTTGGCATAGTAATCAATTGTATAATTTTGTGATGATGAAGGGAATTTTGTAGATAAAATCTCTGGATGATGTTCCTGTAAAACAACCATGGTGATAACTAGAATAATTCCAGTAGTTACAACAGCAAGAATAATTGAAATGTGTAGAGTTTTCATTTCTTACACGTACTGGACGGGCATTTCATAAAAAATTGTGGTAGGATTCTTCTAGATTAAAAATATGGATCGGGCCGGGTATGTTACGTTTTGCGTTCTAGTTTGCGTTCCATTTGTGCCTAAATTTTTTAAAATCATAATTTTTGATTCCTGGTCTTACAAACGCGTAGTGGAATTTATCATTTATGTCATTGTTCCTTTTTAGGAAAAAATTCTAATTTTAATTCATTATAAAAAGTAGTGTCTAGTGGGAATATACCACCATAATGAACAAGAGCTATTTTTGAACCAAGTATACTTGTAAAAATGTGTCAGAGATTATAGAACTCCTGTTATTGTTCTACAGGTGTTTTATCAGTAGAACCAGTGGGCATTTTACCTTAAAAGTGCCTCTATCTCATGGGCTATGAATATTCTATTGCGTTCTTTACCTTCAAACTCTCGTAAAATTCCTATGCTCATAAGATATTCTATTGCTTTTTTTGCTGGCGGATATGTTATTTGAAGATAGTCTGCAGCCTTTGGTATAGTTACAAGAGGATTGGCAAAGAGCAAATCGTTTAGCAAAATTACACTGGCCGATGCTTTCTTTTCTCGTAGTTTTCGTTCATATTGCGTTCTTAATTCCATTAGTTTTTTTATTCTCGCTACAGCATCTGTGGCTTGTGTTATTACAGCCATCAAGAAAAAGTGAATCCACTCATTCCATTTACTTTTTTGGCTAACTTCTAGCAGTGCCTGATAATATCGTGTTTTATTTTGTTCAATGTATGCACTCAAATACAATATCGGTTGGCTAAGTAATTTTCTTTCAGATAATACCAGTGGCACTAGCAAACGACCTATTCTACCATTTCCATCTCCAAATGGATGTATTGCTTCAAATTGATAGTGCATTATTGCACATTGAATTAATGGTGGCATGTATGATGGAGGTTCGTTGATGAATTTTTCTAAATCTAACAACAAATCATCGACGTATTCTGGTGGAGGTGGAACATATGTGGCATCAACTATTTTTGTTCCTTCAGGCCCAATCCAATTTTGTATACTTCTTATCACTCCAGGTTCCAGGTCTTGGCCTCTAACTCCTGCCAATAACATTCTGTGTGCATCTGTTATCATTTTCAGATTGACATTTTCTTTACTGTTAATTTTCTTTAGACATTCATGCATTGCAGATACATAGTTTATAACTTCAACAATTCTTTTTTGTCCTTTTTCATCAGTACTTTCTTTAGCACCAGATTGAAATCTAAAAAGATCCAATATTGATGCTTGTGTACCTTCTATTTTTGAGCTAAGAACAGCTTCGCGATATACATATGGTCTGATTATAAGATCTGGATTTGGCAGTAGTGTTCCTATGCCAGACAATTGACCAAGTTGGTTGCTTGCTTCATTTGCAAAAGTAATCAGACTTGGGTCATATGTTATGGTAGGCGGCAGATAGTCTGGCAGAAATGTGTTGTGACCAATTTTATTTTTTATTAACTTGCCAGATGGTTTTGTAAACGCGCGTTCATCCATATTAAACCACCATACCCAAAAAGCGATCTTTAGTATAGTCTAGTATAATAGCGCACTTTCTTATTAAACGAAAAGCCATTTTCGTTTAATAAGAAATTAACTTGCTTAAAGGAGTTTCTATTAAAACGAGTAGGCTATAAAAATCTAAAAATCAGTGACATGATATAAGATACACTACTAGGTAGAGGCACTTTCCTTTCTACAAACTATTTTAACAGTACAGTTCTCCGGATTAGTGTCAATTTCTACAATGTCTGCACCATCTCCATAATAGATATGATCCGTGTCAAACCCAGCCTCATATTCAAATGATAGGCCATCCATGCACCTAAGAAGTAAAAGTGGAGAAGGTTTACCAGTATGGTAATTTCCTCCTGAGACATATGCAATAGATACATTGCCCATTTCTGGAATTGATCTAGTTAGTGAAATGTCATTTATGGTATTCCAGACAAGTCGAAATAACACATGTTCTATCATCTCAAAGCCCTGTGAAGTAGAATGAAAAGAGAGGACACTCCCATCCCTTACATATGGTTTCCAATAGCTCAAGAAATGTCTAAGCGCACCTGGAGAAATCTGCAATAATGCCAAGATTGGCAAGATGAGAGTTTTTTCTTCAACATCACGGTAATGATTTTCTATGATTTTTGGAATGTACTCTTTCTGATCCTCTGTCAACGTATCATTATGAATGATAACTTTGGGCGACATCTCTTCTATTGTTGTGCCAGGTGGCATTACAGGAAAAGAGAGTAATATGGAATCACCTAGAAAATGTTTAGAATCAACTTTTTGTTTTTTTATTTTCTTTCCCATTTTTATAAAAAATGGCATTTCGACTTTTTTTGAGGAAAGAATGTCACGAATTAGATTGGAATTAATCTGTCGCCTGGCATATTGAGAAGTCATAAAAGACCACATAGCACTAGATTGCCAAGAATACGGATCAGATTTTGCCAAAGTTCGAAAATAATTTTTGGTCAGTTTGATGAATGTCTCTCCATCTTCTTGCAAACCATAATGTGCGGTTGTTTTACTGTGTGTAGGTGAACGCTTTTTTTCACTTTGAAGGATACCCATAGTTACCAAATGTTCGCACACCAATGTTACTCCAACCCTACTAATCTTGGGTATTGTTTGCTTTTCAAGTTCTGCAGGATATGCAGTATAACCTGGACCCTCTCTCATGAAACTTTGAAGTATGAGAATCTCTTTTTTAGTTAACAACAAGAACAATTCTACAGTAATACATCTTAAGACCCTTACGAGCTGTAAAGTTTGTCACACCTGACTTTACAGATAACAACTCTTCTTAATCTGTCATATTACTAGTAAATATGACAAAAATGACTTCTGAAAGGGCAGCAGCGATTCAGTCACATGCAGACAAGACCAGAACTAATCTGGATTTTAAGGCAAAGGCGCAATCTGCTGCAGCAAAAAACAGTGGAAAAAAGTGATAACCATAGATCATCAGTCTGACTTGGACAACCATGCAGACCAGTTGAACTCAAACAATGACGAATATGATGGATACTAGCATCATATATGATAGAACCCGTCCACAATAGAAGAAGAAATCTACGTAGAAAGTATTCTTCTTTTTTTTTATTTTCCAGAAACCCATACAATAAATTCTAGGTGTGCTGGTCCGGGAGGATGAGGCTCTATAACGTTCTTTTCAGGTTCTTCAGATTTAATCTGATGATTATATCCAGTATCGCAAGTATATGACATAAAGTTTTTGATCATTAGTAATTTAGATTCTATCGTATATACTTTAATTTTGTACCGTGTAGTAGATATGCATCATCATAATTTATTTTATTATAAACTAATTCAGTTACTACCGTCATACAATCTAGAGCCTCATTTTTACTTACGAGATTCCTTTCATGAACTATTTCATTTCTTTTCACTCTCAATCTATTCAGGGAATCTCGAGTTAGATCATCGATCTTTCCTGCAATGGATAATCCTTGAATTTTATGGCTAACATACCATGAACTATTGTTTGTAAGAAAATCTTTTTCTTTTTTAGTTCGGTTAAGCGATTTCACATATTGTTCCCATGTCTTATCCAACATGTTTTCAATTATCATCCATGCATAAAGAAATGAGGCGCTCTCCATACCATCAAAACTTAGACTCCATGCTTGACCTATCAATAATAGATCATCTGCATAATCTAAATTATTATAAAAATTATATGCCTGTAACAAGTATCCTTCCATTGCTTTTGAAATAATTTGCTTGCGTGGAAATTCTAACCATGATGGAAATGTTTGTTCATCATCTCTTTCAAATTCGAATTTATTGCGTAATGAATATTCGCTACGAGATTTCCCAATTTCTACAAAATCATCCCCTTCTTCATACTTGAACAATGCCCAATCATTTTCCCAGGAGATCTGAACGGATTGAACTCCTTTTGTAATTAACGTGGCTATTAGTATATTCAAAAATTTATGAATTTCCGCTTCATCTAATTTAATGAGTGGGCAAATAAAACCATCATCAGTTACAAGAATTCTAAAATTTTCCCCTATTTTGTAATCTAATGATATTTTCCGCACGTGTGGTGAACTCACTTTTCCTAACTGCTCATCTCCGATTTTAGAAATTGTTAATGATGGATGTAGAAAAAATCCTCTGCCCGTATAATTCTCTGTCAATATAATATCATCTATTTTAGCGAATTTAAGGTATGCCTCTTTCATCAGTCCCTTAATTGATTAAGATTAGATTCCATTTTACTATACTTTGTAGGAAATTTAGTCTTTAATTCAGAGATCAGAAGATGTGCTGAAGCATTTGCTCCACCCTCACCATAATAATCATCAAGACGTTGAATTGCATCATCGTTTAAAACTGTAGATAAATCCTTGAAAAATTGTTCTTTTGGAATTTGTATTTTATTAGCTTCAAAATTTCTCTGAAGAAGATGGATTAAACGAAATAAGACACTAACTCCACGATTTTGCCCAAAATAAGTATTTGGTTTAAAAGAATAATTTGGAAGGTATTGTTGCATGTAAGAAAATATTTCTCGTAGCTTTCTATTAGTACTAACAACAGAATCATAGACTTGATGATTACGAACCAATGCAGAAACCAAAGTTGTTAACGTAATTTTATCACCTTTTGTCTCTTCACTCATACCGAAATAGATCCTATTATTGAAAAATGAGTCGTTCAACTCACGTGCTACCCCAACTGCAATTTTTTCTTTAAATTCAGTAGTATTTTCTTTCCAATCCAAATCTGCTTTAAGTAATAAGATCAAGTTTCCATCAATTCTTTGCTGTTTTGAATTGACATCAACAAATGTTTTAATTTCTTTTTTCCTATCATAATCTTGCAAAGCTATTACTGGTAGCGAATACATTTTTCTAATTTCTGATGGAACTACAGAAAATCCAAGCAATCGATGCTGTCCATCAATTATTCTACAAGTGTTATAGCTTAAAGGAAAATGTATCTTCACAGCTTTAGGACATTCTTCAGGAGGTAGTATTTCATCTGAAAGATCAGGAGCATTTATCAAAATAGAGTTAGGAAAGGATAAACCATCGCCTTTCTTGATATTTTTAGATATACCAACTACTCGATTTTCTTTTAAAGTTCTCTGATACCCCACATCATTGGTTCTTCTTCTTGAGACATAACAGGTATGAAGTAAACTCTCAACTTTTTCTACAAAACAAAAGACAGGGATTTCGCCAATATAGTATTGAATTGCATCAATCACCTTAGATTTTTTTTCATCCTCAAAGTCTAACCAATCTAAAAAATCATTTTTTGCCCAAGATCCAATTTTTTTTGTACAATTTACAAAATATTCATAATCATCAAGATATGCAATTTTATTCATTTTTGTCTTTTTTGTAATCAGATCCAATTCCACTGAAGAATTTTCAGGTTTTTTCTTAGTGCCAAGATCAAAATAGATTCTTTGTACTTTGCGAGGGCTAAGATTGAATTGCTTCCTAAGAGAGTTTAGATTTTCTTTTCTGTCCCATTTAGAAAAGAAGGAAATTTTCTTTGAACTACCAGAATGTCGATCTTTACTGACTTCAATGATAAATAAATAATTTTCAAAAGTAAAAAGCAGATCAATTTCTCCAATATTCTTTTCATCAGAATTTAGAATTTTTTGATTACATTCTAAGAATGAGAAGCCTATATTCAAGAGTAGATGTGCCACATTACGTTCACTCTCATCCACTATCCCTGCAATTTTCTTTTCTGCTTCAGCAAGTAACATTAAATAATTAATAAAATCACGAAGTCTTAAACAGATCCTTAAAAATTCATAGATCCTTATTGCAATTCATACAATACTTTTGGCCATCAGCAATATCGTGGTCTTTCTTTGGGTGAGTGCACACTATTTTTGTCAGATGTTGATGAGGTAAAAGTTGTCTTTTAAGAGCAATTAACCAGTCAAGATCATTTTGCAGTCCATCTGCCATGAATTTTGCCATGGCATTTACAAGATCATTATTTTTATTCCACGGCTGCGTAGGATCCAAAATTCCTGCCTGGACCTTCTTTTTATTCGGGATAAGAATATCAAGTCCCTGAATTGCTTTTTTAACAGTCATGACATGTAGTAACTGTTCTACAATAAATTATTCGGGTTATTATAGAATATTTTATCTGAGATCATAGATAGACATTACACATTAGAAATATAATATCAATTAAATTGTGAATAATATCTTTCTAAATTTTTAATCCTATAATTCATTGCAGGATGTGTTTGACTTGTTCTCTCTGGCCTATCTTGATATGATTGTCTTATTGCTTTTATTGCAGTTTCTTTTGATACATATGATGCTCCAGACATATCTGCCATCCGTTCAAGATATCTTGCTGAGTTATTAAGAGATATGCAAAAAATTGCAACAACAGGAGACCATGCTAGCGAAGGTTGCAGATGAAGAAATGACAATGCAAAAACTACACAAATAATTACGAATATGCTTTTTACTACAACCTTTTCTTCTGTTTTTTTAAAATGTGATAATTCATGTCCTATTACAAAAATCCTTTCGTCATCTGTTAACAAATTATAAAAATCTCTACCAAACATAATTTTTCTTATTTTTTGGTTTGCAAAGGCTAGGACATTTTTATCATTCACCATTATAAAAGGAGGATCAGTAAGGGAAATTTTCTCATTCCCTATCATTTCATAGGCTTTAGGAGGAAATACAAGTGTTTCATGTTTGGGTTTTCGTATAAGATAGATAATATTATTTTTGAACCGTATTACAAATATAGGTATCATAATGTAAGGAGAACAGACTATGACATATTCGACATATTGTTTTGCCAGATGATTTGGAATTATTGTATACACTATAGACAAAATTAATACCAAATAATACAAAAATTCTATTTTTGCCACCCCGTTTAATGGATTAAAAAATTCTGTAAAACTCATAAATTTACAACAGATCCTTTACATATTCATTATTTCGTAGGTATGAAATGACTTCTTTCAACTGAGACATAACTGATTCAAACATGTTCTATTATCTCTCACTATCTAATTTTTGTAAGGGAACCATCGTTTGAACAATAGTAAATTTGTATATCGTCAAGCCAAGCACCATAACGATGAACATATGTTTGAAGCATTTTCAGGTCTTCTCCGACAACTAGTATTTTTCTCCATTTTACTTTTTGAGATTGTTCGAGTCTTTGCATAAGCCAGACATATTCATTTAATGTAGAAAATTTTGCAGACGGATTATTTCCACTTTCAGTTCTCTTGTAATGTTTTATATCCCCTACAATTTTTTCGTCAATATTTACCAGATCAAAGTCTTTGACTTTTCCAGTAATGTTGACTTTGCCGTTACTTAGAATACACCCCAATTCTTTTTGTAAAGCAGTTCTTGCAACATTTTCAAATTTTACCCAGTCATCGTCTTGTCCTTTAAAATCATCAGAGTCGATACGATCACGCCCTATCTTTTCAAATGATTTTAGAATATCTTCTTTCCCGTCAATCATATCGTATAACCCTCATTCATGTTTTTAACCACCCTCCACTTGATTGTAAACTTGTTTTTTTATCATATAGACCAGTCTTCTTACTCCTTCAGGGTCTGATATATCATCAAATGTTATGAGGGCCTGCCCATTGAACATGAATATAAGGTCGCCAACAGTCATACTTGTTCCAAGTCGTTTGGAAAATGCCATTCCAGTTACCATATCACTCATAGTACCTGCTCCAACCATCGTTCCTTGATTTTGGCTTTTTTGGCTTTGGTTGATTACAAGTGCTTCAATGTACTTTAAAGGAAGATGAGTTGCTTTGTGATTGGTTTCATCTATCTTGATTACCCTAAAGTTTGAGATAATACAGGTTTGAAGTACTTTTTTAGAGAAAAATGAATTTTGTGTTAGTTTGTGTTGCCATAGAACTGTCTCTCCAAGGTCGGATTTGATTCCCTCTCCAGACATTATGCTCTCAATTCTTCTACAATAATCTGGATCGTCATATGTAATTCCAACAAATTTTCCATTGCTCCATAGTTTTACTTGTTCTAGTCTGTCATTATTTTGAATGGGTTTGATTTGCCTGTATTTGATTTTCATCTTGTTCTCCAATCCCGTTTTTTCTTCCAAAATGAAATCGGAAGGTTTCCAGAAACAATTGCCACAACAAATGGTCCAATCATCAGTACAGAAACAATGTTTGAAAGTCCCATGTCATGATACCTATTCAATGCACCAAGTATTGTAGTAAATGCAAGAAATGCTATCACTGTAACACCTGTCCATGGTTCTATAATATGGGCTATCTTCTCTTTTGGAATGCCTGCAAGTGCTTTCTTGTATTTTCTCCATGCTTTGAATGCCAATAGCCCAATAACTGCTCCTGCACAAAGATTCTGAAATAGTGTAACTGTGGTGCTGTTGCCAAAAAGTAATTGATTTATCAGGCTGATAACATTATAAAAAAGAAAAAAGAATAGAGTGAACAGTAACAGAAAACGATTTGCAGGATTTAATTTGAAATTGACCATTACAATTCCTCCAGTGTACGAAATCTCGAACCAAATTCATTGTTACATACATTACAATGCCATATAGGATCATCATCACTGATGATGCATCCGCCAAGGTGAATTTTTCCAGAAGTGAGATCTTTTTCAAATTGTTCTTTATCTTTTGCTAACTGATAACCCCAAAGAATCACTCCAACATTTGCAGACTTGCATTTCGGGCAGATTGGATGTTTCATAATTAAAAACCCCGAGCCCTTTTTCGATATGCTTCTTTTTCCTTGTTGGGTTTGTCGTCAACATTCTGGTTTTCAAAGATGTCAGGTATTGAGATAGAGTTGAAAAAATCCACATCTTTGGTCTTAACTGCGCCTCTGAGAAGCCCAGAGATCTTGTCTTCCACGATGGCAGATGACCCTCCTAGTCCAAAATTTCCCCCCTTTGAACCTGAAATTACAGCCTTGGATTTGGCAATATCGGCTTTTAGTCGGTATTTTTCTGCTTCTAATCTCAATTGATTAATCTCTTCAGGTGTAGCTGGTTTTTCCTTCAGATACTTAATCACGGTTAAAAGTATGGATTTCTTTTGTTGTTTTGCACCTGGAACAGACATTACTTGTATTCCTTGATTTTCTTTAATTTTTAGAATTATCCATTGTAGTATAGTCTTCTTTTCTCTTTTTGGCATCCTATCTTGTTTTGATATGCCATACCCATGATTAGATTCCTCTTTCTTTGCTTTTGTTAAAAAGATTACAGTCGGTAAAAGACCAATTGTCATGATCACAACTCCCAGTGTCTTGTCTATACTCAACAATGTAATTCCACCAAAAGATAACATGATTGACAATGCTGCAAGTATTCTGAATCTGTTCATGTCAGATCCTCCACAGATTCTCCTTCTCGGACATAACCGTAATCTACTTTATTGTATTGTACAGAGCCAGTGTATTCCTGTTCGATTTGTTTTTGTTCATTCTTTTCACTTTTTCCAATCCAATATCCTAGTAGAAGAGCAATTATGATTCCAATCATAATCTTACTCCCAGTTCAGATAGTCTGGACCTGAGTTCATTACTTCTTTCATCAAAGTGTCTGGCCATTCCACGATGATATTCAAGATATGCATCTACTCGTTTTAGATCCTCTAGTAGCAATGGAACTTGAACAGACTTTGGTAGCAATCGAAATGCCTTGTCAAGGATATTCATTTCATATTCCTCCTGTCTGTAATGGAGTAAACGCAATCACTCCAATAAAGTTACAAGTTCGAAGTAGTGCTCTATCAAATGTTACTAGAATGTAATCCCATATCTTGCATAGTGCAAGTATGATATTGTCACCATTGTGGCATTCTAGAAATTGTGCGGATAGTTTTTGTGCATCTTCTTTTTCTTGATTGTTAGTTTGTTGTAGAGATATACTTCTTCCAAGAATTTTTGAGATTTTAGAAATGACATAGTCTTTAGCATATCCTCTTACGCGATTAACTTCAGAGAGTACAATGTCGCATAGTACAATTTTTACAGATTTTCCTTTAAGGCCTTGTTTTATCTTCAAACCAAGCCTTGGGTCTTCGATCATGCTAATTACTACGCATGAATCAAGCGCAATGTTTTGTGTGGTTATCATGATATTACTACATGACCGGAATTATTATATATCATATCTATAGTATGTAGACTGTAGATACTATAATGAGTAATTTATCAAAGATGCGTGTACATATTGCTCCGGTAGGATTCGAGATAGATAGAATCGTGATTCCTGCAATCAAAGAAAGAGCAGACAAGGTATGGCTTTTGATACATGATACGGTATCAGAAGACAAGGCTGGAGCATACAGAGAAAAGATCGAAAAAGAATTGAAAAAAAACAACATCAAGTATGAGATTGCAAAGGCAGACAGACTTGATCTATTCAAGATAATAAAATCAGTCAAAGAAATAATTCTTAAAGAAAAAGCAAATGACATTTACGTAAACGTTGCATCAGGTTCCAAGATCCAGGCAATTGCCTGCATGATGACATGTATGATATTCAATACAAAAAATAATGTCAAACCGTTTTATGCAGAAGCCGAAAAATATGCAGCATTTGAAGGTAAGCAGCAGTCAATCGGCTGGAAGAGAAACATAGAACTGCCTGCATATGAGATCCAAATTCCAAAGCCAGAACTTGTTACAGCATTGAAGATCATACAAGAACATGGCGGTAAGATTACAAAAAAAGAGATGGCAAAACTAGCTGATGATGCCAAGATAATAACAATAGGTGCAAGAGAAGAGAACTTTGAGCAGGCAAGGTTTGCAAGCCTTGATAAAAACATAATCCAGCCATTGGCTGACCACTGGAAGTTTGTAGAAGTTGAAAAAGTTGGAAGAAACAGATGGATTAAGATTACAGAAGCGGGGTCTCAGGCTGCAGAATTTTTGATTTAAAAATAGACTTGATATTGTTTTAATTCAAATTCAATCAATACGCAATTATATCTTAAAACCCCTGACCAGTGTATTGACAGATACTACAGATGAAAATAGTGAATATGTATGGTATGCAGGATATGGTTCTAATTTAAGTCAAGAGAGATTTTTTTGTTACATTTTAGGGAAACAATTCCGATTTGGAGGTAGTAAACATAAACCTTGTAAAGATAAAACATTACCTATAGAAAACAAGCCATTCGAAATTCCATACTCAATATATTTTGCCAAGGAATCAGAATCATGGAAAAATGGTGGAGTTGCATTTATTTCACCATATCATGAATCTGATGATAAAAAATACACGTACGGAAGAATATGGAAGATAACAAAAATGCAGTTTTTAGAAATATGGGAGATGGAAGGAAAAGGATGGTATAACATGAAGATTGATTTAGGAGAGGAGTCAGACGGGATTCATATCTATACAATTACAAATCAAAACATCCAAAAATCCAATAAACCGTCAAATGATTATTTAAAAACCATAATAGACGGACTTGAAGAAACTTATGAACATCTAGACAAGAATGTAATATTAGAATACCTGATTGATAAAGACGGTATAAAAGGTAATTTTACAAAAGAAAAATTATCAGAGATCATTTCATGGATAAGATTATAGGATTTATCAGGATTTCAAAAAATCAAATATTTATTATTCTTTAATCATATCCATCAAATTCAATTTACTTGATAACACTTGTTGACCTGAAGGAGACTTGCCTGTTTCAAAAATTGTTTGCCAAAAAGCATTATTTTGTTTTCCACCAAATGCAGATGCAGATAATTCATGATTTACCCAGACCGGTAATTGTTTCAGATTATGGATGAAGATACGTACTATTTCCCATAATGGTTCTGGAAATCTATATTGGAATAATTTCTCTTCATTAATAGGATTACCTAGCATAATAAAATAATTTTTTACAATTTGACGGACGTAATAGAGCCAATTATACAGAACTTCTTCACGACTTAGTCTATAAGCTATCAAATGATCCTCTGGAATTTGCTCTCCTTTTTGTAGATTAGATTCTATTCTGTTTGTACCTATGGAAAAATCGAATTTTCCAACATAAATTTCGTCGGCTATAATGTTCATTAGTTTTATTATTTGAGATTTTTCTAGATCTCTAGGGTTTTCTCCCCCTTCCGCCGTATATGACAGCAGACTTTCCAAGAGGTCTTTATATATAAAAAATGAATAGAATGTTTTTTCTATAGTGCTATAAGATATTGGCTTTTCTTTTGCTCGTCCAGCAAAATCCACATAGGCCATAAGCTTATTTTCAGTGTTATGACTTATCTCATCCCTAGTAGAATCTAAGATGTCTTTCTTCATTTCGCGTGAGTCTCCCTTGAAATGTCTAACCAAGTCTTTTTCTGAAAAGGAATAGTCTTCCTCTCCTAGACCATGTTCTCTTTGATATTGTCTTACCCTATCACGATAAATTGAACTTCCAAGATGACGTTGTACAGATTTATCAAATGCAACTTGACTATACTTTGTTCCAGCATTAGTATTAGTTGTTATCAGGACTTCAGGATCTGGATTTATAAAAATACGAATTGGAATTTCTTTTACGCCTAGCAATACCTGCGCTGCAACCTTGTGCTGACCATCAAATACCTTGACGCGTACATTATTATCTTGTTCAGTAGTAGAAATCCATCCTAATGCAATACTAAGTTGGGGACGCTTCTTGAAAAATTCTCCCACAAGACCAGATACTCTACTTCCTATAGATCTAGGATTTATACGATCATCATGAAATAAATAGGAAATAGGTAATTTTGCAAAAAAATATTGCATACCACTTAGGTCATCTTTGTAAATATGAGAATGATGTATTGTGTTATCTTTTAATTCAGGAAAAGAATAATCAGCCATTTCTTCATTGACAATCATTTTGAGATCGTATTTTGCTCCCCCATATTTTTTAAAAATATCATCAAGGTTTGGAATTCTATTCATTTTGGAACATTCTTTATTTATTTTATCAAACTGTGCTAGAACTCTAGCAACTCGAAGATCTGAAGCTTGTTTGGATCTATTACAACTTAAATGAGTAAGGGCAAAATTAGTTTGATCATCTTTTCCACCATTTTTAAGCGGTTCAACATGATCAATATCTAATGTATCTTTGTGTAATTTTAGATTGATCTCTTGTTCACAAATAAAACACATTCCTTTTTGTGAATCCCAAAGGCGTTGTAGAAGTTCATCCCGCTGTAAAGGATTTAGTTTTGCTAAAAACAAGGAGTGCATAAAGAGAACAATTCTTGTTATACTTATTAATAATTCCATTACTGATCTGGAAAAAGTCGAGTTGGATGCTAGCAGTAATTTATTAATAGTATATTCAGTATGCATACTATTATGAGGTTATATAATAATAACCAAAGGTTAACCAAGGTATGAACATAAAACATAATCCTCTCAACGAGACAATAATTCACGAGATCTCTGTATTCAGATCAGCCCTTGAGATGGCCAAGACCTATACTGCAGGCATGTCACACTTCCACGAACAATTCAAGTGGACAAGCGGTGTAGTAATGATCTATAGTGGAATTGACTCATCTAAAAGCGACATATTTTCAAAAGAATTCTTGAAAGGTAAAATTCACTGGGAGTGGGTATCAGTAGCCCCCATGCCAAAATATTATGACGGCATTAAAGTTTCAGCCAACCTATCAATTCCTGTAAAAGATGTAAGCTATAACAGTAGATTTGTAGAAATTGGTCGCTTTTTGTCAAACAGAATACAGGTAGATCTAAAAGAAAATGAAGCATATCCATTTCTTGTCAGCAAATCAAGGGAGATGGAAAAATGAATTATCCGATGATGTTTTATTCATCTCAGCATCCAGTTAAAGGAGAAGATTTTTGAGCATGCAATTAAACAAAGAACAAAAACAGGCAGTTGAGCATTCTGGAACTCCTTTACTAGTTGCCGCAGGACCTGGAAGTGGTAAGACTACGGTAATTGTAGAGAGAATAAAACATCTGTTAGATAACGGATTCAAACCATCAGAGATTTTGTGTCTTACATTTACCAACAGAGGCGCCGCAATTATGAAAGAAAGACTAGAAAAAGTAAGAGATGTTTCCGAGATGCAAATAAGTACATACCACTCATTTTGCCATGAAATTTTACAAGACAATGTTTTGGATTCGGGAATTGGCATAAGTTCAGGCTTGATAAAAAGAGCAAGTTCCCTCGTATGGGGTTTGGAAAATTTTGATTCGTTTGGATTTGAAAACATAGAGAAGGGAAATGACCCAGTCGAAGTAATTGAGGCAATGATGGATGGAATTAGTACATTCAAAGATGAATTGGTAAAACCTGAAGAACTCGGAGTATATCTTGACTCTGAACTTGCCAAAGAGAAAAATCTTGTCTCAGATGTTGAAGAAATTGATTATTTACACAAATTAGAAGACTTGCACAGGCTGTATGTCAAATACGAAGAGTATCTTCGAACAGAGCAACTCTTTGACAATGACGATATGATAGTCCAGGCAATCAGACTATTTCAGAGAAAAGAGAACGTATTGCAAAGATATCGTAACCAATTCAAGTATGTTCTAGTTGATGAATTCCAGGACAATAACTATGCACAATTGCAGCTAGTCAAACTCTTGGCTCCGACTGGAAATATTACAGTTGTAGGAGATGACGACCAGAGCATAATGAAGTTCCAGGGAGCATATGCTAGAATATTTACAGACTTTCAAGAATCATACAAAAATGTAACAACTATCAATCTTAACAGAAATTATCGTAGTCCAAAACCAGTAGTTTCATTTTCAAGCAAATTGTTAGAAGGAAAACCAGATAGAATTGAAAAGGAATTATACTCAGAAAAAGATGGACCAAGTGTTACAGTAGCTGCATGCAAGACAGATGTGGCCCAGGTGGAATTTGTCATAAAAAAGATTCAGGAATTTTTAACAGCCCCTCCCAAGATAGAAGGGGTAGATAGACCCCTAACTTTTGGGGATTTTACCATACTATCCCGTACTAGAAACAGTGGAAGAAAGTATGCACAAGGGTTAAACTCACATGGAATACCTGCAACATTTGTAGGAGATGCAAATCTCTTTTCAACAAGTGTTGGCCGTGACGCCATGGCATATCTTGAGATTGCAACAAATCCAACAGAGGCAGGTGCTGCAATCTACAGGGTTTTGCAAAACAGTGGAATATCAGAGCAAAATATTGCAAGAATCAATCATGAAGCAAATAATAGAACATGGAAATCAGATACAAACTCTGATTTTGTCTTTGATGTACTAGCTGATCTACAAGTTTCAGGCCTTGACCAGATTGAGAAAATTCAAGGTGTTTCGAAACTACTCAATCGTTGTGTAGCATTGAAGAACAAACCAGTGATGGAAGCAGTCTATGAACTATTTATGCTTGAAACTAACCTCTACAAGGATGCAATCAGAATTGATTCTATGGAAAACAAGAGAAAGCAGACAATACTTAAGAAAATATACGGACTTGCAGAAGACTTTGAGACTCAGAAAAAGAATGGAGATCTTTCACAGTTTATAGAATATGTAAAAGCTCTTGGCAAGTTCGACGTTGAACTTGAAGAAGGAGCAGATCTTGCAGATACAGTTCGAGTGTCAACCATTCACCAGAGCAAGGGGAGTGAATATCCATTTGTCTTTGTAGTGGATGCTGCAGCCCGTAGTATACCTACAAATTATTCTAAAAAATTATTCTACGTCCCAGACAAACTTGCAAAGGGATTAAAAAATACTAAAGACGGAAAGACAAGACATATCGAAGAAGAGCGAAGAATATTCTATGTTGCCATGACTAGGGCAGAAAATCATCTGTTTATTACATATCCTAGGACTTATTCTACTGGAAAAAATAGGAGTCCATCCAAGTTTTTAGTAGAGGATCTTGACTTTGAGAACAATCCTAATGCGGAAGTTGTTTCTTTTGATGGAACAAGCAAAGCCGCAGGTATACAGATACGAAATAGAGAAGATGTTTTAATTGAGAAGGCCCAGGCCCAGATTGCAAGTCTTGTAAATTCAATGCAGATTAAAAATGCCATTGAAAAAATGATAGACCTTGCAAAAATCGAATATTACAAAAATACTGGTTCTATGAAGGGATTTAAGATTGATACACTGCTAGATATCAAACAAGACGGAGATGTAGAAAAAGTTCTAGTTGATGAAAAGATACCTCTTGTCAACAAGGATGAGTTGAAACTATCTGCAACAAACATGGAGAATTATTTCAAATGTCCCTTGCAATTCAAGTATGGATATGTATTGCAGATACCTACCAAGTCTTCAAAGCAAATGTCTCTTGGTGGCATGGTTCACAAGGTCTTTGAGTTGGCATCAAAGGACATGAAATCAGGAATTAAAGTAGACAAGGAGAGAGCATTTGATATACTAGAGAAAATCTGGGACTATAATTCATACAAGACCGAGCATGAGGCAAAAGAAGACCAAGAAAAAGCCAAAGTGATGATTGTAAAGTTCCTTGAATGGATTGCATCTAGCCCAAATAAGATAGAAGATGTAGAGAAAAAATTTAACATGACACTTGGTGGCGCCAAAGTTACAGGAAAGATTGATCTTGTTATGAAGACTCCTGAGGGAGAGTATCAAGTGTATGATTTCAAGACAGGAAATTCCACTAAAAATGCTAAAGAAGCTGCAGAAGATATTCAGATGAACTTGTATCCATTAGCAGTCAAGGAATCATATGGAAAACTTCCTGTAAAATCTTCACTATATTATATTGCAAAAGATTTGATTGTTGATAATGAAATTATTGAGAACAATGTAATGAACTATAAAAAAACTCTTGAAGATGCCGCAAAATCAATTCTAAATGAAGAGTTTGAACCAATTCATGAAAAAGGGGCTTGCTTTAGGTGTAATTTTAGGGAAATATGCGACTATTCGGAGATTGCAAAAGAATGAGCAATTTAAGAGTGCATAAAACTCTCATCGAAGAACCAAATGTGGAACTTTTGCAATTTTTTGACAAGGTAAGCGAAGAGGCAAGAAAAGAAAAAAACGCAGTTCCTCCCATTAACAAACTCGTATACTATTGGACTAGAAAACCACTAGTGGTGGGGCGTGCAATTGCGTTAGCTAGTACGCTAACAAATCTCAAAGATGTCGAATCACTCATGGGTTTTGGCAAAGATGTTCGTGCCTACACTAGAATCCCTGATGCCGGTGTATATGCAAAAAAACTTGGCTCAGATCCGTCTAAAATTAAGGTATTAGACCCTTTTGGAGGGGCTGGAAATCTAATCTTTGAGGCAAAAAGACTCGGTCTTGACTGTACGTCTTCAGATTACAATCCATTAGCATATTTGATTGAAAAAGCAGTATTAGAATATCCTTCAAAATACGGACAAAAACTTGAAAGCGATTTCACAAAATACGCTATGGAAGCTATTGAACTAACGAAAAAAGAGATTGGTAAATTTTATGGTGAAGAGGATCTTGCATACCGGTGGTTATGGTGTATAAAATGTCCTCATTGTGGACAACGAGTCCCGTTGACAAATCAAATGTGGATTGCAAATTCTGCAAAACATAAAATTGGAATAAAAATCAAACCAACAAAATCAAAAGATTTTGAAGTAGAATTAGTTAAGAATATGACTTCTTCTGAAGGTAAAAAATTTACACAAAAAGGCGGGTCTGCTGTTTGCATTTCTTGTACAAATACAATAGATTATGATTTCATGACGAGAGATATTGCGAAAAGAAAAGATAGGGAATTAATTGTAATTCAAAGACAAGGTGTAAAATTTAAAGAATATTTTTTGGCCAAGTCAGAAGATAAGAAGAGATTTGCTCAGGCTGCAAAATACATGGAATCAAAATTATCCGAATATAAGAAAATGAATTTGATTCCAATCGAGGATATCAAACCTTCACATAGGAGAGAAAATATGTTGTGGCACTATGGAATTAAACACTGGGATGAATTCTTTAGTAATAGACAGTTATTGGCCCTATGTACGTTATTAAAGAATCTCAAACTAGTATCAGTACATA
The DNA here is from genome assembly GCA_025451075.1 of Nitrosotalea sp. Lineage (GTDB taxonomy): Archaea > Thermoproteota > Nitrososphaeria > Nitrososphaerales > Nitrosopumilaceae > Nitrosotalea. Next base: position 1,395 of record JANWLA010000015.1, on the reverse strand, counting down.
TTTTAGATAAAGAATACCAAAAGGCGATTTCTGTCTATATGGGATTTTTAATTTCTAAACATGTAAATGCAAATGCATTGGGATGTCTGTGGGATACCACAAGAGATACACCACAACATGCACTTACATTGAGAAGACCTTCCTTCGTTTTCAATCATACTGAGATTAACCCATTTCAAAAAGTAATGGGTGGATTAGATAATGTTGTAAATAACATATGTAATGCTATTCATTTTGCCCTAGTTGATAAAAATTTGATACAAACTAGATTAAAATCAGTAACAGAAATTTCAACTAAATATGATCTGATATTAACAGATCCTCCATATGGAGATGATGTCCAATACGGTGAACTTTCAGAATTTTTCTATGTCTGGCTATATCGCTTACTTCATCCATATTTTCCTGAACTGCCAAAAAACGTTCCACTAGATGAAGATTTTTGTGAGAGCTGGGGAAGATTCGGTGATAAAAAATTAAGCAATAGATTCTTTGAAGAAGGATTGAAAAAATCATTCGTTTCAATGAATTCATCATTAAAAGATGATGGACTTTTAGTAGTATTCTTTGCTCATTCTAGTCCTGAAACATGGAATCTTTTACTAAAATGTATTAGAGAAGCCAAGTTTTCAGTAGTTTCTAGCTATGCAATCCATACAGAAAGTACATCTAATGTCATAGCTCATCAAAAAACTTCATTCATGTCTTCCATTGTAATATCTTGTAGAAAAATAAACAAAGAATCAACCGCATATCTTGAGGATATCATACCAAAAGCAGAAGATGAAATCAAAAAAATGCTAGATAAAATTCCAAATGACAAACTTCTCTTATTGCCAATTACAGATTTGTTGATAATGGTTTATGGTAAAGTACTGGAAACATGTACCCAACATACTGTTTTAAAATCATATCAAAAAAAGAGTGAGGCTCCAGATTTTGAAGATCTAGTAAAGGACTCTCGAGATTTCATCCTAAAACAGATCATAGATAAAATCACTGATAATAAAATGAACCAAATTGGTCCTGTGATGTCATTTTATTTATTGTTAAAGATATGGCATCATGGAATGATATCTGCAGATGAGGCAATTAAAATCACACAAACTTATGGTGTGAATCTTGATACTCTATACGACGCCAACATAGCATCCCAAGAAAAAGGAGTAATCAGGTTGACATATCTTCAAGAAAACAAAATTACACTAAAGCCACAGGATCTGGATCCAGATAATTTACATCAACAGTTATGTTATCTCGGAACAATTGCTCAGACAAAATCTGCTTCAGATATATTGACGATATTTAGAGATAAAGAAAATATCAGAATCGATGAATTAAAACAGATAATATCCATCGTACTGAAGAGCTACAATCTAAGAAGAAATAAAGGAG
>JANWLA010000014.1 GCA_025451075.1 Nitrosotalea sp. | reverse complement strand
TGCTTGAACAGATGGTGCTTGAACAGATGGTGCTTGAACAGATGGTGCTTGAACAGATGGTGCTTGAACAGATGGTGCTTGAACAGATGGTGCTTGAACAGATGGTGCTTGAACAGATGGTGCTGGAGGTGGATTATAGGTACATGTGTGTGTTACAGCATTCCAATCTCCACCCGAATTAAAACAATATTGCATATTGTTTGAATTTACAGTGGATGACTGTGTTGAAGCAGGTGGTGATGAAGTTTGAGTAGACGGTGTTGAGGTTGAAGTAGATGCGGGAGGGGGCGGCGGTTTATAGGTCGTATTTGGAGCCATTTTCCAATTACCGCCATAGGTATTATCACTAAAATATCCTTGACTATCAGCACTTGCGAAAAAAGATGTATCAACTGACAAGAATATTAGAGCAATAAGAAGTGAAAATGTAATTATTTGTACACTGTTTGCCAAGACGACTAACAATTACCATTCCGAGATATTTAAAGACCTTCACGAGTCTGACCCTAATTTTGAGTATAATCATCAATTGATCTAATGTGTCCTCATCACAAGCGAAAAGAGAATGGAGAGTGTCTCCAGCCACAGATGATGCAAACACTCTCCATTCTCAACCAGTCAGGAGGCAGAAACCTATTGGAGTGGGATCAAAACTCCTTTCCTAATTTTTTATTATAATTCTCCAAACGAGTATGTCAATAGTAAGTAAAAATAGAACGCCTCTCTTTTACGAAGGAAAAGTTCCCAATTCTCGTCATAACGGAAAGTATGATTTGTTGGAAATTCTGATACTTAGCAAAAATCTTCTGTAATGTACACTTTATCATCACTTGCTATGCCTACCCCAATTCCTTCACTACTATAATATGGTGTCAAAATATTAGCTCGATGTCCAGCACTATGCATCCATCCATCAACAGTTGTAAACGCAAGTGCGTCCATGTCTAACCAATGATAAGACGGTATTCCGTTGTAGTAAGTTACAACATCATATAGATTATTTTGAAATATGTTCTCTGAAAATCCAGAAAATAACATACCCGCGCTACTTCTTTCATTCTCTAGATTGACATTTGTATTATAATGATCTATCATACCATTCAATTCAATTTGTTTTTGAAATAATTTCTGATATTCTGCTTGAAGTACATTATATCGTACAGTATCACTAGAGTAGTATTGTTGAAACTCTTGAGCGTCTTTTTGATATTTTGCTGAGGCTATGTCGTAAGCAGTTTGTGCTTGTGTTATTGTTATATTTTCTTGTTTTATTTCTACATCTAATGCAATTGTAGCCTTATCGCCACAATTTGAATATCCTGCATTTATTCCTCGTTGTGAAGCAGTAAGACCCTCAGGTGTCTCATGCGCAAAATAATTACGTGTAGCCATATCAAGACTATGATTTCTTGCTATTGTAGATATCGTTTGGTCAAACGTTAATGGTTGTAAACCATAATTTTGTCTTTGTTGATTGATCAGCACATGTATTTTTTGCTCTAAATCCGGTATGACAATACGTGGGGGTAATAATGGAATGTGAATAAGAGGGAAAGAAGATGATTGATTTTCATTTTGTTGTACAGTTGGGTTTATCTGATGTGGTTGAGATGATTGCGATGTTAGTGCAGGCGATACTTTGTTAGTATCTTGAAGGTGTTTAATTGTGGGAATTGTAGTAGTTACGGTAGTATTTTTTGATTCAAGATTATTTTTAGGTTCAATGTTACTTTTAGGTTCAAGATTAACGGATTTTGATACATTTTGAATCTGTTGAAAAACAGGTTGTACATATTGTAAAACAATAGATTGGTTTTGATACACGAAAAATATCATTATAACAATACTAGCTAAGATGATAGTTGGCTTAATGGCTTTTTTAGACTGTTTATAGCTTTTTTTACGTTCATGACCGCAATACTTGCAAATAAAATGACCATGCTTAAACTCGTAATGATGTTGACAATCATTCATCATGATTCTTTTGTTATTAACTTAATGAGGTTTTCTAGTTAAAGATTGACATGATAACATAGATGAGGATCAAAAAATCCTTCTAAATTTGATTAGAAGAATCTTCTGATTGTAGTATATGCAGCCATCGTAATTCCAATGATGACCGCACCGATTACTATTGCAGATATGAAACCATCTGGTGTCATAGATAACTAGATCATTTCTTGAAATATAAAACCTGTATAAAAAACTGGATAAAAATTTAAGGGTAAGTAGTTTTTTCACTCATAAGTTTGAAGGTATGATCATCAAAATAAATCCTCATTCAACTCAAACGCTTTGGAAAATTGCTGAGGGTTTAACGGACAGATTCTATTCTTTAAGTAGACTCTCACAGGTCTGAACCCAATGAATTCATATGCTATTATCGTAAGGGTTATGGTGTAGTTTGAGATCATTTCTGTATCTTGATGGTATGATGAAGATTATCTAATTCATTATCAACTGATTCCAAAACATTAGAGACTAGAAAGAATCTTCTTCTAAGATCCTCAGGTATGTGGGCTGTATTTTTATAAAGATCGTCATGTTCTATTTCTGACCAAGCATCTTGTAATATAGTACGTATCTGGATTTCAAAATACTTATTCTCAAACTGCTTAAGCTCCTCGGCTGAAGATATACGTGCCTTTGTTAATTTACATACGTATTGAGTATCGGAATAACCTGAGAAATCATTTTTTCTTTCCGATTCTTTCTTGGTAATTATATCAAACGCAGTCTCTATTGCGGTACATACTGGTTTGACATCAGATTTTACAAAACATATTATTCGTATGCCTGCAAGATCTTGCATATTCTTCGGTTCAAAAGTTACACCCTCCTGAAGTTTTTGTTTAAAACTTTCAATATCTTTTTCCCTTGCCTTAATTTCGCGGATATTAATTCCACGGTTTTTTAATATTGCACTAGAAATTTTATGAACTTCATTAGCAAGATCTCTATAAAGTCGTTGATTCGATAAATACCAATTCACATATTCTTGTATCTCATTCTCACTAAATTTTGTTTTGAAAATCTTTCGTTCAAATGATTTTAGATCATGAATAGTGTGACCTCCATAACGATTATTAGTTTTACCTCGTAGTTTCAATTCAACTAGTCCTTGTGGAGCACCATTGTTTAACATGAATTTTTTATATGAATCTCGAAAAAGTATTAATGAAACTCCTTCTATTTCCCTCGTTTCCGTAACCTGAAACACATTCAAACCTGCTAATGTACCAATATCTTTAGCATAGTCCCAAGCAGCTTGTCTTGTAATTGGCTTTTCAGTATATTTTGAGATGAAAATAAGACTATTATCTTTTTTATCCTTTAGAAAATTTTTGATGTCACCTAATAATATAGGAGGTATTGTTGTAGATTTTGAACCGCTACTTTTGCTTTTAACTTGTAGAAGATTATTTTCTAAATCAAAATCTTCCTTTTTCAGCCTCAGTGCTTCTGTTGTTTTTAATCCGCAATAAAATAATAATTTGTACAACATTTGAAATTCATATGAATTCATTGGTGGTCTTCCATATTTGCTAAGAAATGGTTTTATTCGTGGTACGTAATCAAGAAATTTACCGAAAGCCTCATGAGTTAAAACTGTCTCTTTAATCGGCATGAAGATTACACGTGTAAGTTGTTTTTAAAAAGATCTTTGTTTTCCTCATATTTACATTCAATAATGCTCATTTTTGTGTTAAAGAGCAAATTGGATAATCCACTAGTAAATGTGTACACTTGGAACCACATTCTCCTCCTACTAATCTGTGTAGTTTTTTCTTTAGAACATAGCATGTTTTGATTTTACCATGATGATTTGCTGGATGTCTGTATCTTGAATACTCATAATTCGAATAACGACTATGATTAGTAACACAATCTGCAAGTTTCCAAGCAAGATGATTGCATTTCGGGCATGAGATCATAGTACATTACTTACTCATTTTTAGTAATTAGTTTTTTCGGAGTCAGACTGTCAGTGTTAAATCCAGTGTTAAATTGGTTTTAAACTAGTGTTAAATCAGTGTTAAATTTTAACACTAACTAGTGTTAATTCTTGAATTCAGGTTTAGTTTTGATTGAATCCTTATGTTTGATAGCTGTATCCATAACCTCATTCAACAAGAGTTGAATCAACTCCATGTCGTTTGACAATTCCATACTACAAGATACATTATCTAACATGATTTTCATATTTTTTATTCGTGATAGTAGTAATTCTGGGTCTAATTTGTCAGGAAAGATTTCACAGTATAGTTTAACTTGATTTTCTGCCGTAAACAAAAGCAAGTGTAATTTCCAGAGTATCTTTGCTCTGTGTTTATTGTCAGATTCACGAAGACTGTTCAAGATTGAGCCAAATTCTTCTTGGTAATGATTTAGCATAAAATTAAGTCGGAAAGGAATAACATCACGCAATTCGTTAAAGTCTATTTTTGCAGAGTATAATTTTTTTCCAAGTTTTGTTTCCGTATCACCATACAGGTATATTCTATCGTCATCCAGAAGTTCATTTAAGGCATTTTTGAAGGCATTTTGTGAAAATGTTCGTGATTGATCAAGTTTCTTTTCCATCATGGGTGGATTGGATTGTGGAATAGGTACAAAAACATAGAATTTCTCTTGTTGTACAAGTTTCCAGAGTTTATTTTGTGAGACAGGCATGTAGTAGAGTCGGAGTGTATCGTAAATCGCTTCTTTAATTTTGTCATTGTTCATCTTAAATCAGTTTTTGAAAACTGGACTATGAATATTACGGAGTATATGTAATGATCATGAAAAGGGTAAATACCACTAAACGCCTTGTTTTGGCTGATGAGGACCGCAGAGCTGTGCGGTCTGATATTGGAAACAAAATGACAGAACAACAACATCAAACAACTACTGCCAAAAAACAGACAAAAAAGGAACAACTGCTTGCAAATCCAGATGTAAAGCGTTGGTTTGACAATACGGCAAGAGGAAGTACATTGACAGCAGAAATGAGACTTCGTAGATTATCACATTTCTGCGAAGTGCGAAAGATTGCTCCAATGGAACTTGCTGAAATTGCCATCAAAGATCTGCGGGCTGTAACAGACATCATCCAAGACCACATAACATGGATGGAGTCACAGTCCAAGTCTCCCGGCTATATCGAAAGCATGGTGACTGCAATCAAGTCATGGTTGCATCACTTTGACATTGAGATAAAGCGAAGGATAAAGATCAATGAAGCAGACTCTACACCAACACTTCAGCATGAAAGAGTACCAGACCAAAAAGAGATTACAGAGATCTTCAACAGGTCATCTCTTCGAACTGCCACAGAAATATCCTTGATTGCAAAGGCAGGTCTAAGACCACAGGTTCTAGGAAATCATGATGGAACAGATGGACTTGTGATAAGAGACATGCCAGATATTGTAATAGAGGATGGAAATGCAGTTTGCATCTCAATGCCTCCAATGATTCTAGTGAGAAAGAACCTCTCAAAGGCAAGACACCAGTATGTTACCTTCCTTACAGAGAATGGCACAAGAAAACTCCTTGCATATCTCAATGACAGATTAGCAAGAGGTGAGAAGATTGGTCCTGACTCTGCCGTGGTAGCTCCTGACACGAGTTACAACATATACCGAGGAAACAATGCTGGCAAGAAATTTCTTCCAACAAGAAGAATCTGCAAAAACATCAGAGAGGCTTTCAGACCAAGATTCCAGTGGAGACCGTATGTGCTCAGGGCGTTCTTTGATACCCAGCTATTGATGGCGGAATCAAGGGGAAAGATTGCCCATGATTTCAGGGTCTTCTTCATGGGGCACAGTGGAAGCATGGAAGCAAGATACACCACAAACAAGGGAGTACTTCCAAATGCTCTCATCAAAGAGATGAAAAATGCTTTCAAGCGAAGTGAAGAATTTCTGGATCTTGAAATGCAAACAGACGAGCAGTTGAAAATGCAACAAGACAACGAAACAAGAAATACAGAACTTGCAACAAGCGAATCTGAATTCATAGAACAACAGACAATTCAGATTGTGACAAAACTTGATCAGGTTGAAGAAATGATTTCAAAAGGTTGGAGACTTGTTGCGACAATATCCCAAAACAAGGCAGTAGTTGAGCAAAACCGGGGCGGAAAGCGATCTGTTTGAACTCACAGTAGGAGTGGACTGGAGGGGATTTGAACCCCTGACCCCTCGCGTGCAAGGCGAGTATTCTACCGCTGAACTACCAGCCCATTACAGAAATTGAAAACCGCATAGATTTTAATTGTTGCCTTTAGGTGACAAAGATTTTATGGATATTATTCTTTGAGATATTCATGGTATTACTAAAATCAGAAGTTGTCCTAAAAGCAGGAGACAAGGCTCCAGACTTTGATCTATTAGGAATTGATGATAAGAAACATTCTCTTTCAGAATACAAAGACTATAAAGCAAAATTGATAGTTTTCATGTGTAATCACTGTCCATATGTACAGGCCAAAGTAGATGCAATGAATGAGATCTATGAAAAATTCAAGGGAAAGATTGCAATAATAGGAATAAACAGTAATGATGCAACAAAATATCCAGATGACAGTTTTGACAGTATGAAGATATTTGCAAAAGAAAAGGGTTTGGAGTTTACTTATTTGGTTGATGAAACCCAAGAAATTGCAAAAAAGTATGGTGCTGTGTGTACCCCAGATCCATTTCTGTTTGATAGCGAAGGAAGATTAGTTTTCCATGGAAGAATTGACAATGCAATGAAACCAGAAGACAAACCAACAGAGAAGACAATGATACTAAACATAGAAAAGGTTCTTTCCGAAAAGAAGATAGAAAAAGATTTTGACCCATCCATGGGTTGTTCTATCAAGTGGAAAAGCCAGCAGACTTAAATGACAGTCGGGTAAAAAAAAATTTGGGCCGATAGCTCAGCTTGGCTGGAGCGTTCGACTGATAAAATTATTCAGATATCGAAAGGTCGTGGGTTCAAATCCCATT
>JANWLA010000013.1 GCA_025451075.1 Nitrosotalea sp. | reverse complement strand
CATGCAAGATAGTCTCCACTGATATCTTTGATAAATTGGATACAGGTTACTTTGTAATCTTCAACACTTGTTGCTCGCTCTGAATATTCGTCATGTGGTGCGCCGTCGTTATCCATTGGAAGCATGAATTGTACTCAAAGCGTGTACAATTAAAAGAATTTCCCTATAAAATAGAGTTACATCTTTTTTATTATTCATTCGCTTTTAATGTAACGTAGATAGTAAATGCTATTCCTAGAAATATTCCACTATATGCCATAAGAATAACTCCAAATTTTTCTTCATGTGTTCCCACTGAAGAATTTCCAAATAACCAGACTCCCGCAATCAGAAAAGCCATACCTATTCCCAATGAAGCCTTCCAAGCGTTTCTAAACTTACGATAATTCATCTACTTTATCATTAGTCAACAATCAGATATACTTTGCACCGTGGGTGCTAAATCAAAAGGTTCTACTGAAAAATAACTTTGTGTCCTGTTGACTACAATCCAAAATTTGGAGAATTTTTCTTGATTTAAAGAATAGTTACAATTAAACAAAACCTAATGCATATATGAGAAATTTTCTTGGTCATAAACATGAGTTTCTCCCAGATATCTTCAAGACTACAGCAAGAACTAAAATCAAACAACCCTCAGATCAGATTTCTCTTAAAAGAGAGTCCAGGCCTTGCATTTACTACAATAAACGAAATTGCATCAAGTGTTGGAAAAAAATACAACATCAAAATTTCACTCAACTTTCCAGAAAGAGGAAAAATCGAAGATTACGAGTCTTATGGAACAGAAAACATGGGATTTGTGTTCCAGAGAAATACTAAATCATTTCCCATACCACGCGATACAATAAAATCAAAAGCTACCGAAGTATTAGGAAACGTCCAGATTCAAGACGCATACATGTATGAAGGAAAAGAAGGAGTGCGAGTAATTGATCAAAACTATAGACTAGATGTCTTGCCATCTTCCTTGCACGTATGGGGCAAGATAAGTGACAATATCAAAAATTTCTGTGACTGGTTGTTTGAGAATTGCTACGAGGTAAAGCCTGGAGTAGACGGGGCTTTGAGCGAAACCAGTTCGTAAGTGTATTGAAGATTTCCATCTGGATCGTAAATTTCAGCTTTTACAGGAAGCGGCAAGTTATCAACTATCCAGATTTTATTGATATTAGCACCTATTCTGTATGATAAAAGATACGCATTTGCAGAACCAAACTGAAATGACATTTTTCCAGAATCAGTTACCTTGAGTTTTTCTTGATTTGCACCAATGTACAGGTCACCCCATTCTGCATCTTTTGCAAGATACTTGGCCTCAGTTGCATAGTCCCTCATTGAAAATATAGATTGGTTCAAGATATCAAAGTATGATTTTGATTCGTTTGATGTATTTACAAAATCATAAACTAATCCAATTGGTACAGTCTGGTCTATCTCTTTTCCACCGTCACTTGGATTTATCTTGACTAGGAGTTGTTGTGCTCCCCCAGAGGCTGGAAGAAATTTCATGTCAGCAGAAAATTTTGTCTGGTTAAAAGAAACCTGATATACCATTTCAGGATTATACTCTGATCCTTTTCCCATAGTCCATTGACTTGCCTGTACAGGCTGTAGCAGAAAATCATGTTTCATGTTTGCAAGAAATGGCCATGCAATACCTGCTACTGCAGCAATTACAATGACAGCAAAAATAGCTACTATTCTTATGTTGGGCATTGTTTCAACTAGTTTTTTTACAGTCTAGTATTTGATAACCTAGAATTTATTCTGACAAATAAAACTCCCAGTCCAACTACGATTGCCATTATCATCAGTGAACTCAATGGGAATTCTGGTACTGCAGCACTTACAGTCACAGAACCTGCTAACCAAGGACTGGGCTGATCAAAGTAAGTGTACGAGCCTGCATCAGTAAATGTATGAGAGAATGTTTGTCCTGCCTGTATCAATCCACTGTCAAACTTGCCATCAGGGCCTCCTTGAGCTGAGCCACTGGTTATGGTATGAGGCTTGTCATCATTATTTGTCCAGGTAATTGTAGTGCCAGGCATTATGGATACATCTTTTTTGTCATATGTTACACCATTGGTGTCTGTTGAGCCTTGTGGAATGCTAATTGAAACTTGCATTGGTATGGTACCATTCATGGATGTGCCATTTCCGGGATTATTCATTGTAGAATTGTTTCCAGTAGATGTTTGGTTTGTCTGTCCAGTAGTAACTGGAGTGCCAAAAGCGTCCTGTGTCTTGACATCAACTCGGACTAGTCCAGCAGCAGTAGTATCTGGAAGAGATCCTTCAGGTCCAGTACCCAAGGCAGCTATAACAAAATGAGTTACAGGAGTAGTTCCTTTCATGACAAATGTGTTATCATCATCTCCAACTGGTGCAAACAAGGATGTTCTGCCCTTGTCTTGAGCAAGAGAGTACAACTTTTGATCATTATTATCAACTATGAAGATATCATATTGTAAATTACTGAATTTTTGACTTTGGTCAAAGTTTTGTTCAAAGGACAATCTGAATTCTATTGGACAGCCATTGTGTGGATTAGATGGACTGTATCTATAATCCACAACCATTGAACTTGAATCTGTTGTAATAACTTGGTGAACTGAATCTTGTTCCATGTTGGGTGTCTCACATAGAGCACTTGTAATGACAGCGTTAGTAGATGATGTTTTCAATACATCAGGTTCTGTTGGGCTATTTCCCATTTTTAATAATTCCAGAGTATAGTCAGGAGGAGGTGCTCCGGTAGTCACATCCACATAGACATAAGCTTTTACAGGAAATGGAACACTGGAATCTACCCAAATTTTATTATCAACACCTTTGTGCCATCCCAAAACATACGTATCAAATGTGCCAGCTCCCACTGTAACTTTTTCATGATCTACAGGGCCAACAGACTGTCCACCTACTGAACCAGTTCTGCCCCATGCTGGAACGTTGAAAGTTTTTGGAGTATCTTTTGTTGCAAAGGAATCTAGCCAAGATACTGTGCTTCTATACACTCCGGTATAATCAGAAATATTAGGATCAAAAGATGTCGGGTCTGGAGTTATCTTTCCAATTGTCATTATTCCTTTTTGTATGATTGAACCGTCAACTGCCATAAACACAACATTCCATCCACTTCCATCACTTGTCTCATTTTTAACCCAGAAATTCATCTGAAATGGAGCGCAGTTATGCCAGTCTGTCCAACATACGTTATAGCTAAAATAATCGCCTTGTTTGAGCCCTTTTCCAGGATACCAGGAATCAGAACCAGAAGTAGCGTGTGCAGACTGTAAAGCAACAGGTACAATTAGCAAAAATGCAAAAATCACGAATACGGTGTACTTTCGCATATATTTGCTAGAAAAAATGATCTAGTTAAATCTTTCAAAAGTACTGGAGTTCCTTTCAAATAAGCAAATATAGTGGATTCATTTTATTCCGAGCATGTGCGAATGTGAAAAAGTCCATATGTATGAAGTAGACTTTAAGCTAGACGGCATGGTCGTAGTTCCGACACACAAGAATTGTGGAGAGGCCCTCAATGAAAAACAAGTAGACAAGTTCCAAAAAGAGCTTGTTAAAACATGGGGCATAAAAGACGAGAACGAAAAGTAAGATATCCAGTTTTAAAAAATAAAAGAAAAAAAGGTTCTAAAACCTATATCAGAATGATGCTACGTGTTCTTTGCATACTGATGCTTTGCAAGTACAATTACCGTCACAAAGACATGAGCCCTGCATTTCACAATCGCATTCTGTGCTATTTTCAGCGGATGAATCGCATCCACATGCTGCATCGGTCATACTTGGGAGATCCCACACAGGGTTTTAAAAGTTATCGAAATATCCTAGTCAAGCATTCCTATCCTATGGCTGAGTCTTCATATCCCCAAGTATTTGGTTTATAGATTGTATCAATGTTGTAGCTTGGTTATCAATTACCATAGGATCATTTTCTATATCAAGCCCAACTTTTAGCACGTGGATAAATTCAGGGTTTTTGTGGATTTGGTTCTTGATTTTAAGCACATTGTTTCGATTTACGTATCCAAGATAAAAGTAGCAATCTGAGAGAAGCAAGTTCTCTATGAAATACTCGTATTTCTTTTGGATAATTTCAGAATTTCCATTATTCTCGGTCATGTCAGAAAATCCAATAGTTGACTTTACCATCCTTGAAAGCAGTGATGTCGACGACCTTTCAATTCCAAGAATTTGATGTATTATAGAAAACTTTTGGTTCACCTTATCTGTTTTCATGTCTCGCATTATTTCCATCATGTGAGTTGGACTGGGCCTCTTAAGATTAAGACAGAATATGGCATCTGCCAAAGAGTATGATGCGCATTTTATCCAGATTCCCGCAAAAGGATTTTGTGTTTTAAGAAAATCTTTTGCCTTGTTGGCAAGAATTCCTGCATCAACAAGACAGCTTCTGGCATATGACATTGTGATCTGTTCTTTTTTTTCTTTAATTTTTGATAATAGCATCCTGAGCTTCCACTGGTTGTCACTGATGATGCTCATATCCTGCAGATGATACAAAAGGTCACTGCTAGAATCATCAATAGAATAATGACGTATCCTGATAAGATCATCTGCTATTTTGTGAATTGATTCTCCGGATTGCTCATCCATTACTATAACGTCATACTCGCAGCATTCAAAGTGGGTTCCATCATTTCTACAGCCTCCAAAACCAACAGGAAAATCAGAAAGTGAAAGTAAATCAGGAATCTGTTTTACATCCATGAGAAATTCATTTGAATATTTGCTATAAAGTATCAAAGCTGTTAAAATTTACAAATCCATTCAAACGCAAAACGTTCCTTTAAATTGCTATTCTTGATGGCTTAGCTAAGCTCCTGTGGTGTAGTCCGGCTAAGCATACTGCCCTCTCAAGGCAGTGATCCCGGGTTCAAATCCCGGCGGGAGCACTTTTTAATTTACCAGTCAGAATTAGTTCCCAAAAGAATTTGTAACATATTGCTTGAGATGGTACTGCAACGTTACAGAACCATTAGGGTTTTCCATTACTGATACTCCACGAATTGAAAATACAGAATCAGAAAAGTCTTTTTTCAGATCCTGTGGCATGTTCAGAATTCCAGTGTATGCAGACCCATTATCGGTAGGACACGTCACTGTCAGGGACTCGCCGCTACCATAAGCAAGACAGTTACCATATGACGTTCCGTTTGCAATCGAAAAAACAGGAATCTTTCCCATATCGCTAGAATTAGTAGCCTGGGCTTCATCAGTCACGCCCGGAGTGACCCCAAGATATGATGTAACAGCTAGTCCTAGAATGAAGAATCCAGCAATGCCAAGAGCCAGAACGGAGAAATGAAATGAATTTTGCCTAGTTTTGTGAGATGTATTATGAATTACTGGAGCAAGCGATTTCCTTTGATGTGACAAGGAATTTTTCATGCAGTATTGATGAGGTTGTAGTAGAGTAACATGATTGCACGCGATACATTTCTTTTGAGTAGATTTTCTACACTCGGAACACAACACGTGATTTCGTAATTCTCCGCCACAGGTTCTGCATGATTCATCAGGCATACACTCCAAAAATTTTGATTACAATTAAAGAATGAGAAGAATTTGTCCTATGAATTTCTACCCAAGACTTAAATTCAAAATCTGCAAGGCAGTACAAACTTGAGGGTTCGATCAGGTTACAGTGACTTGAGCATGCAATACATCAGTCAATGGAATTGCCGAAGTCAAGCTACTCCAGACAAATACTTCAATGGTATACTGTCCAGTGCTCTTTGGGATCCAGACCTGTGATTCTGTAATTGTTTGGTTACTAGGAAGACCATTACCAAGAAGTGAAGATCCTTGTAGAAAGTCTGTGCCTCCATTGCTATCAATTACTTGGACCAAATAGGTGAGCTTTTGATCAGTTTGGCCATTGTTTGTAAGCGCAGATTCTACACCAATCTGCTGCCCAACATGAAAGCTGGAAACGGGTTGTCCAGATACATCCACCATCTTAGGCGGGGTTAGTGAAATATCACTATTCATAGCCATTGCAGATTGTGCAAATCCAATTAGAATAACAGAACCAAGTAAAAATAATGAAGTCTTCACAAGTTGTAGAAAATTGTTATAGATATAAAACGATTGCTTATGATTGATACGTAAAAAATTCATGTACATTCCAGTTTAATTTCAAACATTTAGTGGAGTAATCATACCGTAACTCTTTTGACCACAATTTCATGTCCTTCGTAAACATGCGAAGAGTGGTTTGCCTTGATTATTTCGCCCATTTTTTGGTCTGTAAAATATTTGTCATTGTACCTGCCTAGTGTTTTTTTGCAATTAAAGCAGTAGATTTCCTTAAACTCCACAATACAAAAAACGGTTTTATCGTATTTAAGATTCTATACTTGAAAATACAGGCTGATCTTTATTTTGATGAAATTGTATCTTAGAGACTTTGTAATAGATTACCTCGCCGCGTCGCTCAATTACCGCAAGTACAGGCTCTTTTCCCATTGTGGTGATATCTTCGATTTGTTTTTGTAGTAAACCAATTTTTTCTCTCTTACCCTCAGTCATGCCAAATACAACATACTTGGCGCCTTTTTCTCCAAATTGCCCTCTTTCGTAAACTCTAAAGTCAGAACCAAATCCAAAACCATCCTTTGCCACATATCCTTTGGTTCTCAGGTCTCGATATATGAGAAATTTAGTAAAAGAATCAGGATTGACCTTCATGCATTCAGTCATAAGGGAATCAAAATCCATTTCATGATTTCCCTTGAAAAGTTTGAGTTTGTCCACATAAAGCAAGTATAATGATTCAAACGGCTTGAGGAAAAATTTCTTTTTCATTATTTCTCCAAATCCTTTTAGTTCCAAGTTGTGCTGCATCTCTTTGTCAGATACAAGGACATGATCTTTTACCAGAATTCCCTCTACTTTGGACTCTAATTCTGACATGAGGATCCATGGGATCATTCGCAATATAATAGATATTGCGCGCATGTCAAAAAAATCTCTTCAGAGATGAAAGTATGACAACATGGCAAACAGAATAAAACCTGGCTAGAACAATTCAATACAGATAGTACACGTAGAAAGTACGCTTTGTGATCTCACGGTTAAAATATAGGGCTTTAAACAAAAAAAAGTGTTATTATGCACGGAGCAAATTACCGCGTTGGAAATGGCCAACCATATACAAGAAAGAAGTACATCAAGGGTAAACCACAGATAAAAATTGCAAAGTTTTACGGTGGAAAAAAAGATGGTGATTATGATTTTTGCGTACAGCTATGTTCTAGCCAAAAGATGCAGATAAGACACATGGCAATTGAATCTGCAAGATTGTCTGCAAACAAGGCAATCGAAACAGTCACCGGAGAAACAGGGTATTATTCAACACTTAGAGTATATCCGCACATTCTCCTAAGAGAGAACAAGATGATCTCTACAGCCGGTGCAGACAGATTGTCAGAAGGAATGAGAGGTGCATTTGGCAAAGCCGTAAGTTTAGCAGCACGAATTGAGATTGGCCAAGTGATAATGGAGGCACATGTCAAGAAAGAGCATCTTGAAGCAGCAAAAAAAGCACTACACGGTGCATCTGTAAAACTACCATGCACTCCGATGATCAAAGTAATTCCGCTAAAAGTTGCAAGCCTAGTCTGATTTTAACAGGTTAACAATTTCTTTTTGTCTCTTGTTTAAAATTTCAAGAAACTCTTCGAATTCTTCACTTGTAGGATTACGCTTTAGAATTCGTCTGCATTGATAATAAAATGAATTGTACAATCTTCCAATTACTATTCCATAACCAAATGAATCAGAGTGTGATTTTAATTCATCAAGTGAGTTTACAATTTTGAAAATTTCATCTGACTTGTCTGCAACCTCACTTATTTTCTGATCTATTTTTCCTTCAAGTTGTTTATCCATGATATACCTACATCACATCATGTTAAAAAATTGTATTCTAAACAGTATCCTTTAATAGACTAATTATTTCTAAATCGGTTAAGCGGTTGTAGTATAGCTTGGTTATTATGCGGGATTGCCAATTCTGCGACCCGGGTCCAAATCCCGGCAACCGCATTGTATTTTGGGTTTAAGATTTACCTTTTTTACTAAACTTTCTGTTACCGCACCATGAAAGTAAGAGAACATTATTAAACAAAAGAAGAATAAGATAGATACTTGACAAAGTTCACTGTTGTAATAACCAAGGGAGAGATTGCCTATGTATCATACTGTCAAGAACTAGGTATAGCAAGTCAGGGCAAAACTGTAAGAGATGCAAAAAAGAACATAAAAGAAGCCATACAGATTTATCTTGAAGAAGCTAAAAATTCAAAGGTAGCTAAAAGTAGATATCCAATTTTAACTACCATAAACGCATAAGATCTGCTTGACAAAACTTCCCATACTTTCTGCAAAGGATGTCATGAAAATTCTTACTAAAGCAGGTTTCAATTATTCCAGATAGAAGGGAAGTCACATCGTGATGATAAAGTTTGTAAACTACAGGAAAATTATTGTCGTTGTTCCAAATCACAAGGAAATAGATCCAGGTACTCTACTGTCCATAATAGGACAGTCAAACATGACAAAAGAAGATTTCTTCAAGAACCTCTAAATTTTGATCTGTCGTTCAGTCATTACCCGTTCTGGTCTAAATCCCGGTAACCGTATTTACTTATGCAATCCTTTTCTGATTATATCCAATGCATTCTGAGCTCTTTCAGGTTTTGGCAGCTGTATCATGAATACATTAGCACTTCCATATGACGAATTAGGTGCAGACAGGGAAAGCATCGCAGTTTCTGCCAATGCCTCAAAGAAATCAACTGCCTCATTTGCATATATAAGAAATTTTTCTTCAATTCCGCCCTGTGAAAACTGTAACGTAACCCTGACAAAAACATGGCCAAGACCATCTTGAAGTATGTTCAGATTTGTTTCAACAGAGACTGGTTTTCCAGCAATTGTCTTCATGATATTATGAAATTTTTTTTCATCTACAGTGATGCAAGGAACTTGTTTTCCTTCAAAATCAAATAGTGTGACGTCTTTGTGTCTTTCTAAAAGAAATTTTTCTAGTTCTTCGCTTGCCATACAGTAGAGGTATAGTGACTTTTTTAAAAAGATACTTGATAAAAGATCAGATTATGCTCAGAGTTCTTGCCAAGAGATCTATTCTTTCGTTATCTTCATCTGTTATTTTTTTGCCATTGTACTTGTTATTGAAGTAAATCAGGTCCACCACCTTAGATTTGTCCATGTGTACAACTGTGGCATTGTATGGAGCCTGGATCTTTTTGTTTGTAAGTATAACTAGCTTGTCCACAACTGCAGATTTTGAGATATCTGAGATCTGCTCCAGGTCAGGAATGCCAAGTTCATTAGCAATCACAGCCAATCCCACCTTTGATCCAAAATTATCTTGGTAAACTGCATCAAGAAGTAGATTTTGTTTTTCCAGTTTTTGTATTGTACCCATTTCTTGCACAAAAACAGTTAGGCTCTTGATTGCGTTTTTGATCTCTTTTTCATTATTTTCGTCATTTCTTCGTATTGTCAGAAAATCAGATATTGGAATATTCATTATACTCCCTCGTACTCGAAGTCCTGGGTATGATTGTTTAATTGCCTCATCAATTACTGCTTCATCAATTTTTTTGGAATCAGATTGCATGGCTTTTTCCATTGCTTGATATAAAATATTAATGACAGAACGCACGTTTCGGAATTCCGTAAATTCATCATATAGAACATGGATTTTTTCACTTAATTCTTGTTGTTCCTCAGAGCCAAATTTACCGTTTTTATCTGCATGTTTTATGTACTCTGTAACAATCTCAGCAAGCTCATCTTTAGAGTTTGATCCTGCTAGATCTATTTTGTAATTTGCTTTTTCCAGTCTATCAAATACAGATGGATTGGCATTTTGAATCTCCAAGTAACCAGACGGTGTTGATATCAATAGCAATACAGAAGCAGGAAGATGTGCATTGATCACGCCTTTTATGAATTCAGTCGAGTCCTTGTTCCCATCAAGCTCGTCTATCTCAAAGACAAGAACTTTTCCCAGGAATCTATGTGTCAGTTTTGATATAGAGGATAACATTCCAATGAGTGTCTCCAAGTTTTTAACCTCATCAAACGAGTTTGAAATTATATTTTTAATCAAGATTGACTCGTGATAGTTAAATTTGTGAACCAGAAATGCAGTCAGGTTTTCTATAGATGCAGATTGCTTTCCCGATATGATATCCTCAGTCTTTTCTTTTATGGTCATGCCAGTGAGTTTATTTACAAAAGTATAGTCAAGCGCCTTTTTGGCAGAATTGTCTCCTTGTTCTGCATTTTCCCTCAGATAATTTAGAAACTTTGTTCGTAATTGTACAAAGAACTCGTTATCAAATCCCTTTAGCATTGCATCGTATATTCCAGTTACAGTCTTTGGCGAAATTGTAGACAAGTCAACATAAGAACACTCTACATTGTGTCGTCCCTTGAGACTCTTGACATGCAAAGCCAAGTGAGTTTTTCCAGAACCAACATCTTGTACAACAGAGATTACTCTAAAATCGCCATTTTCAGCAGTCTTACCCTCTACTTTTCTGTTTAGTTCCTTTATGCATTCAAGTATTGCAGCTTTTGCTTCTTTGTGTCGTTTACCTCCAAGTATCTTTGCATCTTTTTCTGTTGGGGTTGGGCTACTAGGATATGGATTTGAATCTAAATTATACGGATATGTCATATGTTTCTCACATAACCATGAACTAGTCCGCGCATTACAATTCCCTCTTGACCTCCTGAGGATATTTCGTATCTATCTTGATGGTTCTCAATCAAATTTGTTGCCATCTGATAGAATTTTTCTTTGGACAAGTTTTGGTTTTCACAAACTTTCTCGCGGATTTTATCAAATGGAACCCATCCTATAGAGGTAGAAGATTGGTTCAGTGAACTGTTAAAGACTCCTTCAAAATTATCATTTTTAGAAACACCCTCTTTGAGGGAAGTTCGTTCCAATTCTTCTTGTAAAACATCAGCATGTGCCTGTACTTTTGCAAGAGATTGGTTTACGCCTGCAAGCATGCCAAGCATTAGTTTGAATTTTGGATCATTTTGTGTGATATGTTGAACATAATGTTCTTTGCTCCAGACAAAATATGCCACGCCTTTTTTTTCAATAAAGATTTCCTCGTTTGCCTTCAACTCTTCAAGTATGCTTTCACAGTCTTTGCCGAACATTTTTTTCAGGTCAAGCTTCTTAATTCCGCTTACTCCAGAAGAGCCAATTTTTTCGAGTATCTCCCCTTTCATGGATACGGCTCTACAAAATTTTATTTAATATCCGAGGTGATACAGGGTAACAAATTGGTGAAAATTTGTTATCTCTAACACCATGAGAGGCACCAGATGTAAGAGATTACCTCAGAAACAGAGATCAGTCATAATATAAGGCCATAACAAGAAAGGTCTCATTGCAGAATGATGATTGGGTATACTGATCATAATGATGAATTATACCTGGGGTATCTGACTGCTTGAAAAATATACTCATGGACTCAAGGGTTAAATCCCAAAATGACCATGAGAGAGTCATGGAACCACAGACCGATCCATGGAAAGACAAACTGACTTCGGACCAGTATTTTGTGTGTAGAATGAAAGGCACGGAGGCACCCTTCACAGGGATATATCATGACTCAAAGGAGAAGGGCACCTACAAATGCCAATGTTGTGGAGCCAAATTATTTAGTTCAGATACAAAATTTGATTCAGGAACAGGATGGCCAAGCTTCTGGGAATCAATTTCAGACAATGTGTCCACTGAGAAGGATACAAGCCATGGCATGCTAAGAGTCGAGGCATTATGCAAGAATTGTGGTGCTCATTTGGGCCATGTCTTCGAAGACGGGCCGGAACCCACAGGTTTGCGATACTGCATAAATTCTGCCTCGTTAAAGCTTGAAAAATAAACTAGATACCATGGTAATAGCAAAGTTACCTTGTCATTAATAGTACCGTATGATACCGTAATGTATGTTAAATTGTGAGTTTTGTCCAAAACAGTTCTTTGAGACTGCAAATGGCTTGGTAGCAAAGACTTTCCATGAAAGTCTTCACGATCCAGATTTAGTCAACAACTAAACCTGGTCATTTTTTTGTACCATGAAAAATCAAAACCTAACTTTTTTATCGGTTGCCTTCATTGTAATTTAAAGTGGCTAGATCAAAACGAGTAGAGTCAAAACCAAAGCCAAAAGATTCTACACATGATGTTGTAAAGAAAATGTCTTCAATCTCAGATGCCACCAAGACTCTGGCGTCTGAAGTAAAAACAATGTCAAAAATATTTGTAGAAAATCAAAAGATATTGATTTCCATGAAAGACATGATATCATCAGTAAACTCGTCACTAGATCAGATCCAGAAAAATTCACGACAGATAAACATAATCGAAGAAGATACCCAGCGCTTGTTTTCGGGCATAAATCAAGTCAAAGCTCATTCCAATCTAATAGACAAGATAAATAATCAAATAAACAGGCTCCAGGACCACGTAGAGAAAATTCGCGACAAGCAAGAGTCCATGCCTGATACAAATAAAATCATGCAGAGCATTGCTGATAATTTGGATTCCACTAGAAATAATACAAAAATGATTATGCACGTATCAGAAAAAACTGAAAAGATACGCGAAGAGATCAAAAACGTTTCAAATAATGCAGAATCATTTTCTAATCTCAGTAATGAGATAGGAGAGCTACGAAAAAGCACAAGCGAGATATCAACAAAAACAGAATCGCTATCCAATCTACATCAAGAAATTGAAGAGGTCAGACAGAATACAAAGGAGATAGCTTCCAAAACTGAAAAAATGACTGGACTCGAAGAGAGCATATCCAACCTCAAAGGCGAGATAGGCTCGATCACCACAAAGACAGATGTAATATCAGGCCTGAATTCCCAGATACGAAATGTAGGCTTGGAGATTGATTCTCTGATTAAAAAAACAGATTCATTATCTGCGCTTGGCAATGATATTCGAAGTATCAATTCTGAGTTTACAAGCTTCAAGGAAGGTATGGTTGGAAAGAACAAGAATCTAGATGAGAAGGTATCTGATTTTGCAGAATTGCTCAACAAAAACTCGGCATCCATCTCAGAGTTTAACAAAAAGACATACGAGATTTCACAGCAGCTGCAGGATATCCGCAGCGTTACCCACAAGACATCTCAGAACACTTCGCACGAGGTCATGGGATTGCTTCGCTTGTCAGAATTCCAGTCAAACATAAGAATGCGTTCTGAATCAAAATATGGCACATTAGAAGACATTGAAAAAATGACTGGTCAGACAAAAGACATGGTAAACTTGTTTGATAAAATATCTATTGAAACAGAATCAAAGATGCCATTGCCCCTTGAGGTAAGACAGTGGAGCATATCAAAGATTTTAGATTGTGCCGATAAATGGGAGATAAGATTTACAGAAGTATTTCGACTTTTGATTACAGAGCTTGGCAAAGACATTGTAAAAGAAGCAATTAGACTAGAACAGGTCCGTGATCTTTTTGGAATACGCGGAGTAGACGAGATAAGACGCGAATTAAATATTACCTAGTTTTCTTCGTTTAGGTCAAGAGACTCTTTCTTCTTCTTCAAGAGGGCAAATATTCCAATGATTACTGCAACCCATATGCTGCCAAACAACATGTTTGAAACGCTGACGTACATGTATGGAGTGGCATCAAGCAAGTTGAATACAATGGTAGTTGCCTGGGCATGGATGTTGAGCATTCCAGTGTGAAATGCTGCGCTGTCTGCAGTTGTGGTAGCTATTTTGTCAAGTGTACTTTGCATTGTGCTAAGATCTTTTTGCATCAATCCAAAATTAGTTTCATCTGTTGGAAATATCCAAACTGGGTTTCCTGATTTTGGCAAGAGTTGCTGCACTGTTGCGATGTCATCATGGATTGTTTGTGAATCAGATGTAGCCTGGATTCGGGATAAAATTCCTCGTGATTGGTCAAGTGGATAAATGGTACTGCCATATTCCTCAAAAGCCATCACTACACCCACTACAATTAATCCAATTATTCCAGCCAATGCTGCTTTATAGTAATTATTTGCCATTTTTTCTGCCTTTGATTCGACTCTACCTCTTGATTTGCCTTTTTTAAATGTTGAATGCGATATGCTAAGATACGCAATGTACAAAAATCCAATAACCTGAATTCCAATTATTGGTACAAACACTGGATTATTAGAAAATATTGCAACAAAGATACCAACTATACCATATACTCCAAAGAATATTTCAAGAAGAGTAGTTTTTGTAAATGGAAGAGCGTATGCCTTGTCTCTCCAGTCATCATCATTTTTTATTATTCCAAATTTGGGTGTACGCAAAAATTCATTCTTCTTTCCAAAGAGTGCATCAAAGACTGCCACAGTGTTGTTAACGGACATGCCAGCAGAGTAGATTATCAGATAAAGATAGGAAAGCGCCTTTGGCCTCCATTTTTTTGCATACATTTTTTGTATCACCATGATGTATGCCACAGGCCCCATTGCAAGATATGCAATTATTGTCAATACCGGCAGCCCACTTATCACATAGAGATTTATTTTTGAAGCCAACAGTATTGGCAAAATGAGAAACTGGGCCAAAACTAGCGGGTGCACAATGTGTCGCGTGAGTTGAACAAATGCCTGAATTTTGGTATCAACAGGAAGTTTCTTGATTGCCACACTGCCCAGTAATTTTATGGCACACTGAATCGAGCCTTTTGCCCATCGAAATTGTTGCCTTTTTGCAGAGTTCATTTGTACCGGAAGTTCCGCATCCACTACTATATCAGGAATAAAGACACACTTCCAGCCTTTCATCTGGGCCCTATAGCTGAGATCCAAGTCTTCTACTAGTGTAGCAGTGTGCCAGCCACCAGAGTCATCGATACATTGTCGCCTCCAGATACCAGCAGTGCCATTAAAACTCATAAAAAGATGAGAATTGCTTTTTGCTTTCTGCTCTATTAAAAAGTGAAAGTCAAGGCTTAGGGCTTGTGCCTTTGTAAGAGGAGAGTATTTTTCATTGACGTGTCCCCACCTGCATTGCACCAGTCCAATATTTGGTGTGCAAAAATAAGACAAGGCTCTTTTCAAAAACCACGTTGGGGGAATAAAATCAGCATCAAAGATTGCAATAAAGTCCCCTTTTGCAAACTGCATTGCATTTCGGAGCGCACCGGCCTTGTACCCCTTTCTGTCTGATCTTCGTATATGATGTATGTCAAATCCCTTTTTTTTATAGCTTGAAACTAGCTTCTCAAGCAGATCATATGTCTCATCAGTAGAGTCATCTAGTACCTGGATGCACAGTTTGTCTTGCGGATAATCCAAGGCACAAACTGCATCCACCAATCTTGCGGCAACATATTTTTCATTAAATATTGGTAGCTGGAGTGTAACGGTTGGAATTTCTGTGAGTTCTATAGATTTGTTTTTTTTGTGTCGGTTTGAAATTACTACAAGATAGTAAAAGTTGCATGTGTAGAGTGTAATTATCATTGCAATGCTAATGAAAACATTCCACAGAAACTGGGTTAGAGTATTAGGAAGTGCATGAATTAGCATTTAGAGTTTTTCAACTCTGAAGTCTTTATAGCCGTACCGCTAAAATTTTAGCTATCCTTTCTTTGATATCTTGATTGCTTGGACTGGACATACGTTTTCACAAGCTAGACAAAATATGCAATCAGGCTCTCTTGCCATCAATGGTTTTTTATCAGAAGCTGGATTGCCTGCAAATTCAGCCCACTCGTAAACTTTCACAGGGCATGCATCTATGCATGCACCGTCACCCACACAGATATCATAATCAACTGATACATACTCTCCCCAGATTCCAAGGATTTCATTGCCCTTTCTGTGGCCGAATACTTTTATTTTATGACTAGACGGTGCAGTAAAAGTCTCGACAACTTTGAGTTTTGATTTAAAGTCAACATCGATTGGACCTGGCTTTGCTCCAGATGGTGTCTCTGGTTCTGCTTCTTGTACCACTTGTTGTCCCGGTTGAGGAGCTGCAGGTTTTGGTTTTGGTTTTGCATTAGGAACAATCTGAGCTAGCGGTGTCATGTGTTCTAATTCTTGTAGAGCTTGTTCTGGAGTCATTTGTTTTGTTTTCACTTCATGCTCCACCATCCTGTCAGCAAGAACACTATTTCTCAGAATCGTATCAATTATCATCTTTGCATTTGCATCTGCCTTCTTTCTGTAATCTTTAACCCATAGACCGTCACCATATTTTTCGACTGGATAAATCTGGTAGATCATGTCCACAACTTCTCCAGTTACAATCTCAACTTGAACTTCAAGATCTATAGACTTGTATCCACTATCATCTGGGTCTGGCATGTTTTCTTCTTTCCAGCGATATGTAGCGTAAACTCTGTCAGCAAACTTGTCCATTTCAAAAACTTTCTTGAACCCACTAACAATAGAATCGATTTCATAAGTGTCTTCAAGTTTTACAGGAAGACGATAAAGACCAAGCTTGTAACTGTGTAAAGGATATACTCCTCTTTTAGATGTAGCCGACTGAACTGTATACACTTTGTCCTTTAGCAGGAGTGACATCTGATTGGTATAATGGAAAAAGAGTTTAAAAATGCTTCTCAATAATCAGGGCAAGTCTCTTCGCGGATCTTTCTGTATCTCTGCTCCATCTCGGTTGCGTGTTCAAGAACCTTATCAAACCCAAATTTCTCCTTGGGAAAATACCATCTTATTCCCACTTTATGCCCAATCCCATCCATGTCGTATATCATGCCTTTATCAGCAGAAACGCCATATTTTTCATCAACCGATCTTTCTAGAACAGTAAGACCGCGTTTGGTCTTGTCTTCCATTATAAAATAAGCAGGATCGTCTACTATGGCATAGAATATACCTTTTTTCAGAATTGTTGGTTCTGGAGCAGTTTCGTTATTTTTCGATTGGGTTTCCAATCATATTACCCCATTCAGTCCAGGAACCGTCATAGTTTCTAACTTGAGGATACCCAAGCAAATACTTTAGAACAAACCAAGTATGCGAAGATCGTTCCCCAATTCTGCAGTAGCATATGACATCTTTGTCAGGTGTCACACCTTTTGTTTCATAAATTTTCTTGAGATCTTCTACGGACTTGAAAGTGCCATCAGTATCATTTACTGCACTTGCCCAAGGAATGTTGTTTGCATTTGGAATGTGTCCTCCCCTTTGGGCATGTTCCATGGGATATTCTGCAGGAGCAGTTATCTCTCCTGAAAATTCTTTTGGTGAACGTACATCAACTAGAACAGTATCTCTCTTGTCAAGTGCTCTTCTTACATCAAACAAATATGCACGAAGTCCTTCGTTTGGAGGTTGGGCAACATAATTTGTTTTTGGTATTTGCGGTTCATCCTTTGTGTAGAACCTGTTTTCAATTTCCCATTTTTTTCGTCCGCCGTTCATTATCTTTACGTTTTCATGTCCATAATACTTGAATATCCAAAATACAAAGGCTGCAAACCAATTGTTAAAGTCACCATACAAAATTACCTCAGATTGTGGAGTTATTCCGTTTCGGGATAAAAGATCTTCAAACTGTGATTTGCTGATTATATCCCGTGTAATAGGATCATTGATGTCTCTTTTCCACCAGATGAGACTAGCTCCCTGCAGGTGACCTGCCCTGTAGGCATTTTCAGGATCATAGTCTACCTCAACAACCTTGAATGATTTACTGTTAAGATTATTTGCTACGGTTTCTGTATCTACTAAAACTTGTTGAGCATAATTCATTTTCTCTCTATCATACTAGGCTCAGACGGTTCTTAATATTTTATACCCATCAGATGCTTTTTAAGTGAAATTAGAATTGATATTTTTGATTGGAACTTCATAATGTTGCACTCATAAGCAAAGTCGGCTCAAAAGAATCAGAAGACGCAGTAAAAAAAGTTGCCAAGAAACTACTTGCAAAAAAAGCCAAGGTGTATACAGTTTCACCAGGTGATGTAGATGGCGCAAAAAAGGTCAATGATTTAGAAGATCTCAAGACCACTAAACTTGATTTGACAATAACTCTAGGAGGAGACGGAACAACGCTGAGGACTTTTAGATATTTAGAAAATGAAGTTCCAAATCTTGCAATAAATGTTGGAGGAAACAGGGGTATATTATCAGAGATAACACTTGCAGATATAGATACTGCAATTGAGCAAATCATTGCAGACAAGATTTTCCTTGACAAAAGAACCAGAGTAGTTGCATCTTGTGGAGGACAAGACTTTCCGCCAGCATTAAATGAAATTTACATCAACAGACAAAATTTAACAAAGACATCTCTGTTTGAGATCAAGTTCCAGAGTGATACAGTAACACAAAAGATGGACGGAGTGATTGTTGCAACCCCAAGCGGTTCCACCGGCCACTCGTATTCTCTTGGAGGCCCAATTCTTCACGAGAGTCTAGATGTTGTCATCATAACACCAGTTGCACCAGTCAACAAGTTACCATCAATTGTTGTTCCTGATGAGAAAATTGAGATAATCAGCAATCACGATTCAAACATAATCATGGATGCCCAAGTCATCAAGACTGCAAGATTTGACGAAGTAATAACTATAAAAAAATACAAAAAACATGCAGTATTTGTCAGACTCAAAAAACAAGGTTTGAGACAGATGAGCAAGCTTGGCTTCTAGAGTTTTAGATGCAACGTCATTTTATGCTGGAGTGCCGTTTTCTTCTCAAGAACAAGGTTTTACAACTCCGCTAGTTTTTGAGGAAATAAAGCACATCAAGAAAAACCATGGTGCAGTACAGACCCTCATTGATCTAGGCAGGCTACATATCATAGAACCAGAAAAAAAATTCACCAATATAATTTTGGAAAAGGCAAATCAGACAGGAGACCTTCCCAATTTATCAAAAGAAGATGTATCCGTTCTTGCATTATGCATCCAGATAGATGGCGAGCTTGTAACAGATGATTATACAGTATCAAATGTTGCAAAACATTTGGAACTCAAAGTCACTCCAATAATGACCAAAGGCATATCAAAAATATTAGATAGTGTTTATTTTTGTCCTGCCTGCAACAAGGTGCAAAAAAAAATGTCAGACTGCCCCATATGTGGAAGCAAACTGAGGAGAAGATCAGCCGAGAGAAAGCCTTCTTCCAACCCAGTCAGCAAAAGAGCCGTCGTATAGATTCTAGTTTACAGAATCTTCTACCATGTATTTATCAACTAATCAATAAATCAAAAAACAAGTTAGGATTTGAGAAAGTCCAGTAATGCAGAGTTTACTTCATCTGCGTGTGTCCATGATATACAATGTGGTCCATCCTTTACGACTACCAGTCGTGCCCCCTTGACCAACTTGGCTGTTTTTTCGCCCGATGCCGATAGGGGAACAATACGATCCGCATCACCGTGAATGACAAGAGTTGGCACGTCGACTCTGGTCAGATCTTTGCGGAAATCTTCATGCCAAGTAGGTACGCAAGCATAGCTTGCGGTGGCAGATGCGCTAGCTGCTACATTCCAACACGCTTGGACTGTCTGTTCACTTACTCTCTTGCCTATGAGCAAATCAGTATTGAAGAAATTCTTGAAGAACTCTGTAAAGAACGCATAACGATCAGATGCTACTGCTTTTTGTATTCCATCAAAGACAGCTTGGTCCACCCCTTCAGGATTGTCTTGCGTTTTAAGCAAGAAAGGCGGAACTGCACTTATGAAGACTGCCTTTTTGACGCCTTTGGATCCATACTTTCCAAAGTATCGAGCAATTTCGCCGCCCCCCATAGAAAAACCTACAAGAGAAAAATCATGTAGCCCAAGATGTTTCACAAGTTTATGAAGGTCTTCGGCGAATCTATCATAGTTATAGCCTGTTGTAGGCTTGCTTGAGTTACCAAAGCCTCTACGATCATACGTGATTACCCGAAACCCTGCATCAAGCAAGATTGGAATTTGCTTTTCCCATGAAGCTCCGTTAAGTGGGTACCCGTGGATTAGTACAACTGGCTTGCCTGATCCGTGATCTTCATAATAAAGATCAATTGAACTCGAGTTTTCCTTATCGACGCTCACAAATGGCATTATCTATACCACACATCAATTTCTTGCAAGACTATCTATCTAATAAATAAGCGGTGAGAAAATGTTAAGTTTTTTTCATGAACCGTTCAACAGATCAAATATACATTTCATATTATTAGGTTAACGAATCTATGCTCTATATGTATAATTCATAGATTAAATTTTCATTTCAAACATATCTTGAATAACTCTAGATTCTATGGTCTTAAAATCATTAAATTGTGTCCCTCACGTATGCATTTAGTGTGATTGTTAGCAAGAATTTCATTTAATCGATCGTCGGAAAAATATTTTTCATTATATCTGCCCAGTTTTTTCTTACAGGTTGAACAGTAAAATTCCTTAAATCCCATTTGTAATCATCCTATTAACAGCCAACAGCAATCCCTGAATCAATATTTCTGGCCTAGGCGGACACCCTGGAATATAAACATCAACAGGAATGACATTATCAATGCCACCTGTTGTTGCATAGCTATCACCAAATATACCTCCACTACAAGCACATGCACCTACAGCAATTACAATTTTAGGGGATGGTGTTGCCTCATAAGTTCTCAGCAATGCAGTTTGCATATTTCTTGAGGCAGGGCCAGTTACCAATAACACATCTGCATGCCTAGGGGACGATACAAAACAGATTCCAAATCTTTCAATGTCATATATCGGATTATTTAGAGCAGTAATTTCTATTTCGCAACCATTGCATGATCCTGCATCAATTTCACGTATTGCAAGTGAACGTCCAAATAATTTTTTAATTTTTTCTTTTAGTTCTCTACCTATTTGCTCATAAGATTTTTCTGGCAAATGTTCTTGCGGAGCAGAATATTCAACTAGTTTATTTTTGGTTTTGGTTGGACTTGGACACTTGTTTTCTATTTTCATTAGTTTTGGAAAAGATTCTGTACAATAGCCACACATTATGCACTTGCCATTATCCAGAGTCATTGTATCACTATCTTTTTTGGACAAAGCTTTTGTTGGACAGATACTTTCTAACAGATCTTGTTGACCGTGTACCGTTTCAGATGTGAACGTAATCTTGCCTCGATAATTATCTGCAATAATCAAGTCATCTAGATTCCTAGTTTCCACATGATTGCCAAGTATTTTTCTAGATTTTTCTGTCATAGATCATTACCCGAATAAGAAAGATCCAGACTTTTGTTTACCAGTGGAAAATCAGGAACGATGTCGTTTAGTACAGCATGTTCGATTATTTTCCAGTTGCAAAATGAAGCAGTCCTGATTTTATATCTGAATATAGAGTTTTTCTCACCCATCATAATCCAGTGAAGTGTTTGCCCCCTATGGGATTCAGCATATCCAAGCGCATAACTGTAAGGTGTTATTTCCTTTGGAACCTCTGTAAATAGACCGTCGTCATCATCAAGGTCAAGCGATTCTCTCACGATTTTAAATGAATCATGGACTTCTTTTACTCTGACTTCAAACCTAGCCAATGCATCGCCTGATCTTTTTTCCATCTCAATTTGATCCTGCATTATTTGTTGAGGCGTTCTGCTATTGTGAACAGTATAGTTTGCATATGGATGATCATGTCTTGTATCTACATCAATTCCCACACATCTTGCAGCAACTCCTACAATGCCAAGATCATGTGCAATTTTCTTTGGTATGATACCAGTTCCTTTCAATCTATCCATAAAAGACGATTTTGATCTAAGGAACACAATTATCTTTTCAAAATCAGAAGAAACTTCTTCAATTTGTTCAAGAATTAATTTTTTATTTTTGTCAGATATATCGTATTTTACACCACCTATTCTATTTACTCCAAAAAGTATGCGACTTCCACTAA
This sequence comes from Nitrosotalea sp., assembly GCA_025451075.1. Lineage (GTDB taxonomy): Archaea > Thermoproteota > Nitrososphaeria > Nitrososphaerales > Nitrosopumilaceae > Nitrosotalea. The sequence goes on along the minus strand of JANWLA010000013.1, from coordinate 34,217 downwards.
GGGATTCATTGAGCTGCATCATCCTTTCTTTTAGAATATTCAATCTTGCAGCACCAAAAGCAAAACCTGCATCAGTTGAAATTCCTCCCAGTGTTCCGATGTGGTTGTAGACTCGTTCCAACTCACCAAAAATTGTCCTTGTCTTTTTTGCTTTGTTTGGAATATATACCTGCGAAATTTTTTCTATTGCTTGACAATAAGCGGTGGAATTTGCAACAGATTCATCACCTGAGATTCTTTCAGACAACAATAAGACTTCATCGAGTTTCATTGACTCTGCAAGTTTTTCTATTCCTTTGTGGGCGTAGAAAAGACGTGTTTCTAGGTTGATTATGTTTTCCCCTAAAACGCTGAACCGAAAGTGACCAGGTTCTATGATTCCAGCATGCACTGGGCCAACAGAGATTTCACATATTCCATCACCATCGACTCTTAGAAATGGATATTCTTGTTCTTGCCTTGCTACTTTTGTCTTGAGATCAAACTCTTTTCTCAAGGGGAAAATATCATTTGGCCAGTGTTCGTGTAAGACTAGTGGTCTCAAGTCAGGATTACCAACAGGAACAAGCCCAAACATATCCTTGATTTCACGCTCGTATGATGCTGCGGCCGGTATTTGTGAGACGATGCTTGGAAAATATTTACTTTTTTTCAGTGATGCTATAATAAAAATAAAAATGTCGGCATTTAATTTTTCAAAGACATAACGAATTACAAAGTCATTGTCATTTTTTTGCTCATCGGTACAAATTATTGTTGCAAGTTTTGTGTTTAAACTTGTATAAACATGATTACATATTACTGGCATGTCATCAATGTCTCTTAGATGAATGTATATCTCGTTATTTTTATGATCAACTTTTTTTATTTTGTTTAAGAAACTGGATATTATTTCTTTGATACAAATCTGGATATTTACTTGGTTCATGTCATACTTCCTCCATTGATTATGCTTGATGCGTTATGTACCAAAGTTTGCAATTGTTCTGGGATGTAGAAGCCAAATATTATGACAAGTGAAGCCAATATCGCCATCGGCACTATTGCTAGTTTTCCCATGTCATCTTTTTTCATTTCTGTTACAGGATTTCCAAAAGTCATTTTTATCAAATGCCGTAAAAACACTGCAAATGTTATCACAAGAAATGATATCACGATTATGGTTACAAGAAATTGCCCGCTCTGAAAACCTGAACTGAGTACAAGAAATTCACTTAGGAAAATATTGAATGGTGGCATCCCCACCAGTGCAAACCCTCCAATCAAAAATAGTGCACCGGTAATTGGCATCACTTGGATTATTCCTTTGATTTTTGACATTACTTTTGTTTCATATTTTTGGCTGACTGTTCCGCTCGCAAAAAACATCAACGGTTTTGCTATGGCATGATTGATTATCTGGAGTATTGCCCCATAGATTCCAAACAAACCGCCAAATCCAATTCCAAGTGATACAATACCCATATGTTCAACACTTGAATAGGCCAACATTCTTTTCATGTCCTTTTGAAAGTAAATGGAGGCAGCGGCTATGCCTATTGATACAACTCCAAGTATTATCAAAAGTTGATTTGAAAATGCAGGACCTAATGTACCGCTGCTTACTATATGAAACCTGATTATTCCGTAAAGGGCACAATTCAAGAGAACTCCAGACAAGAGTGCACTGACAGGCGTTGGCGCCTCACTATGTGCATCAGGCAACCAAGTATGCATGGGGGCAAGGCCAGCCTTGGTTCCATACCCTACAAGAATAAAGACAAAGGCAATTTTTACTAGACTAGGATCAAACAATTTTGAATTATGCACCATACCTGTCCAGTTCATTGCATCCTCAGAACTTCCCGCAGTGATGTTTGCATAGTAGAAAAATACGGTACCTATTAGAGCAAAGGATAACCCAACTGTTGCAATTATGAGATATTTCCATGCTGCCTCGATGGCATTTTCTTTAAAGTATAGCATAATCAAAAGAACTGAAATTAATGTGGTTGCTTCCACTGTGACCCACATTACTCCGAGGTTATTGGTGATTGGAACAACCAACATGGACAACAAAAAGATGCTCAGGCCTTGATAATATCGCACGATGTGTCTATCATCCACTAGTCCAATATGGTATTGTCTTCCCATGTAATTTTTTGAATACAATACAGAAACAAATCCAACTATTGATATTGGAAGTAAAATTACCGCTCCAAAAGAATCAATATAGAAAGCATTCCCAAATGCAGAAAGTGTTTTTTCATTTATTATTATAGACAAAATAAAAAATACTTGAATCAGTACGAGTGATGCAGAAGAAATTGTTACAATTTCAATTATTCTTTTTTTTCTGAAAAATGTTACAAGAATTCCTCCAACTAGTGGAGTTAAAAGAAGAAATACAACTATAAGATTAGATGAGAGTGAATTCACTAGTCATCCCTCAGGTTTTCTAACTTGTCCACATCAAGACTGTCAAATGTTCTACTCATCCTAAAGAGAAGAATGGATGAAATTACTATTCCCACCAAAATATCTGCAAATATACCAACTTCTATTATCAGAGAAACTCCATGTGTTAGAACTAGTGTGAATAGAAAAAGACCATTTTCTATTACCAAAAGACCTACAACTTGGCTTAACGCAGTTCTCCGGTTCACTAATGCAAAAAGCCCCAAAAAAAACTGAGCCATCGAGACAGGTAAAAAGACGCTTACCACAGGGTCGGATTTGAAAGGAATCTGCTGGCTGAGAAAATAGGACATGGCTACAAGGAATGCGGAAACAATTATTGATGTACGCAGGCTCAGATACGGATTAGCATCAGTCTTGGATTCAATTTCAAGACTCTTTGTTACATGTGTCAAAACTTTTGGAATCACTAGAGATTTTATCACAAGTGTAAGTGCAGCTGCAATGTAGATTTCCCATATTCCTGTAACATATCCTATGATTGTTGTCACTACTGCAAGTACAACAGATTGAAGCCTGTATGCATTGAGCCAGTCCATGAAACCGCGTCTTGCAATAACTCCAAAAGTAGCAATTAGTAGTATTGCGCCAGAGATTTTCAAAACATCAAGTTGTATCGTTTCCATAATGATCACTAAAGATAGTAAAGTACCAATCCTACCAACGAACTTGCAATTGCTACAGCAATCAGATCCGGAACTCTAAATAATCTCCATTTTGCAATAGATGATTCTAAAAAGGCAACAAACACCGCAAATGCTGAAATCTTTATGATAAATGTTACAAGCCCAAAACCTAGTGTAGAAACTGAAATTGATGATGATATCCCCCATGGAACAAAGATATTTGCAATCAATGCAAAGAGCATGATCTGTTTTATTGACTGGGACCATTCTATTAACGCCAAACTTTTGCCTGAATATTCCAGAACCATTGCTTCATGCACCATCGTAAGCTCAAGATGTGTTGCATGATTTCCAAACGGCAGACGGCCTGTTTCTCCCAGTATTATAACAAACATGGCAATTGCGGCAAAGATTAGTTGCGGATGTGGAAGAAGAGATGAGTTTGATGCAGTCTCTATGATTGTACTTAAATTTGTTCCACCATAGGTGAGTGCTACAACAAATATTGCAAGAAAAAGGGCAGGCTCCAAAAGTGTTGAAATCATCATTTCTCTGCTGCTTCCAATCCCTCCAAATGTACTGGATGTGTCTAGCCCTGCAAGCATTGTAAAGAATCTAGCCAGGCCAAACAGACCAACTATGAGAAGCAAATCACCCACAAGCCCAAATGGAGAATGTGAAAGAAACACTGGTATGAAAAATGCCGCAGTTCCTATTGCAACAAAGTTTACCCAAGGAGTGCACCTGAAGATCCATGAGCTCTGGTCTGATACCACCTCGTCTTTGCGCATGAGTTTTGCCATGTCATAATATGGCTGAAATATGCTGGCGCCCATTCTTTTCTGCGTCCTTGCCTTTGTCTTTCTCATGATTCCAGTCATCAAAGGTGAAAGTGCCATGAGTACCAAGACCTGAATTACTCCGATTACAATTTCGAGAGAATTAGACATGACTTAACCTCACAAATATGAGAAGCAAAATTATGGTAAGCATGATGTAAAGCAAATACGAGTTAATCTTTCCCGTCTGGATCTTTCGTATCTTGTCAAGTATGAAAAGAGTTGAAGATGTTATCGGAGTGTAGAGATTTTCTTCGAAGATATTTTTTGTTGTAGAATTGAACTTCATTGTTTTTACAAGATATGGATTTGTTTGCACAAAAAATTCTGTGTTGATTTCATTATGTGACTTGAAAAGAGATTTGAACACTACACGTATTGGTTGTGAGAGCGATGTTGCAGTATACTCCATTCTCTCAGTTAGTTTTCCAAATCCACAGTCCCATGTACCATAAATTGTCTTTGTCGTTTTTCCACCAATTACACGTATAAAACCGAAAACTGCAAGTGCTACAGCAGACAACATTATTGCAACAACTGGCATTGAAAGATTTGCAAAACTTGTTGTGCCATTGTTTTTCAATGTAATAGCATCAAATGGACTTGTTGGCTGTGATGTAAGATGAAATGCGGTACTTAGCAAAGAGATTCCCAAAAATGGAACAATGCCAAACAAAATACAAACAGATGCAAGTATTGCCATACCTGCAATCATGTTACGCGGTACCTCTCGAATGTGTAGTATATGCATACTTCTTGTCTTTGAAAGAAATGTCATTGCAAACAATCTGACAAAGGTAGCTGCAGCAAGTCCTATTGTCAGAGCAAATGGCAAGCTTGCAAATGCAATTGAGATCTGCAGTATTGTTGATGGTATTTGAGAGCTTGAAAGAATAGCCTGTAATCCTAGCCATTCACTTACAAAACCATTGAAAGGTGGCAGTCCTGCTATTGAGACTGCACCAATTAGAAACAACATGGATGTCCATGGCATTTGTTTGACTAGCCCTCCAAGTTTTTCTATGTCCTTTGTGTGAGTAGCATAAACAACAGAACCCGCACCCATGAAAAGTAATCCCTTGAAGAATGCATGGTTTATTGCATGATACATGCTTGCCACAAGGGCCAGAATCGATAATGCGTGCAGATGGTATGAGGCAAAGACGATAGATAGTCCAAGTCCGAGGATAATTATTCCAATGTTTTCTATGCTAGAAAAAGCAAGGGTACGTTTGATATCGCGTTCTACTACTGCATAGAGTATACCAATTAATGCAGATGCAGATCCAGCAATGACCATGAGTATGCCCCACCATGAATAATCTGGTGAGGCGCCAAAGCCTGCAAAATCAAAGACAGTTCTGATTATGCCATATATGCCCATCTTTATCATGACTGCAGACATTAACGCAGAAACATTACTTGGTGCAGAAGGGTGTGCCTTTGGCAACCAAGTGTGTAATGGGACAATTCCTGCCTTCGTTCCAAATCCCACAAAAGCTGATACAAATATCAAATCTTTAATCAAATGAGGAAATGATGGTGATGATGTTCGAAAAGAGTCAAAACTAAAGCTTCCAGTCTGAAGATACCCAAGTAAAAATGAAATAAAAATGAACGCAGTTCCAAAGTGTGTCATGACAAGATATGTCATTCCTGACTTGACATTCTCTTCTTTGTCATGATCATATATTACCAAGAAGAATGATGTTAGCGACATTAATTCCCAAAACATTAGAAAGAAAAATCCATTATTTGTTCCTGCAACAAGAATCATGGATAAAATAAAAGTATTAAAAAGAAAACCAAAGAAAGATATTCTTTTTTTGGTTTCATATTCTTTTGAATAACCAAGTGAGTATAATGAAACAGCAAACGAAACTATTCCAATCATCAACATAAAGAATGCAGATATGCCATCAACAAAAATTTCGAGATTAAAGAAAGGAAGCATGTTTGGAATGATCCATGACAATGGCTTTGCCATTATTACATCAACAGAAAATATGATTGTGAAAATGGAGCCAATCATGGAAGGAATAAAGATCATTGGTCGTGCAAATCTACTATTCCTTGATATCAAACCAAGGATTGCTCCACCTAGGAATAATGATACAACGATCTGGAACAAAATCAGATTTTCAATCATTTTCTTCAGCCTGTGCAGCCTTGCATATTATTGAAACAGTGTTTCATAGAGGGAGTCTTTGACGCTAAATCTCTATTTTATGCATTTAATTGTTTATGAGAAAAAGGTATATGTGTATGTGTATGTATATGCACACATGCAGGATTTCAACAACACAGTACAGCTACTCACTCAAAAGCCTGAATACCTCAAGACACTTCAACTAGCAGTACAAAAAGAGGAAGAAAATCTATCCAACAAGCAATACCTTGGGTGGCAATGGTTTGATGTAGAGACCCATCCAGCCAAGATTGTCAGGCTAGTTACAAGCAGTATAGTAAAAGTGAACTTTAAATCAAATAGTTCTACGTGTTACCTTTTGAAGAATAGAGAATCCGTCAAAAAAGCCATCAAGAGATCATAGGTCAACTTTTCAACCATCTAATCTTTTTACAAATCCAATGATTTTGCGTAAGTATCATTAAAATCATGTTTGATCTGGTAATACCTCATGAATTTTGGAGAAAAATCAAAAATCAAGTCCAAGGAAAAGATGGTGGAATTCTTAAAGACAGAGCATACAGGCAGGTTCACTACCATTGATAAGAGTGGATTTCCATTTACGGCTCCCATGAACTTTGTTTACTACCAAGATGCAATCTACGTCCATGGTTTTCCAAAAGGTGAAAAATATGATAACATAAAATTAAATCAAAAATGTGGGTTTGAAGTTGACAAGGATTTAGCATTTTTACCATCATACTTTTTTGAACCACCCACAGATGCCTCACTTACAGATACATTGTACATCAGTGTGGTAATCAAGGGATTAGCAGAATTTGTAATTGACAACAAAGAAAAATCTGTAATACTCAATGCTTTGATAGAAAAATATCAAGTAGAAGGAGGCTATGAAAAGTTGAGACCAGACATGGCAACTGTTCGCGGAGTGGGAATGATCAAGATCACACCCAATATAATGACTGGAAAATATAAGCTTGGCAAATACTGGGAGTCAAAGGATAAAATCAGAATTGCAATAAGAACAATGGAAAGGGCAGTTAAAAATCCAAAGAGAACACTTGAGCTCTTGAACATTGTAGGATTTGAAAAACTCGATGATGATACAACAAAGGAATTGGCATGGATCCATTCAACGGCCATTGTAGAAATGATGGGGTTTCACAACGACTTGAAATATCCTAATATTTCATTGTCTGTAGTAAAAGATGTAGATTGGTGATCTGTTTTATTTGACTCCATAAAACTAGGGTAAAATCATCAATGTTTTTGTCACAGTATTGAACTAAAACTGTTATACCCATCAAAGGTATCATTATGTTACAGAGATTATTATTGTATCCAAGTCAAAAACATTATGACAACTGAGAATCCCATTACTACAACGGCTATCCAACCTATGGTGTTTGATATTTTTCCGTTGGTTCTGTTCTCAAGAATTTTTTTATCGTTACTAATTTTCATAATGGCCACAAGAAGTGGAACTGCAATAATTCCGTTGATTACAGCTGCGTATATCAGGGCTTTGATGGGATCAATATTGGCAAAATTTACCCATAGTCCTACTACTGTTGATGCAGCAATAATCAAGTAAAACCCTTTTGCCTGTTTGAATTTCTTACTTAGGCCTTCTTTCCAGCCAAACTCTTCTGATAATGCATATGCAGAAGAGCCAGCAAGAACAGGGATTGCAAGTAACCCAGTACCAATGATTCCCAAGGCAAAGATGGTTTTTGCCAACTCGCCTGCGTGTGGAAATGTTTTCACAAGAGGTTCCAGCGCCTGTGCTGCTTGATCTGCAGTGGATATGTCAGTCAAGCCATGAACATGCAGTGTTCCGGCAGTGGTAATAATAATAAACCACATGATTGCCTGAGAAAATCCCATGCCAACTGCAACATCTTTTCGCATCAATGTAATTTCCTTTTTTTGAATCAGAGGTTTTCTCTCTCCAATTTCTTTTATCTTATTGTTTGCAACATCTTCTTCTGCCTCTTCGGAAGTTTGCCAAAAAAATAGGTATGGTGATATCGTAGTTCCAAAGATTGCAACAAATAACATTACAAATGTAGGAGTAAATTCAAAATGAGGAATCACACTTGAAACCAATATTTCACTCCAGTTTCCTCCAACAACAAACGCCGTAATCACATAAGCTAGTAGACTCAACGTCAAATACTTGAGTACAGTTACGTATTTTTTATACGGGATGAAAATTTCTGCGCAAATAACAAGCGCGGTAAAAAGAATAGTAACAATAACTATCGGCAACTGTGGCAAGACAAGTTTTACAGATGCCGACATTGCGCCTATATCTGCACCAATGTTTATCGTATTTGCAATAAGAAGTAGGCTAACAATTGGATAAACTGTTTTTTTCGAATATCTTTTTTTCATAATGCTTGTTAATCCATTTCCAGTAACAAGTCCAATACGAGCACATATTTCCTGAATTACTATCATCAAGGGAAGCAGAAATAACGCAAGCCATAGTGTTCCAAAACCAAATTGCGCCCCCGCTTGAGAGTATGTTGCAATCCCAGATGGATCATCATCTGATGCACCTGTTATCAATCCAGGCCCTAGACTTTTGAAAAAAGATTTGACCCCATCAAACAAAGGCATTTACCACACGTGACATTATATGTATCAAATTAATACCAATTGTTTGCACAATAGAAGAGGGATCTGATCATTGCATCGATGATCACTTGACGCCTAAAAGTGATACCGTTTCAGGATCATTATCAATTGCAATCGCAATTCCAGAATCTTCTGCAGGATTTAATGAATACACTGCGTGAGGTTTGAACATGATTAATTCAGGTTGGTTTGCAAGAGTAATTCTTTCAAACACCTTTGAACAAGTTTTGCCGGTGGCAGATCTAGATATCACATCAATCATTCGTGCCTTTTCTTTTTCATTTGTTACAAAGCTTACTTTGCCTTTCATTTGATATCCTTTCAGATTCTCCTTGTCAAAAACTGCAACGCTTATCCATGGAACATTTATGAAATTATAATGAGATTTGTGCTTGAAAAAATCAAGCCAATAAATGGCATTTTCTGTAAAATAAAAGGCAGTTCTGGGGGACAAGTTACACATTCCATTGATATCAATAGAGCCCACTACAATGAATTTCTGAGTAGACATCATATCGCTTATCTGCTTTGGAATTATCACCATGGTATAACTTTGCTAGTCATTTAATTAAAGATAAACCCAATTATCTCTTATGATAATTACACATTATCACCACCTACAAACGATTATCAATAGTGATAATTATGCTCGAGTTAAAATGATAACTCATGCATCTACACAATGATGAAATTAATTATTTTATCTTTTGTCATAACATCTATACTAGCGTATAATGCAGCGTATGCTGATTCATCGTCAATTGTAATGAAAGGATCAGGTATCGGACTATTAAATGGAGATTCACCAAAAATGTATGTATCTAGTCTCAGAATTTTACTGCACAATCAAACAACGATAGACAGTGGTTATGTGATAATGAGTGCGGAACAATCTACAACAATTGTAAAAATAATTCCAGACAAGTGGCAATTTAACTACAATAATGATGGTTCATTTCATGCCACAGGACCGGCAACATCAAGACAAGCAATATCATATAACATAGTGTTAGATGGCAATAGATTACTTTCATCAAAGGTAGGATCTTTATGGAAAATAAGCGCTGAGATGAATGGCAACGGTAAAAATTATCTCGTAGAATATCTTGCAAGCGGAAAAGATCCGCTTACAACCGTAGGTTCCACTCTAATTGCAAATGTGACCATTCCAAATGGCAACTCTGCACAATCAAGTGTGGGTTTCTTTGTTCCACTCAATTCAGAAGTTTTGCGAGGAACCACAGTCACATGGCAAAACCAGGATAACATAGGACATACCATTCAGAGCATAAATGACCAAGGCACCATCATTCCTATGTTTAACAGTCCCGTCCTAAAGACTGGTGAGACATTCACCTACAAGTTCGACAGTCCTGGAGTATACCACTATTACTGTTCCATACATCCATGGAGAATAGGCGTAGTAACAGTATCATAGATTACAAAGTAAGAGAATACAAGTATACATTGTAATTTTTTATAACCGAATTTTAATAATCATGTTCACTAAATTCGGCACCAAGTGCGATACTTGCTATTGTGGTATTGGGAGTTGTTTTACATTGCATTGCAAGATTTGGCAGGAACTGATGAAAGATTTGCTTTAGAAGATATTCTGTGAAAAGAGACCACTTGATCCCAAGATTGTGCTGTATTATAAAATGATGAAGGCCGCCTTCAATCCTATGATCGGACGTCATACCAGATGCACGCATATAGTCTTCTAGTGTTTCAATTGCTCGTTTTAGATCATAGTTTCCTTTCATGAACATAACCCAATCTTTAATCAAAGGAACCATGGCATCAATGATTTTATTTATTTCATCCCCTTTCATCTCGTTGCCAAGTATCTTGAGAATTTCTTTTGGTACTGGGATTATTCCTATTTTATCTGCAAATCTGTCCCATTTGACATATTTTTCCAAGATTTGTTTTACAAGTACGTTTTGTGAAACTTCTTTTTGCATTGCCTCTGTTTCCAATTCATTAACAATGTATTCAGGCAGTCTGTAGCTAATACTTCGTGTTTGTTCACGTTTGGGAGGATGCCTCTGCCTTTTGACAGTCATCTTCTTTGAGTATTATTATGCAGGTAATAAAATTATACCAATCCAGTATTCAGAGATTTTACTCAAAGTCATATCATTATGTCATTAAACATGTGAGTATCAGGCTTCATCACTTAGAAGTTTACGAATTTTTTTCAACTCTTGTTTGCGTTTTGCATCAGGTTTTGGGTACATCATTTTGAGTTTGTTTAGCATATCAAGAATGATTTGAGAGATAATCAAATGTGCGTTTTCCTTATCATCTGCAGGAATTACATACCATGGTGAATCTGCAAGGCTTGTTGCTTCTAGGCAATCTTCATACGCTTTCATGTATTGCTTCCAGTATTTTCTTTCCTCAACATCTGCAGTACTAAATTTCCAGCTCTTTTTTTGGTCGTCAATACGTTTTAGAAAACGTTTTCGCTGCTCCTCTTTTGAAATATGAAGGAAAAACTTGATTATCCTAGTTCCATTGCGATGTAAATGACTTTCTAGATCTATAATTGAGCGATACCTATCTTGCCAAACCATCTTTTTGTTAGATTCATCCCAAAGTCCTTCGCTATCTAGGATCTCAGGATGTACACGGGCTATCAGTACTTCCTCATAATGAGAGCGATTGAAAATACCGATTTTTCCTCGTTCAGGCAGGCACCTAATCTCACGCCATAGAAAATCATGCTCAAGTTCTTCTGTACTAGGATGCTTGAAACTGAAGACTTGGCAGCCTTGCGGGTTGATGCCAGACATTACATGCTTGATTGAGCCATCTTTTCCTGCAGCATCCATTGACTGGAAAATCAATAATACGGAATACTTGTTGTATGCATAGAGAAGATTTTGTAATGATCTTAATTCATCAATGTGTTCACCGAGTAACTTCTTGTATTCATCTTTTGATTTGTAAACAGGCTTTATAGCTGTGGGCCATTTATCCAGTTTGACTTTTTTTCCGGGTCGTACAAGATAGTCTATAGAATTGATTTTCATCTATCTGCGAATTTATTCTTGCTTAGATAATTATACATATCTTATTCACAAAACTATTTTTTACAATTTTCACCTAGTCAAAAAATGATATTATTTGTCATTGCCAAGAATTCTGTAACCTAATTTATGATCTCCTTGTCTATTCTACCATCTTTGATGAAGATTGTCCTGTCCGTTAGATCTGCAAGATCCAGATTGTGAGTAACCATTAGTATCGTACGTTTGAATTTGCGTGACAATTCATTTAACATGGAAAATATGTCTTGACCTGTTTTTGTATCTAGATTCCCTGTTGGTTCATCTGCCAGAATTATTGCGGGATTATTTATCAGGCATCTTGCAATTGCAACCCTTTGTTGTTGCCCACCACTCAAGTTAGCAGGCTTTTGTTTTGCTTTGTCAGCTATTCCCAAGTATTTTAAAATTTTCATCGAGCGGAAGTTTGCCTCGGATGGAGACATACCCGCTATGATTGCAGGGAGTTTGACATTTGTCTGAACCGTTGTTCTGTTGACTAGATTATATGATTGAAATATGTAGCCTATGAGTAGATTTCTCATGGTTGCAATTTGAGCATTTCCAAGGGCAAATATGTCAAGTCCATTTATGAAGACTTTTCCGGATGTTGGTCTGTCCAGTGCACCTAAAATGTTGAGAAGTACAGATTTTCCACTTCCCGAGGGGCCCATTATGGATACAAACTCACCTTTCCTCACTGTGAGGTTTATGTCCCTTAATGCCTCTATTCTGCCTGCAACCGAATCAAATATTTTTGTGACATGTTCAGTTTTTAACGCTATACCATCAGTAATTTGTGAAGGTTTTGTGTATAGACTCACATCAATACCATTAACATGTGAATTGTCAGACAAGTGTTTTAACAGATTCAACATTACAGATCATTCATACTGATTGTATTTTAGATCCCAGCACAATATCACTTTTGAATATCACATGAGATAATCTACTACCGTGTTAAGTATCACAAATATGCATAAGCATTGTAGACACATGCGTGACATCCTTGTTATTTGTACAAATAAGAAGAATCATCATAAAATAACATTAACAATGTTAATGAACAATGTGTCGTAATTCTTTATAGAGCAAACATTACAAATTTACAAGTATGTCACAAAATCAATTCAAAAAAATCATTGTTCCTTTGGATGGTTCTTCAAATTCCATAAGAGGTTTGAATGAAGCAATTGCGCTTGCAATCAAGACTGGCGGAAATATAACAGGACTAAATGTCATATCAAGTGCTAGCTTTGCAAATGCACCCCAGATTTTAAAAAAATATAGAAAAGAGATGCTGAAGAATTCAGAAAAAATTATCTCTCAGGCAAAAACATACGCTAGCAGGAATGGAATTGAGTTTAATGGAAAAATCATTACATCCCCTGGCATTGCCAAAACAATCACAGGTTATGCAAAATCAAAGGGGTTTGACATATTGATCATGGGTTCAAGGGGCAAAAGCGCCCCTGATGCAATATATTTAGGCAGTGTTACAAATGGAGTACTACACAACTCTAAGATTCCAGTACTCGTCGTAAAATAAATAATAAGAATTCCAACTGGAACGATAATAAAAAGCAGTCTGCCTAGCAGAGTTATTTCAAAATGCCATTTGTGCAAAAGAATTGCAAATTTGTATCATGTCTGAACCTGAGTCAATAACATATTTTCTTATCAAATCAGTTGCAGTAACAATTCCCACTAGTTGAGTTCCTTCCATTACAGGCACCTTGTGGATGTTTTTCTCTTTCATCAGTTCGGCTAGTTTTTTTGCAGTATCATTTGGACTTACAGTTATCAAAGGCAATGACATAACATTTAGTACTGGCGTGGATGATGTCTTGTCAAGAGATGTAACTCTTGTTACAAAATCTCTTTCTGTCAAGATGCCAATAGGTATGTTTGTTTCAGTAACAACCAAGCAACTAACTCCTGTATCGTCCATGATCTTTGCAGCTTCCTTGATTGTTAATGAAACATCAATTGAAACAATTTGTTTTCTCATCATATCCTTTACAAAAGCATCCATACCGTGTATCTGTTAGTACGCAATAAAAATACGGAATTAGATTATCATTTGTGATAATCAATTACCATGTTGTTTATTCAACCAAATTATTATAATATTAAAAAAATTTGACTGAATAATTTTCTATTGTTAAATTATTTGACTACTAATACAGGTATTTTGGATTTGTGAACAACATCGTTTGCCACACTTCCAAGAAAAGTACTCTTCATAGGACCTCGTCCACGAGATGTAATTATTATCAGATCAAATTTCCTATAAGATGCATATTCAGTAATCTGCCAAGATTCATTTCCAAAGATTATTTTTTCATGAAATACTATTCCGTGTTGAGCACAAAGTTTCTTGGCATCAGCCATGAATTTCTTTGCCTCTTTCAAGGTTTGATTGTTCAGAGAGGTTAGTAGTGGCCCTAGGTTTATCACATAAAAAGGAGTAACGCACAATCCAGTTATTGTTGCACCACATTGACGTGCAAGATAAATTGCTTTTTTTAATCCTCTAACTGATCTTTCAGAACCATCCAATGCAACTAGAATTTTACTAATTTCCTGTTTCATACAAATCCGTTACCAGATCCTGACATATTAACAAATACTACATTATCAAGATTGATTTTAAGCACGCATGTGAGGTTTGGGTCAGTGTACTATTGTAACTGGACATTCGGCATGCTCTGATACATGTCGTGCTGTGCTTCCAAGTCGTTTGAGCGACGATACACCTGTGAGTCTTCTACTTCCCATTATTATCATGTCAGCTTTAGATTTTTTTGCTTGCCTCAATATTGCATTTGAAATATCATCATGTACAATTTTGTAGGATGTTTTAGTACCTCCTTCTCTACATTTTTTCACAATTTTTCCCAATTCTTTTTCGCCCTGTAGTTTGAGCGTTTTTACAATATCCTCATAGTTTGTTACTGCAGCACCAACAAATATAGAGTCGTTCATGGGATAATAAACCGGAATTACCATAAATATTGTTAAATCTGCCGTAAAGTTTCGAGCAATGTCCTTTGCCAAATCAAGAGCTTTCTTTGACAAAGATGAACCCTCGTATGGAACCAAGATATTCTTTATTGTCATCATACAATCACGTGAAGTCTTCTGCGATATTAATAATACTTTGATTATCAAACATGGTCTTAACATGTTATCATTGATGATAATTTCGCCAGTGATTTTATATTAAATTAGATAATTTGCTACATGACAACAGCACGAGACATCATGTCCAAAAAAATAATCACAATTGAAACAACCTCGTCTATAACTGAAATTGCAAAAATAATGAACAAAAACAACATCAGCTGCATTGTGTTGACTGAAAATGAAAAACCATGCGGCATAATCACAGAAAGAGACTACCTATCCAAAATCATTGCCCAAAATAAAAAGACATCAGATCTTAGTCCCACACAAGTAATGTCGTCTCCTTTCACTACTGTTTCTGCAGATACATTAGTGGACAAAGTTGCACAAACAATGTTAGAGAGCAAGATCAGGCATGTAGTGGTAATTGATAAAGATCACCCAATAGGAATCATAACAATAACAGATTTCCTAAAGCATATCAACGCCATAATCGCAGATTCAGACGAATATAGCAAAGATCTCTATGGAAGTATATTCGAAGAACATGAATATTGGGATAGACAATAGATTGTTACTTCATGGTTGACAATGATGAAAAAGTACTAATGATAAGCTTTCTCCAGATTATGGTTCAGTATTAAGAGAAAATGCAATTTTAACAACATTTTCTGCGTTCCTATTTGGATTTTTACTAAACATCGCAATCAACCCCTCAAAGAGTTTTATTTTCATAGACAAGATCATTGTTTTGATATCGTTATTTTCGATCACAATATCTGCCGTACTCTTCATAATGCCAGTGATTTATCACCACTTGGAATATCCATATCTTGACTTTGACAAATTCAAAGAGAGAAGTCACCGCTTTACGCTATTTGGCTTGATTCCCACAATGATTACATTATTCTTAGGTTTACAACTTGCTACCAGATCTTTGATAGACAACATTCCTGTGTCATTCATACTTGGAACAATGCCATTTATTCTCATTTACGTATTCTACAGATTACGAAAATAAAGTCATAATGTTACAATAAAAAATATCACTAGATCATATTTGCACAGTTAAAATCAAAAAACATGATCAAGATTTCATTCGTAAGAGAATCTGATCAGCAATCCTTCGCATTTCAGAATCAGAACCAACACTGCATAATTTTGTTAGGTCAGTGGCTGTTACAATTCCGACTAGTCTGCTTTCACGTACAACTGGCACTTTGTGGATTCTCCTTAATTTCATAATCTCAGCCAACTCCCATACAGATTCATCAGGACTAACTACAATCAGTGGAGACGACATTACTTCCTTTACAGGAGTAGAAAGTGGCTTTTCATGAGCGGCCACTTTTCTCACAAAATCTCGTTCAGTTAGTATTCCAACCGCAATATTTTGATCCATGACAATAACACATCCAATACCTGCATCCTCCATTATCTTTGCAGCATCTTTTATTGAAACTGTAGAGTCTACAGTAATTACCTGGTGTTTCATTATGTTCTGAACTAATTCAGTCATACAGTTTACTTGTATTCCTTACTTAAAAATCGACAATCGGATTATCAACTACGGTAATTATACAATACAAACAATTTCAAGGAAAATCATAAAGGAAATATTTCCTAGAAAACAAGAGTTTTTCCAATTTTTACCCTCATGCAAAATGAGGATCATTTTTTTTCAACATGGCGTGAACTTTTACTTCATGATATGCACGAATTATGTCAGTTGCACTAATCACTCCTTCAAGATTACCATTTTCATCAACTACGGGAATACCACTTATCTTGTATTCAGCCATGAATCTTGCGGCCTTTGCAAGGTCATCTTCAGACTTTATTGTAAGAAGCTCATTGCCGATCAGATCACTTACAAGCAATTCTTTTGCAGAGGGTTTTGGCAACAAATAGTCTCTTGTGTTCTGTTTACTAGGTTTGAAATATTCGCTATTTCTCAAAAATGTATCATAACTGATTATACCAACCGGCCTTCCATCATTATCAGTTACAACTAGTCTTGCAATCTTATTTCTATTGAGCATAGCAAGAGCAAATAACAATGAATCAGATTTGCGGCAAGTTATCATTTTAGTATTCATATAGTCTTTGACTCTGTAAGCACCTGCAAATGAATCAGAAAAGTGCTTGGTTAGATCAGATTTTGTAACAATTCCAACCAGTTTTTCATTGTCCATAATAATAATTGAGCCAATCTGAAATGCGTCCATACGTATTGCACATTGTATCAGAAGCTCATCCTGATCTTGTGATATTGTGAAAAGAGTTCTGCTCATTATTTCGTTAAGATGTATTTTATCTAACATTCTTGATGTCTTGTCATTTTGTAAAAATCTGCCTATATCGTGTTCAGTTACCATACCAATTGGAACATCATTATTAATAATGACAATTCGTTTTATGTCATTTTTCCTCATGAGAAATAGTGCATCATGAATGCTATTCTCAGGACATAGTGTTATTACGGGTGTAGTATATGACATACGTTTTGTCATCATCATTTGTACTCGCTCATGAATTTAAAACACTTAGATGATTCTCAGTGTTGGTGGGCATGATAAAAATTTGGAGTTCCTAATTTGAGATGGTTGAATTAGGAACTATTTCAATATCAAGTAAACCGTTGTTAAAACATGTAACAATGGATTTGATCTTGGATTTGTACAAAAAGTATTTTTTGCCATCATCGTTGATTGAACCAGATATTCCAAGTAGCTTGTGAGCATGCAATTGCTGTACTCGCCTATAGGCAGTACTGATTGGGATTCCGCAATCAATGCTCAATTCAAGGGCAGATTTTGACACATCCATGGCGGATTCCAGTATTGCGCGAGAGTACTTGTCTGCCATGATTTCAAGCAGTATATCCTTGGTTGTTTCTTCTTGTACGGGTTTTCCGTGTAGTAATACTTGCATGTATTGTGTTTTTTTTAATTTGATATAACGAGTGGGACTGCATTGCACGGCAGTGTATACAAGCGTAATTTCTTTAAATCAAGAACATTTTAGTCATAATTTCATAGATCACCCAATGATCTGTTTTGCAAGACGTTGTAAGCTCTCTATTCGGGGTACTTGAACATGGACTTGTTTGGATAATTGACGTGAATCAAGATCTAGTAGACTTTTTGCCAACATTATGTTATTTTCCGATAAATTTTGCAGTTCTTTTTTACTCAATCCCAAAATTGTAATAGGATACAAGCCCTCATCTTCAATAATTTTTTCCAGTCCTTTTCCATCAGGATAGCGCCAAGACAAGATTTCTTGGCCTACACACTTGCCATAGGTTATTGCGTCAGCTGATACCCTAGTATTGCACACAAGCATTTCTTTGTCAAACTGCCCCTTTAGATCCAAGAATCTTGCATGCGTGTATAATGCCTCTTTAATTCCAGTGTATATCCCAGAAGAATTGTGGAATTTGCATTCTATCATGTATTTACTTTCATTACCGCTAGTTGCTACGATATCAATCTCATGTGTAACACAAGCACCTTGTATTTTCGATCTACGTGATTGTATATCAAATCCATATGCTGCAAGTATAGTACTTACATAATTCTCAAATGGAAATCCTGCAGGACCCATTTGCATAATAGATTCTTTCAATCGATATCTGTGCCCAACTATGTTTTGGTTATCAATTGCAAGTTCTTCTAACACCATACGATAAATTTGGCGAGTGCTAATACCGTGGTAAATCTTTCCTAAGATCTTTTTTGCTACACGTGTAGCCAGTTTATTGTTAGCACCTGTGCGCATACAAGTAGCTTTGACTTTACCAAAATTAAATGGGACTGATCTACCATCTGACTTGAGTACATATTTCCTTCTCATCTTGGCCACATGTTAGAGACTAAACTTTGTTTTAGTATGATGCTACAGATGCAGAGCCTGCCAATTTCTCAATTTGAGAATCTAGTGCAATCTCGTTGAGCATATCTATGCTCATGTTTCCCCTGGCAAGAATCTCATTTTTACCATGGCCTGAGACTAGAAATCCGTACCTGTTTCTCATGTATGATACCTTTGAATCAGTATCAACACCAACTTTGTAATGAATCTGTAATTCTACCATCGGGTATGCATCAGGCATTTTTCTTTCAAAAAGCATTACCTGTAAAGCAAGTTCAAGGTCTATCTTTCCCAATGCTTTTTCAACATTTGAAAGAAAACCATCGTAGATTGTTTCTGCAGTGCTTGACATGCAGTATCATACCACTAGTTGATAATTAAAGAGAAAACTTGATTATCAAATATGATAATGAGATTTTATTTGAATAATGTTACAATTAATATCATTTCTGATAATCAAATACTAGTCTAATATTAAATGAAATATACACAACATCATGAGCAATAAGAAACCAAAAAAAACTGAAGAACAGATAGAACTTGATCACGAACAAGCAAAAGAAGAACTTCATCAAGCAGAATTAGAACAAGGGTATGAGCAAGACGAAAAATTCAACGAGTCTTAATAATTCTATCCAGTGTTAATTATTTTTTATTTATCAAGACAGGCAATTTTTCATTGTTATAGTTACCGTCCATGATACTGAGCATGTTGTTATAAATTGTTAAAAAAATAAATTAACTGGTGATAAATAACAACGATATACATAAACCAGCAAAAATTACGACATTTGTAAAAAATTACCCGATACCAATTTTTGCCATTATTGGTTTACTTGTAGGCGGCATATTTCATGAGATTCCAAATCAACAAGAATTAGGCAAATGGATTTGGTTTATTACACTAGTTATTGGAGGAGCACCAATTATCTGGCAGACCGTACGAGATATGCTTCATCTTCATTTTGCGTCCGATATTGTAGCGCTTTTGGCTATAGTTGCAGCAATATTGATGAATAATGCATTTCCAGGTTTAGTGATTGTTCTCATGCAGTCAGGCGGCAAAGCCTTGGAGGATCATGCATTCAAAAAGGCATCTTTCTCACTGGATACGCTTCTTGCGCATTCACCAAGATTTGCACATAGAAAAAAAGATCAAGATTTAGAAGAGATCAATGTATCAGATGTTAGAATCGGAGATTTGCTTTTGGTACGTCCTGGAGATCTCATTCCAGTAGACGGTAAGATAATTCACGGACAGGCTGAGATAGACGAATCGTCACTTACAGGAGAACCTTTACCCAAAATAAAAAAAATAGGAGAACAGGTTTTCAGTGGAACTATAAACATAGGAAATGCATTTGAAATGAATGCAGACAAAATTAGTGGGGAAAGTCAATATGCAAAAATAATACAACTTGTCAGAAACGCTCAACAGGAAAAAGCACCAATTCAAAGACTGGCAGACCGTTATGCAGTTTTGTTTACTCCAGTAACAATTTGCATCAGCTTACTGGGATGGCTATTGACAAATAATGTAGAAACAGTTCTTGCAGTACTTGTTGTTGCAACTCCATGTCCATTGATATTTGCAACTCCTGTTGCAATCATAAGTGGAATAAATAAAGCTGCAAAATCTAACATAATAATCAAAACAGGGGCAGCGATAGAACAAGTCGGAAAAGTCCAAGTAGTAGTTTTTGATAAAACTGGAACCATTACATTCGGGGTTCCAATAATAGGGAAAATAATACCTGCAAGTAACATGAGTTCTGATGATCTTTTGTACAAGGCCGCAAGTTTAGAACAGTTATCTTCTCACCCTGCAGCTAGTGTACTAGTAAAAAAAGGGCAAGAGGTGTTTGAAAAGTTGACAATTCCAACAGACTTTCATGAATTACCAGGAGCTGGAGTAAGTGGTCATGTCAAAGACGAGTACATACAGATTGGTTCTCAAAGTGTTTTTGAAAATTCTACAAATATAGAATTTACGCAATACATTCAGGAAGTAAAAAAGCAAATCAATTCAGATGGAAAGATGCTGGCATTTGTTGGCATTAACAGCAAACCTGCAGGCGTGATCATATTTGAGGATAAAATACGCCCCAATGTCAATTCCACGGTAAAACAACTCAAAGAACTCGGAGTCAAACAAATAATCATGTTAACAGGAGATAGTCTTGATAATGCAAAAAACATAGCCAAGCAGGCGGGCATAACAAATCTAGAAGCAAACTTACTTCCTGAACAAAAAGTATTGGCTGTGAAAAAACTAAGACAACAGTTTGAAAACGTGGTAATGACTGGAGATGGCATTAATGATGCTCCTGCCTTGGCTGCATCTACAGTAGGAATTGCCATGGGCGCTCACGGTACTGCAATATCAGCAGAGGCTGCAGACATAGTTCTACTAGTTGATGACATATCAAAAGTGTCTACTGTAATAGAGATCAGCCAAAAAACATTACGTGTTGCAAAACAAAGTATCTTTATTGGATTAGGGGTAAGCTTTGTTTTTATGGCAATGGCAAGTCTTGGATACATCCCTCCAGCAATAGGTGCATTACTTCAAGAAGCACTTGATGTCGGAGTGATTTTAAACGCAATACGTGCAAGATAAATTTCTTAGTCATTTAAAAGAGATTTTGAAATCATTGTTGTACATCTTTGTTTAATTATCATCCATGATTATTGACGGTAAAAATCACTAGTTGGCTTTTATAATACATCACATAATCAAGATTTGTTAAAAATGAATTCACCACAAATTGTCTATGCACATCTAAAAGAAGTCCGAGATTTTCAGATAAGCAAGATACTAAAGAAAGCAACCATCATTGATTCTTCGTATACAGTATCCAAAGTAGTTGGAGTTTTGGTAAATTCAAATTCCTATGATGTATTTTGCATGGACGGTAAGGATGTATTCACAATAAGTGCACGAGATCTCTTGTCTGCAAAAGATGTTGAAAATATGAAGGTCAAGCCACTTTTACGAAAGATTCAGTCTTTGACCAAAAATGATACAGTAGAAAAAGCGGCTGCTATTTTGTCTCATTATAGAATGCGTTCTGTTCCAGTAGTAGATGAAAATCAGATAATTGGAATAGTTGATGTAAAAGATATTGTTGAGCTGTTACACAAACAGAATCTAAAATGGATACCAGTAAACTACATATTTACGTCAAATCCAATTACAGTAAAAAGCAGTGATTCTCTTGCAACTGCAAGAAAAATCATGATTACAAAAAAAATAGATCATCTTCCAGTAATCAAGGGCGATAAAGTTTTACAGGTCATGACTTCGATGCACCTATTACAGGTTGTAAAGCCTGGAGAAAAAATAGGAATGGGATTAAGAGGAGTGGATGCAAAGAAAAAATATCAATCAGAGATTGGAAATATCGGTAGCACCCGTATTCCAAACCTTGGCACTCATGCGCCTCTCAGTACGGTCATAGAATCAATGTTGAAAAATGACGCATCATGTTGTTTGCTTACTTTGTGGGATCATGTACATGGAATAGTCACATACAAAGACATAGTCAACATCCTTGAATCAAAAATACCAAGTGAGGTTCCACTGTATATTGTTGGCCTTCCAGAAGATTATTCCAGTGCAGAAATTGTCAAGACAAAATTTGATAAGATAATTCGAAACCTCAGAAAGGTATATCCAGAGGTAGAATCAGCAAAGGCATCGATTAAGACAATACACAATCCTACAAGTAACAGACCACATTACGATGTAGGCGTCAGAATCATAACTCCATACAAGACATACAATTATGCAGAGAGCGGATGGGATCTCTCAAAGATTTTTGATACTCTGGGAAACAAAGTAGTTAGAAACTTGTCTCAGCATAGCAAGAAACGTTGGAAAACCTCAATTAGAAAAATAGACAAGAAAGATATTTTCTGAAAATCACTCTTGATAATGTGAACTAGATTAATAATATTGAAAAACACATTGAATCATGATGGCAGATAATTTCATAGTTCAGGATTTGTATTTGAGACATGAAAAGAGGATTATCAAATCAGATGTCAAACCCCTTACTTGCCACGTATGCAAAAAAGAATTAAACGGAATTTCAATTACTGCAAAAATGTTTAATGGAAAAATGGTATTCTTGTGTTCGCATCATTATATGGCTAAACCGTATCAAATTGTTTTGGGTAACTAATGATAATATCATCGAATATACAATTAACCAATTGTCATAGTCTCATTGGTGATAATCATGATATGTTTTTTATCATATAAATTCAAACTTGTTTTATGACAAATAAAACAAAATCCATTTTGTTTACAATAGGAATAATTTCTGTATGTTGCGTATTTTCAACTTCAAGCCTTTCGGCATTTGCCGCTTCCAATGAACCAGAACAGATACCTTCTTGGGTCAAGATTAGAACAAAATGGTGGACTAGTGGATTAATCAGTGATTCAGATTATGTAAAAGGAATTCAATACCTTGTTAAAATTGGCATAATAGATTTGGAAGCTACTAATGAAAAAGCAGAAACTGCTAATGCAAAACCGATAACAATTCCTAGC
Source organism: Nitrosotalea sp. (assembly GCA_025451075.1). Taxonomy (GTDB): domain Archaea; phylum Thermoproteota; class Nitrososphaeria; order Nitrososphaerales; family Nitrosopumilaceae; genus Nitrosotalea. The sequence continues at coordinate 10,881 of JANWLA010000013.1, read as the reverse complement.
CCGCCATCAAACTGTCAAGATAGAACATTTCCAAAGGTTGACTGGTCTAATTGTGATTTTTCTAATAAGGAATTACATGATGCAGACTTGACTGGTGCAACTCTTGTTGGAACTAATTTCAGTAATGCAGATCTTCACAAGGCATACCTGTTTCGTGCCAATCTTGCAGGAGTAAATCTCCAAAATGCAGATATCACAAATGCTGATTTCCCAGAAGCCATACTAAAAGGTGCCAATATGATTAATGCAAATGGTACATACATCAACTTGCTTGCAGCAGACCTGACTGGTGCAAACCTCTCGGGAGGCAATTTTTTTAATGCGGCACTTACTGGAGCTACCCTCAAGAATGCTACATTGACTGGAGCCAACTTTAATCTCTCAGAAATCAAGGATGTGGATTTTACTGGTGCAAACCTATCAGGTGCAAACTTTCAAGATGCGGACCTTTCAAATGCTATCATGATAGGAGTTAATTTGACTAATACTAATCTTAAAAGTGCAGATCTCAACAATGCAGTATTTACTGGTGCAAACCTCTCAGGCGCCAATTTGCAAAATACCGGTCTTGGATTTGCAATATTAGAAAATGCAACTCTGAATGGTGCAAACTTGAATCATGCGGATTTAGGCAGTGCTGATCTCAAGGGCGCAGACTTGACTAATGCAAACCTTACAGGTGCTGATTTATCCGGGGCAGACTTGCATTGCATTGGAAATCCCATCTGTATTCACTAAGGTTTTAGTTTGTACAATCCGGCAATTATTGAAAATCATTCAATATGGCGGAGGCTGTACTATGAGCAGGTCCCTCACCTGTAGTCAGGTTGTAGAGCATCCGCCTATAAAACAATGATCTTCGTAGAATACAAATTCCTACATGAGTTATAACAAATTTTGAACCACAATTTTTCTTTGCAGCGTGATTTTTGATTCGAGCCAAGACCCACACAGAGTGTTTTGTTTTTGGTTAAACACCACAAGGGTTAATGTGAATTATTGTGGTTGTCGTTATTGGAATTGTCACCATGTTGATTTCCACTGTCAGACTTGTCATCATGGTCTGAAAACTTGTGAATTTCAATATGGCCATGAACGATTCCAGAGCTTTGGTATACAACTGTACCAGTTTTGTCTGTTATCGTTATTGAAAACATATCATGATCGCCGGACTTGTCTGAGTCAGACACTTGGACCAGCAAGTTATACAATGTTTTATCCTTATCATGTATTGTTCCCTGTCCTACAAATGCTGCATGTGTTGAAGAATCATATACAGAAAGAATTGTTATTTGTTTACTGTCAAGGTCAATCGTTTTGGATTTGTCATGATATTCAATATGCCCGCTTGTTGTTTTTTTACCATCACTATCTGACTTGACTTCAAAACCAAAGTTCTGGTCCTGTCCAACATTTCCTCCACCAGTAATTCTTCCCTGTGTTGGTGTAAGTATTGTGAAATGAATTATTCCAGTCTTGGCTTCTAGTCCTACTGAATCAGTGGCTGTTGCATTTGCAGTATGAGCTCCATTTGATAATGTTGTTGCTGCAAGAGTCCAGGTACCAGAAGAATATGTTGCAGTGGTTGGCAAACCTCCATCGATTGATACTAGGACAGATGAGACAGAGGTGTCATCTGATGCAGTTCCATTAATTGATGATATATGATTTAGAACAGAACCACCAGATGGTTGAGTTATGGATACTGCGGGTGGCGTAGTATCTACAATATAACAAGATATTGCACCAGCAGCAGAATTGGTACCCGCAGGACACTGTGTTTGTTGCATAGCACCAGTTGAGTTAACAAAGAATCCCGGCTGTGCAAGAAGACAAGATGATTGTCCAGCAAGTGGTTGAAATGAACCTGGTGTGCAAAGGGTAGATGAAGTGGAACCGGTTGTATTAACAAATGAACCAGCTGGAGATGGAATGCAAGATGATTGACCTAGAAGATCAGTAAATGTGCCAACTGGACAGAGTGAAGCTGAAGTGGAACCGGTTGTATTAACAAATGAACCTGGAGGAGCTGGAATGCATGTATTAGACCCTGATGGTAGGAATGAGCCTACAGGACATACGACTAGATCAATTATAACTGAATTGGATGAGGCAGATGATGATCCGCCTATTGTTTGTGTAGTTGTTATTGTGTGAGAACCTGCACTAAGTACAACATTTGTGTTCCAGTTACCAGAACTATCTGCTGTTACTATGCTAACTTGAGAACCTCCATCAAGGATAGTGACTGGTGCATTTGGTGATGCAGTTCCTGAAAGTGTAACAGTTGGATTAGAAGTAGATGTTCCAGTTGTAGGAGAAGTAATTACTGGTGGTGCTGGTGCAAGGCATATGTTGACTGCTGGAGGTCCAATTATTGCGCCATTTATTATTCCTGGACAATAATTATTTATGGTTCCTCCTGCTCTATTTTCAAGATCACTTCCAGCGTTTATTGTTCCCCGGTTGTTAACTGTTGCAAAATAATTCCAAAATTGACCATTGTTATTTATGGTAGCTCCTGCATTATTGTTAATTGTTCCTGCCCCATTTTGCAGTCCGGACCCATCTTGTGGAAATGGTGCATCATTGTTGTTGAAAATACCATTGTTGTTTAGCACACCTCCATTTGTGACAGCAAGCCCTCCATGGTTTATGAGAGTTATTGTTCCACTGTTGTTAATTGTTCCAAGATTAAAGAAGAATCCGCTCTGAGAGGATATTTGAAGAACTGCGCCTGACGGGATGTTTAGTGTGTCAGAAAAACTGATGGATCCAGTTATCTGACATGTATTTGTTCCAGCATTCCATACGGGAGATCCACCTGGAAGAGATTGACATCCTGCTTGATCCAAAGTATAGACAGTAACTGCATGTGCATTTGGAATAGCAAATGAAGATAATGTGAGAATCAAAGTCGCAAATATTGCAATATAAAATAGATTTTTCAATAGGCAATGGTTAATGATTGCAATATTTAAGCCAGATCTTTCTTTAACACATGATGAAATTTTGGTACAACGATCTATTGAAAAGATTAATCGTTAGAGTTCAAACCCTGTAAGACTCACTGGTAGAATTAATCGATTAGTCTAAGTTCTTCATCATACATCGTGCAATGTTTTTTGATCAGTCTTTTGCAGATTCTTACTTGTAGCATCAAGTATCTTTCTTATCTTTTGAGCACGGGCTTCTCCCATCCCAGCTATCTTGGATAGTTCCACCGATGTTGCATTCAATGAATTACTGGTAGAGCCAAATTTTTCTAGCATTCGTGTTGCAAGTTTTTCTCCAACACCTGGCAGGCTGCATAAAATAGATAGTTGCTGTTGCTGCAGGTCACCTGACTTTCGAATTTTTTTAAGAAAAGGTCCCTTTACAGTACCTTGCCTGACACACATTGAAATCAACAACTTGGCAGTATGAGACGCATTAGGGGTCGGAATTACAGGTATTTTAAAATCAAGCACTACAGAAGATACCGCACCATAGAATACAAGGGGATTTTCTGTTATGGCATCAATCTCGTCAACATTTCCTTCTATTATGATACTTGGATGCTCAAAGTGTTCTTTGAGCCTGCTGCATTGATCAAATAGCCTTCCATCAAAAACTGAAGAGATAAAATCGCTCACACTTTTTCTTTCAACAATTGTTTCTGGTGCAACAATATAATCACCAACTGGCAAGTTCATCATCTCCACTTTGACTCCAATCTGTTTTATCAGATCAGGGATTCCGCTTTTTTTCTCTCTTTCGTCAATTACCATTCGGAGATCTTCAATTTTCATCAAGGGCCCATTTAGATTTCTGTAAATATTTTATTTAGGAGTATCTGTCTTTTGTTGTCCTGGTTGACCTGCAGGTCCTCGTAGCATTTCCCGAATTTTGGTCTCTGCTTCTTTGAGGTTCTCTTTTATTCTAACTTCTTGCTTTGATAATACGGTAAGTCTTGTGTTTGCAAGCTCTTTTTTTTCTTGCAATTCTGAAAGCAATACCGGTTTTGTAGATTTGACAAGAATTGATCCTGCTGTTTTGTATACAGTGTCATCATCATTTGCCTTTTGCAAAATCTCAAGTGCTCTCTCAGTTTCCAGATGTTCGGATTCAAGATGTTGTTTTTGCATCATGATAGACTGGAGGTTTTGTTGCATTTGCTGCAGTCTTCCCACTTGTTCTTGTAACCATGGAGGAATTTGTTGTTCGCCTGCAGACATGAATGCCAGACCTGCTGTTTTGTTTATAACTTTACCGATTCGATTGAATCATTACTTGCCTGAACAAGTCGTAGTGTAGAATTCAGGTTAGCACGCAGATGTGCAACTTCTTGTGCATCAATCATGATTGTAATTTTTTTGTCAAGTGAAAATTTTGTCTTGGTAGGATTTTCGTCGTAGAATTTATTGTCAGTTTCAAGGGAATCAAAAACAGCCTTGGTTTGTTTTCCGGCAGAAATTTCTATCTTGGCACTAAATTTTGACATCGTATGCCAAGCCTGCTACCTTAAAGTTGCATTTCTTGCAAGCCCAAATTCCGACTGCTTCTCTTCCAAATCTCTCAGAACCGCACTCTGGACATTTTCTTTGTGCTTTTAATTGTCTATGGACTGAAGTGTATTTTTTTCTTGGTTTGAGGCCATATTTTTGTCCGAGTCCCTTGAGTGAAGCGCTTTTTCCTTTTGCCATATCTTACATCAACGTCTCAAATTGCTTCCTTATTTTTCTTCCTACAGTGAGTGCTGTTTCAGAGCACTGGATAAGTTGTTCAGCAGTAAATCCATCACTTCCACCCTTTTGTACAGCACAAATGTTACCATCAGAATTTGTCGTAATTGTAATTCTTGCATCCATGCACGATTCCTCATCTTTTGTTGGATCCACAATGATATAGTCACCAATTCTTGCCATGGTAACTGATACAGGCAATGTCTTAATCGGAGGCTTGGATGTCACACCTTCCACAAGGACTGGTGCTTCATCTTTTATTTCCCATTTTGGAACAGTGCAAGAAAGAATTCCAGCTACAGATGCATAAGAGCATGCATCAAAGAGATTTCCGCCAGAATCTATCACGCTGCTATCAATGAACATTCCAATGACAGATTTATTTTCAATTAGAACAAGTTTGTGCAAGTCAATCATTTCAGTCTCGCGTATTCCCCTGTCAACAACTCGAGCAAGTTCGATTACTTCCTCATTTGGTGGTCCAGGCTCTGCATTTGGATCTGCCAAGGGTAAAATCTCTGCAGTGCAGATGAGAATTCCTTTATCTCCAAGATCTGGAAACGGTTTGTCAGGCTGGATTTTTACACCGGTTATGATTTCAGTATTTCCAAGTTTTACTCTAGCAGAACCATTTGCTTTTGGAATGACTCCAGTTTCAATAATAAGCGGTCTTTGTTCATCAAGGGAACGACCGTCAATTCTTTTTCCTGTTTTGAGCAGGTCTAGAATTTTCTCTCGTTTTAGTTGATCTAGTATTTGAGAATTCAATTTATTGCTCACCGTTTTGGAAGTATTTTTCCATTAATGCTTTTCTCTGGACTTCATAGACTCGCTTGCAACCCACTAGAGCGGTTTGCATGCATGTTTTGAATTCCTCTGGTTTTAGCATTCCATCAAGCTGCAATAGTGTAACTTTTCCAAGATTTGGCATCAATGCCACTGGCATGTCTGCTTGTCCTTCTTGGTCTTCTTCATTATTTACATCTAGAACAATTCTATCTGCGACTTTGCCTGCTGCACAAGCAGAAACCAAGTCACGCATTGGTATACCTGCATCTGCAAGAGCAACTGCTGCCGCATCAAGTGCTGCACATCTAGAGCCACCATCTGCTTGGAGTACTTCAATGAATACATCAATTACAGTTCGTGGATAGTCTTTTAGTATAACAGCTGGTTGTAATGCTTCTTTGATAACTTTGGAAATTTCAATTTCTCTTCTTGATGGAGCAGGATTTTTTCTCTCAGTTACAGAGAAAGGTGACATGTGGTATCTGCAACGAAGAATTCCAGAATCTGGATTTGCCATGTGTTTTGGGTGAACATCTCGAGGACCAAATACTCCTGCTAAAATTTTGTTCTTTCCAAATTCAATATATGCAGATCCATCTGCATTTTTTAGTACTCCAACTTTAATGGAGATGTTTCTAAGTTCATCAAGTCTCCTTCCATCACATCTAATTCCATCTTCAGTCATTAATTGTGTCATTGTTTTCACCATCTACAACCCCAAGCATAGATTTGACTCTTTCAGTCAAGTTCGGCGTATGCGCGAGGGCATCGATCATTTTCACTGCTTCTACTGCCTTTAATAATCCCTCGGAATCTTCGCAGGATATTACTATCCATCCGTTTTGACCTATTGTAATAATTGCTTTAGTAGCCATCTCTATTGTTTGAATCATAGAACCACGTTTGCCTATCAATCTAGGTACTTTACTTGGAGATATTTCAATTAGTTCACCTGAATCAATTTTTCCAAGATCTCTATCCTGTACAGTTAGGAGAGGATCTCTTGATCTATCAAAATTTGCAATTCGTACTGCAACCAAATCACCAATATCTAATCTCTGTCTGAGCTCATCCTTAGTTGGAGAATAATCTCTTCCAAACACATCTTGGGCAGGTAAGAATCCAACAAAACAAGAATTGATGTCAAATTCCCAAGAGAGTGGAGATGTTCCAATTACTTTGCCAATGACCAAGTCATTTGCCTTTGGCATGTATCCACCAGTGAGCGGAATTACTTTGACTGAATTTTCAAAAATTTCTGAAATACCAACACATGTAGAAATCATTCTATCACCATCTTGGAACACATTTTGTTCTGGTCTCAATGGTCCAGTTGCTATTACGTCTCCAGGAATAACATATCTGCGTTTTACGTCCATCATTTCGCAACCTCAATGGAAGCAGTACCTTTTGTTACAGAGCCTAATCTATCCATTACATTTGCCCTTGCCGCCGCCGGTATATCTAGTATTACTTTGAGTCCACCATTTGATTGCCATTCTTCTTTTTGTAAAGTACCAAATGACTTTAACACAGAATAAGATTGGGCCGCAAATTGTGCTGGCACTAGAATTTCAAGAAGCATGTTTTCAGACTTTAATGGAATTATTGAACGGAGTTGTTCAACTATTTCTTTTATCTGTTCATCAATATTTCTGAAAGGATCAACTGACACTCTGGCATCATCCATGGCTTGTTCTATACGAAGTGGAGGATGTGGAAGGTGTGATCTTGGATCAACATATGTTTTAGCGATAAAGTCCACAATCTGTTTGCGTTTATCAGAAACCATTTTTCTTCGCTGATCGGTAGTAAGATTTAGTTCTCCTTTCTGGAGCATTATAGTAGCAATGGCATTTGCATCATCAGTTTTGAATGCCTTCATTAGTTTCTCAGTAGATGCTCTAGTACCTTTATTGGAATCAGAGTAAATTTCCTCTGAGATCAAGACACCTGTAATGTCCTTGCGCTTGCCCAGTTTGAACTCCAAGGCAGGGTCTGGTTTTACCAATATCTCAAACTTTTCGCCTTCTACTGAAAATCTCACAATTGTTACTTTAGCATCCATAATTGAGGTACTCATGCTCGGTATTTATCTATAAAGAAAAACTCGCTAGATTTTTATTTGGAATTTCAGTCCTTTTTCGTAAGCTTTGACTTCTTTAGAGATTGTTCAGGAAAGTGGTAACAATATAGTTGTAAAATTAAAGGGTATACCTGTCCAGTATGCTAATGCACTTAGACGAATTTGCTTGGCAGGAATTCCAACATTTGCAGTAGATGATGTCATAATTATCGAAAATTCATCAGTTTTACCTGACGAAGGAGTGGCCCACAGACTTGCAATGATGCCACTCAGAACAGATCTTGGGAGATTTATAGAACCATCCGCATGTGACTGCCATAGTGAACTTGGTTGCAGCAGATGCAGAGTATTACTCATGCTAGATTCAGGTAATTCAGATACAACACGCACTATCACATCATCAGAGATTAGTTCAGAAGACGAAGTTGTCAAGCCAGTTAGTTCCAGCATTCCAATTGTTGCACTAGCTCCAAGTCAGAAATTAAAAGTGGAGGCTTATGCAAGACTAGGCAGAGGTAGCGATCATGCCAAATGGAATTCTTCTACAGTCGCGGCCCTTACATCTACAAATAATCCCGACGAACATGTTTTGACCATAGAAACCACAGGTAGTTTGACTCCAAAAGAAGTTCTACGTGCAGCAATAGAAGAGCTCGAAAAAAGATTAGGCGATTTCCAAAAGAACGTAGCCGCACTTGGTTGAAGCATATTATATTATATTTGGGTAAAAGTGGGCATTATTACACATGACTAATCAGATTGTCATTCAAATGGTAAAGACTTTGCATGCGGCTTCAAAGAAGAACAATGCACCCATATGGGAAAGATTAGCAGATCTTGCTTTAAAACCAACCAGAGCAAAAAGAACAATGAATTTGGGCCAACTGGATAAATTTGTATCAGACAATGACATCGTAGTAGTTCCAGGCAAAGTGTTAGGAACTGGAAGTCTGTCACATAAAATAACATTATGTTCATTTTCAATCTCAACTACTGGCGCAAAAAAAGTAGCAGAGTCAGGTGGAAAAATATTAGACATATCACAGATTATCAAGAATAATCCAACAGGTAAAGGAGTAAAAATAATTGGCTAAACAAGTTTCCGAAGTAAAAGCAGCAGAAAAGAATCCAGCTTCACAAGATATCATAGTAGATGGAACAAACATGATTGCAGGTAGACTTTGCTCTCATGTTGCAAAATTACTCATAAAAGGAAACAGAGTATCAATTGTAAATTCTGAAAACATTATGCTTTCAGGAGACAGAAAATTAATCATCGAAGAATATAGAAAATTCTTGGAGATTGCAAGTATCAATAATCCAAAGTTTGGTCCATTCCACCCACGTAGACCAGACACCATCATAAGCAGAATGGTGCGAGGAATGTTACCAAAGGACAAACCATCAGGCAAAACAGCTTTGAAAAGATTAAGAGCATATCTTGGAGTACCAAACGAATTAAGATCAAAAAAGACAACACAGTTTGATGACGCAAAGATTAGAAGACCTTCTCCATATTATACAACTCTAGGAGAATTAGGTAAAATGGTTGGGTGGCACGAATAATGGTGAAATTAGAAAGCTATTACGCATCTAGAAAAACTGCACGTGCACATGCATTTATTACAAAAGGAGTAGGCCGTGTTAGAATCAACAATGTTCCAGTAGAAATGGTGCAACAAGAAGTAGCACGAGAAATTATGTTAGGTCCATTAGAAGTTGCAGGAGAACTTAGAAACAAAGTAGATCTTTCAGTCAAGGTCAAAGGCGGAGGTTTTGTCGGACAGTCTTATGCAAGTGCAATTGCAATGTCAAGAGCAATGACAGGTTGGACAAAAACTAGAAAGGAGCCAAAAGACCATCCACTCACAAGAACAGTAAGAGAGGATCTTAGAAGACGATTGAGTGAATTTGATAAGCACCTGTTAAGCGGTGATGATAGAAGAAAGGAACCAAAGAAATTTGGTGGCCCCGGTGCTAGAAGAAGAAAACAGAAGTCCTACCGATAGCATTGAAAGCCGTAATCTTGGCAGGAGGCCGTGGAACACGTGGCAAGCCATTTACAGATTACATTCCAAAAGCAATGATTCCAGTCAATGGAAGGCCACTTGTTTATCATATTGCCAAGTATCTTACCAAGTTTGACATTATTGATGAAGTAATCATACTGGGAGATTTTTCAGGCATTGGAAAACAGATAGAGAAATATTTTGAGAACCACACGGGATTTAAAAAACCAATAAAGTTCATCCAGGATTCACAGAGTGGGACAGGAGGAGATCTTGTTCATCTAAAATCATCTCTTGGCAAAAGTAAAGAATTTCTCTTGTGGTTTGTTGACAACCTATGCCCAGTTGACATAAAAAAAATGCACAAGTTTCACACAGAATCCAAGACAGATGCTACAATAGCTGTTAGACGATACAGAAGTGAAGAGACAGGATTTGCCATAGTAAAAAATGGAATCATAAAAGAATTCAAAGAAAAACCCACGATTGAACTTCAGATGGCAGAGTGTCTTGGGATATACATCATAGATTCCAAGATAATCAACATAGTCAAGACCAAGAAACAAAGAAAAAAAGATCTGAATCTTTCCTATGATATTTTACAACCATTATCCAAGAAAGGAAAGATTGCAGCATATGATATTGAAAAAACTCAATGGTTAGACATTGATTCTCCTACACGTGCTGAGAGAAACAAGGAACTTGTCAGCTCAATAATAAAAAAGTTCGGCTAGGTTTTGTGAGATCTTTCATATCGCAGAATGTCAGATTCATGCAATAACGTAACTGCGATATCATCTAGTCCTTCAAGCAGAATCTTTTTCCAATGTGGTTCAATGTGAAATGAAACTTGGATGCCATCTGCCTTGATTGATTGAGTTTCAAGGTCTACCTCAATTTCAGATTTTATTGAAAACAATTTCTGCAAGATATCATCTGATACCCGTATTGGTAAGACTCCATTTTTGAAACAGTTATTGTAGAATATGTCAGCAAATGAGGTCGAGATTACCACTCTAAAACCATAGTCATCAAGTGCCCATACTGCATGCTCTCTGCTAGAACCACAGCCAAAGTTGTCTCTTGCAAGTAAAATCTTGGAATTTGCATACGCTGGATCGTTTAAGACAAAGTCTTTTCTTGGATCACCTTTATCATATCTCCAATCATAAAACAAGTACTGTCCAAATCCAGTTCTCTGGATTAATTTTAGAAATTGTTTTGGCACTATTTGATCAGTGTCAACATTTACCTTGTCAAGCGGCGTAGCTAT